>NZ_KV789905.1:1047-36943 GCF_001807705.1 Klebsiella sp. HMSC25G12 | reverse complement strand
TCACGGTGTATTAATCAACGGGGAGCAGGTCAACGCTGAACATAAAAGGAGAAAGCTATCGGTTGAAAGAGAAACGCAAAGCCGGAGTGCTGGCAAAAAGCGCAACGCCAATCAGTGATGATGAAATGGTGGAAAGCGGACAACGTTAATGACCAACAGGGAGTGCGGGCAATGAAAATGGCGAAAAACGGTCAGTAATCTTGGCGTTGACACATCGGTTAAAACGGTTATAAAAGGTCTTCCTTGGGCCATATCGCTCAGGCAAATCGCGCCAGCAATGGCGCGAGGGAAAGCTGCTATTACCTTCTTCAGCGAGTCCTCAGCTACTTCCTGTGGCTTTCTATGCCGCTACCGTTGTTGAACCGGATCAAAGCGGTGCGTGGCTATAAAGCTTCATGCCGGATGGCTGGCAGACCTTCGGTCGTTGCCCCTAATCGTGTGCAGCGTGAATTTACCGTGGTAAAGCCCAATCAGGTCTGGGTGACTGATATCACCTACAGCGCGCCCGGATTTCAGGGCGGGTAACGTGTTTTACATACTGAGGATTGATAACTTTTACTTTATGTCCCTATTTTTCAGACTCATGCTGCCAGTAAAATGCCCCAGTGCTCGCTTCGACACTAATCAGGCAGACCGGAATCTTCGCCACCGCCTGGAGTAATTCTTTTCGACCAGTACGCTTTGAATAAACTGACTTACCCATGCCATTGTGATTTTAAACATCATTAAAATTATAGCCATTGGCGCATTGTAATTATAACCTCTAAAAATCAATGTGTTACTTTTCTTTATGTTATGTTTGACAAAAGTCAACATGTCTTTGATTGGAATTGCTGATTGTTTTTTGTTTATTAATAGACGCTAATCCATAAAACAGTCTCAATCAAGTTGTAAAAGAATGTATGTTTAATTTCGAAATAGCATTCTTTGACGCCGACAGCCTCGACGAATTCTTTCATTGAATTCGTTCCTGACGCCTTAAATATTGCGGACTCCGGTCAGTCGAAGTTTCTATTAACAGTTGCACAAGTGAGCATCGCAAATCGCTTCTGACTTTTGTGCGTATTAACTGTTTGCTCATTGATACTTAATTCACTCTGACAAGGAAATGGCAATGAAAAAGGTTCTTCTCTCTGCTGCAATGGCAACTGCGTTTTTTGGTATGGCTGCGGCAAATGCTGCTGATACCAATGTAGGCGGCGGTCAGGTTAATTTCTTCGGTAAAGTTACCGACGTATCTTGTACTGTTTCCGTAAACGGCCAGGGCAGCGATGCGAACGTTTATCTGTCACCAGTGACTTTAACGGAAGTTAAAGCTGCCGCGGCGGATACCTATCTGAAACCGAAATCTTTCACCATCGATGTTTCTGACTGCCAGGCGGCTGATGGCACCAAACAGGATGATGTGAGCAAACTGGGTGTGAACTGGACCGGCGGTAACCTGCTGGCGGGCGCAACCGCTAAACAGCAGGGCTACCTGGCTAACACCGAAGCCGCCGGCGCGCAGAATATCCAGCTGGTTCTCTCCACCGATAACGCCACCGCGCTGACCAACAAAATCATCCCGGGCGACAGCACCCAGCCTAAAGCGGCCGGTGATGCCTCTGCCGTTCAGGATGGCGCGCGCTTCACTTACTACGTCGGCTATGCGACCAGCACCCCGACCACGGTTACCACCGGTGTGGTTAACAGCTACGCGACTTACGAAATTACTTATCAGTAATATCGACTGAGAGATAAAGCCGCCTCGCGCCGGGGCGGTCTATACCCGTCATACTTCGAATGGCACAGGCGTTGGCGACGTTTGCTCACCCCAGTCACTCTCTGGCCGTCTTTCTGCAATTCGAATTATTCAGGGTATACAACAATAATAAAGCGGCCACTGCTGCCGCTTATTTTTTTATTCTGAGGTCAGCATGAAGCGTATTGCCCTTTTTTTCTGTTTCATTTTTAGTTTTGCGGCCCATGCCAATAATATTATTGTTAACGGTACCCGCTTTATTTATCCAGGAAATGAAAAAGAAATAACGGTGCAGCTCTCTAACACCGCCGACCGTCCGGCGCTGGCGCAAGCCTGGCTGGATAACGGTAATGCCGACGCGACGCCGGATACCATTACGACCCCCTTTATTATCACGCCGCCTATTTCCCGCGTTGATGCGAAAAGCGGTCAAACCCTGCGTATTAAGCTCGGCAGTAATGCAGGGCTGGCTAAAGATAAAGAGACGCTGTGGTGGCTGAACCTTCTGGAAATACCGCCGGTTGAGGCCAGCCAGAAAAACGAAGGGCAAAATATTCTGCAGCTGGCGATTCGTTCGCGCTTTAAGTTTATTTATCGCCCTGCCGGGCTAGGCAATCGCGACGCTGCGGCAGAAAAACTGGCGCTCTCCGCTAACGGCAGCAGCCTGTCCGTCAGTAACCCAACGCCCTTTTATATCACCGTAAGCCGTATCTCCCGTAACGGCGGCAAAGCGCTCAACAGCAAAACGGTCATGTTTGCCCCGCAGTCCAGCCAGACCATCGCCCTCTCTTCAGCGGTGAGCAAAGGCGAGACCCTGACCGTTAACAACATTAATGATTATGGTGCAGATGTCGCAGTGAAAGTTACCGTCAAATAAGGGAAACGATCATGAAGCAGAGGTCAATCTGCCCGGGAAGATTAAGCACGGCTATTGCGGTTGCGCTGTGCTGCTTTCCGCCATTTTCCAGCGGACAGGAAAACCCGGGAACGATCTATCAATTTAACGATGGTTTTATCGTCGGCAGTCGCGAAAAGGTCGACCTGTCGCGCTTCTCGACCAGCGCTATCAGCGAGGGCGTCTACTCCCTTGATGTCTATACCAACGGCGAATGGAAAGGGCGCTACGACCTGAAAATCACCGCCGGTAAAGACGGCAAAATGGGCGTCTGCTATACCAAAGCGATGCTGATGCAGTATGGGATTTCGCCGGAAAAATTAAATCCGCAGCTCAGCGAAAAAGAGGGCTTCTGCGGACGCCTGCAGGAGTGGCGTCACGAAGATAACGTCAAAGACACGCTGATTCAGTCCTCCCTGAGACTGGATATTGCTGTACCGCAAATCTACGAAGATCAGCGCCTGAAAAACTTTGTCAGCCCGCAATTCTGGGATAAAGGCGTTGCGGCGCTGAATTTAGGCTGGATGGCCAACGCCTGGAACAGCCATATCTCCTCGGCCAACGGTTCCGATAACAGCAGCGCGTATCTTGGCGTTAACGCGGGCCTGTCGTGGGACGGCTGGCTGCTCAAGCATATCGGTAACCTGAACTGGCAGCAGCAGCAGGGGAAAGCGCACTGGAACAGCAACCAGACCTATCTGCAGCGGCCGATTCCGCAGATTAACTCGATAGTCAGCGGCGGGCAGATTTTTACCAACGGCGAGTTCTTTGACACCATCGGCCTGCGCGGGGTTAACCTGGCGACCGATGACAATATGTTTCCCGACGGCATGCGCTCCTACGCCCCTGAAATTCGCGGCGTGGCGCAAAGCAACGCCCTGGTGACGGTGCGCCAGGGCAGCAATATTATCTATCAGACCACGGTGCCGCCGGGGCCGTTTACCCTGCAGGATGTCTATCCTTCCGGCTACGGTAGCGACCTTGAAGTGTCGGTTAAAGAGGGCGATGGTTCGGTCGAGGTATTCAGCGTACCTTACGCCTCGGTAGCGCAGCTGCTGCGTCCGGGGATGACCCGCTACGCGCTCTCCGCCGGTAAAGTCGACGATAGTTCGCTGCGTAATAAACCGATACTCTACCAGGGAACCTGGCAGCATGGTTTAAATAACCTGTTTACCGGCTATACCGGCGTCACCGGATTTGATGACTATCAGGCGTTCCTGCTGGGGACCGGGATGAACACCGGCATCGGCGCGCTCTCCTTCGACGTGACTCACTCGCGGCTGAAGAGCGATACCCTTGACGAGCACGGTCAAAGCTATCGCGCCACCTTTAACCGCATGTTTACCGAAACCCAGACCAGCATCGTGCTGGCGGCGTATCGCTACTCCACCAAAGGCTACTACAACCTGAACGACGCCCTCTACGCCGTCGATCAGGAGAAGAACTACAACAGCAACTACACCGTGTGGCGCCAGAAAAACGGGATGACCTTTACCGTCAACCAGAACCTGCCGGACGGCTGGGGCGGTTTTTATCTGAGCGGTCGGGTGGCGGATTACTGGAACCGTTCGGGGACGGAAAAGCAGTATCAGTTTAGTTACAACAACATGTACGGTCGGCTCTCGTGGTCGGTCAGCGCCCAGCGCGTCTATACCCCGGATAGTTCCGGCCACCGCCGCGACGATCGCGTGTCTCTCAACTTTAGCTACCCGCTGTGGTTCGGTGAAAACCGCACCGCTAACCTGACATCGAATACCGCGTTTAACAATTCGCGTTTCGCCAGCTCGCAGATTGGCGTCAACGGTTCGCTGGATAGCGAAAACAACCTTAACTACGGCGTGTCGACCACCACCGCCACCGGCGGCCAGCACGATGTGGCGCTGAACGGCAGTTACCGTACCCCGTGGACGACGCTGAACGGCAGCTATAGCCAGGGCGAAGGCTATCGCCAGAGCGGCGTGGGCGCCAGCGGGACGCTAATCGCGCATCAGCACGGCGTCGTATTCTCGCCGGAAACCGGCACTACTATGGCGCTGATCGAAGCGAAAGATGCCGCGGGCGCGATGTTGCCCGGTTCGCCGGGTACCCGCATCGACAGCAACGGCTACGCCATTCTGCCGTATCTGCGGCCTTACCGGATAAATTCCGTTGAAATTGACCCGAAAGGCAGCAATGACGATGTCGCCTTCGGCAGTACCGTGGCGCAGGTGGTGCCGTGGGAAGGGAGCGTGGTCAAGGTCTCCTTCGATACCACGCTGCAGAACAACATCACTCTGCGGGCGCGCCAGGCTAATGGCCTGCCGTTACCGTTTGCCGCCACGATATTCGGTCCGTCCGGGAAAGAGATCGGCGTGGTGGGGCAGGGCAGCATGATGTTTATCAGCGACGCCAGCGCGCCGAAGGCCACGGTTAAGTGGAGCGGCGGACAGTGCTCGGTGGAATTAAGTCAGGAAAAAACAAAGGAAACGCTATGTCGCTAATGAAAAAACTGACGCTTTTTATTGGCTTAATGGCGCTGGGGACAACGTCAGCATGGGCATCATGTTGGCAATCTAATAGTGCCTATGAAATTAATATGGCTATGGGGCGCGTGGTTGTTAGCCCGGACTTACCAGTAGGGAGTGTCATTGCAACTAAAACATGGACAATGCCGGATAATAATACGATTTATGTTACATGTGATAGAAATACTACTCTGAAATCAGATGCGAAAGTTGTTGCTGCTGGTTTGGTTCAGGGGGCCAATAAAGTCTATTCAACTGCAATTCCTGGAATTGGTTTACGTTTCTCACGTACAGGGGCGATCAGTATGATCTACCCTGATAGTTATACCACGACAGGTTCCTCCTTTAGACTCGCAGGTTCAACATTCACATTAGATATAATTAAGACCAGTACCACAACAGGGAGTGGAACCTTAGCCAGTGGGCCGTATACAGAGTACGGACCAGGATTTACAATCCTTAAAACCAGCCTTAATGCTGATGCCATTACAATTGTTGCACCTTCTTGTACCATTTTAGGTGGCAAAAATATGAATGTCGATATAGGCACGATTAAACGAGCTGATTTAAAAGGGGTGGGGACCTGGGCTGGCGGTACACCATTTGATATTAAACTGGAGTGTAGTGGGGGAGTCAGTGTCAGTGGTTATGCAAATATTAACACCTCATTTTCTGGAACATTAGCTACAAATACATCAGCGAATCAAGGTGTTCTACTAAACGAAAAGACCGGAAATTCTGCTGCTAAGGGCGTTGGTGTGCAGGTTATAAAGGACAACACTCCTCTGGAATTCAACAAAAAATATAATATTGGTACATTACAAAGCCAGGAAACTCGTTATATCACCCTGCCTCTCCATGCGCGCTTCTATCAATATGCGCCGACTACCAGTACCGGTGAAGTGGAGTCGCACCTGGTCTTTAACCTGACGTACGATTAATGCGGGAGGCGGGTATGAGTGATTCAGCAAAGTATAAAAATAGCACACGACTCATTCAGTTGGCCCTGATAAGCGGGACGCTTATTGCCTCCTCGGCGTGGGGATTCGAGACGAATTACGATCGTGGGCGGGTTGATTTTGCCGGACGGGTGACCGACATCTCCTGTAGCGTGGCGCTTAACGGCGGCAATAATGCAGGGAGTGGAAGCGTCTGGCTGGCGCCGGTCAGCCTGGCAGAAGTACACGATCGCGGGGCGGGGGCATTTATGAAACCACAGCCTTTCACGCTGGAACTCTCAAACTGCCAGCTTCGTCATGATGGCGGCGCGGCGGATGAAGATGAAGTTCGGATGGTGAATGTGCGCTGGATTGATGGGTTTATGGTTAATTCCGTCAGCAATGAAAACGCTGGTTATCTGGCGAATACGCGCGCGGATGGGGCCAGCCATATTTTCCTGGCGCTGTCGACTAACGACAATAATACTCTGGACAAGAGCAATAAAATTGTCCCGGCTGACCCGCAGCAAAACCGGGTGCCTCTGGTCGAAAAGGCGGTGGATGGCGGGATATTTACTTATTACATTGGCTACGTTACGCCAGCGCCGGAAAAAGCGACCAGCGGTCCGTTGACCAGCTGGGCGACCTGGGAGTTAGTTTATAATTGAGTGATTGATTGACTTTATTGCGCGAATGTTAATATTGATGCCGGAATGCTCCGGCATTTTTTTAAACCTTGATATCTTCTTTGACCAGTTGTTCAATACTGACTTCCTTCCAGTAGTGTCCCTGAATAGCAAACCACTCCATGCCCTGTAACCATTTCTTGTGCGCTTCGCTTTCTACGCCTTCAATAATCACATTATGGTGGTTACGGGAAAGAAAGGTGATCAGCGCATCCATCAATGGTCGGCCAGAATCTTTTTGCATTAAATGCCAGAAGAAGTCTTTATCGATTTTGACATAATCAAAATGGTAGCCTCGAATCGCGCTAATACCCGCATTGCCTGAGCCAAAATCATCGAGCCAGAGCGTCGTACTTCGCGGATCGCTCCAGGTTGCAAGAGCATTGTTCAATAATTTATTCGAGTTTTCTGTTACCTCAAAGTGAACGCAGCCAATGTGGCCAACGAGGTTTTTAATCTCTGGTCTTAGCAATATGTTGAGTATATGGTCATCAACATTGATTGTTGCAGAGATGCCGTTTTTATTAAACCACTGTTTATGTTTTTCAATAAGCGCCAGTTGCTCCATGAATATGCTCTCGCGCAATCCCGCATTGGCATAGCGGAAGAAGTTTTCTGGAGAGATAGACAGGCTATCGAAACGACTCAGGCACTCTACGGCGACGAGCGTACCTTTTGGGGAAAACATCTTTTGAAAGACATAACGAACGGATATATCGCTACGTGATAAATTATGATTGGAAAACAGAGTCGCGTTCATTATCTCTCGTCAAAAATCAGGTCGGAGGTAAAGAGAAGATAACTTTATTATAGGTCAGGTTTATGTCTATGGGAATGATTATTAAAGGCAGATTACCAATGAATTATCGGTTTTTGATTGGTCACCCACATATTTTTGGCTTTAGCACCGATACATATTGACTATCCTTTTATTCATTATCCGTGAGTTATTCATCCCCAGTTTCTTCATAATATGTACCTTATGACTGTGTACCGTTTTGTGATCAATATCGAGGAGTAATGCGATTCTTTTATTGTTGTTACAGGCAATGATTAGCTCCAGAACCTGAAGCTCCCTAGCGGTTAGCTTACGCCGGGTACATAACCGCTGGCAGCCATCGGCGGTCAAAGGTCTGTTGATGATGGCTGAGAAATCTGATAAAGAAGATTTTTCATTCAAAATCAATATATTATCAATATAAAGCAGCTCCCGGAACAGTCTGGAGAGGTCACTTTTTACAATTAAAACCAGCAAAGCGCAGTGCGTAAGACGCTTGCGCAGGGTATTAAGCAATGCGACCGTTGTGGCTGCAGAGATATCCTTATGGATAGTGTTGACAATAATGGTAGTAGTTGATGGCGCGCTGGTCCCCTTAACAATATCCTGGAAGTTAAGAGTGGTGATGTTTTTTTTGTTATCAATCATATAATCATGGATTGAGTGCCCGATGATATTGTCGTCAGTATAAAGTAATGTGTTTTTCAATGTGTTAAATTTTCCTGTTGACTATCGTTATCAAAAAATGTCTTGTGTGCTATTGAATTAATAGTGTTTTAGATTAAAGTGGTTGTGTTTTATTGAAATTATATTTCATCAAATGAATTAAACTAGGCTTCGCCTGTTTATTATTTTTCTATCAATTATCAATTTGACAATTATTTTTTCTATCTTCTCTTTTTTTTCTTCACTTTCGTAATAAAACATGCAAGATACTCTGAAGCTTGTTGCATCACATTGTTTGCGATTACTTTCCTCGGATATATGTTTTATCTTTAAATTAACAAGGATTTGTCCGTACTCCCCAAGATTTAACACTGAATTTTCAAGTTTATTTCCATTTCTAATAAAACTATGCAAAGGTTCCAGGGATATAAACGAGCAACCACCTTCAGATATATCATTCAAGTGATATTTATAAATAGTGCCACTTCTGTATCTTCCAGAGCAATAAAACTGGCTTTCGTACCTAACGTTAATTCTTGGTGATGTCCTTCGTTGTAGTATTGATAATGATTCAGGGTTAATGAAGCATAGAAGATTGTTTGAATTGCTTTTGTCAGTGATTCGATTGTTGGTTGTGAATTCTATTTTTCCTAATGGGCTGTGGATGATAAAATAAAAAATGCTCTCTTTAGGAAGGCCTGGATGAGAGGTAGATGGTTTTACATAGAAAAAATTTCCTTCTATTTTTTTTAGGGTTGACTGGTGTTTTATATCATTACAATAGAAGTACAATTTAGATTGAATCCTGAGTTCATCTCTCAGAATTGCAATGATTTCATATCTGGAATTTTTAGAAACTCCTTCAGACATATTGACTCCCTAATCCAAAAATAGACAGAATTTATTATCCCATGTTTGAATCGTATTTTTCTTAAAAAAATGCCATTACAGCCTATTGTTTGATGTAAAAAAATAGGCTAATCCTATTGATCGATAGTTGACACTGTCGAATTTTCTTTATAGGTATTTGGAATGAATAATCTTTTAATATAAACATCCCTGGTCTACCAATAGTGATGATAGCGGACAGTGATGTAGTCCCTTAAACAGACAGTAGTTGCATCTCCAGATAAGAGATAAGGTTGAATATATGTGTAACACAGGTGCTAATTCTGAGGTGACCGAGATCTTGTTAGGGCAATAAGCCCGTAAGTGTCAGACTCATCAGGAGAAAATCGCCATTATCCAGCAGACGATGGAGTAGGGGTATGAATGTCTCCTACGTAGCCCACCAACATGGTAACCATTCAGCCGTCTGACAGGGCAGATGCTGTACCCGGCGTAATGACGAAGTTGACGCAGGGATACAGTCTGACATCCTCAATATCATCAGTGACATGCCGAGTTACGGTTATCGTCGCGTACAGGTTACCGGACATACCGGTGCAGTGGCTGACGGATAATGGTTCAGCGTATACTGTACATGAAACGCGGAAGTTCGCAGTTCGTCAGAGAGTTGAATCTTGAGCCATGCACAACAGTGGTGAGCAGCCCGGAAATCAACGAAATAGCAGAAAGCTTCGTGAAGATGATAAAACGGGACTACATCGGAATCATGTCGAATCCGGACAGCCAGGCTGCGGTGATGAATTCGGCAGTGGCGTTCATTCATTACAATAAACGTCATCCGCATAGTGCTCTGGGATATCAGTCAACACAGGAATATATACACAGAAATCTATCGCAATCGTAAGAGAGTAAAAATATCTGGATATAAGGGTCAAATATAGGAATAATTTCACGACATACAGCAGGAGTAAAAAATGTTACGTGGATCCGAAAGAGAAACCGCTTTATCAAAACTTAAAAAAGCAACTGACCGTTATGAGATTCAGGCAAAAGGGACGCAGGAAGAGATTACAAATCTATTCCTTTTGCGTCAGAAATGCAGTGAAAACTTATTACACACGTCGAAAACTATGTGAGTCAACTGGCAAATAAACCAAAAGAATTCGATAAATCCTGGAGTGAACTAAAAGCAGAAATTGTTGAGTTCGACAATGGGTAATGATACCAACGTGTTGATTTCGTATTTTCACTGACACCAGGATCATCCTGATGTTACAAGGATTGAATGACAACAGATTAAAATAGTCATCAACAGGTTGACAGCATTACCCTTATCTGCCAGCGGCTGAACTTCAGGTACAGGAATTCACGTTTATCACTCGTACTAGACTCTCCGGAGGACCAGGGGAATGACCGGGTCTGTTACGGTGAGGGAATCTGTAAACCTCAGGATTTTTGCCGGGAAAGTACGTATAACTGCTATCTTGATTAGTAAATGTTAAAATTTGTAGGTATCCACCCGTTAAACAAAATGATTAATATTTAAAAATACTCGTTGAACACCCGTGCCGTAATAATGAAGTACATTAAAAACGTTATCCGTTCATGTGAAGCTGAGACCGTCTCTTCGTCATGTAAAATGCCGTACTTTCTTTGTCGTGAAGAATGACCGGGTTAAGTCCATAAGGTTGAGAGGAAGTCTGCTGATGTGATACGCTCAAGGCGAGATTTATCTCAGTGAGAACTCACGGCAACAAAAAGTTTTTGGACAACAAAACACAAAGTTGTTTTGGACTGTAGGAGTCCAAGAGACAATGACATTACATACAACGCCGTGTAACGGATTTTACATTATTACAAAGCCTGTGTTACAAGAGAGTTATGGACATGATTGAAAAAATATGTGAAGTAATTGATGGTGAATACGTCTGTGATATAGATATTAGCGTTGAAGAATGGAAGATTTTATTAAGGGATAAAAAAGTTTTTGATGACAAAAGTATTGCAGCGTTAAAAAAATGGTTCATTGAGCCAGACCATTCCTGTACATGTTTCGATATCGGCAAGAAGTACGACCTGCACAGTATGAGTGCTAATGGTGTAATCAATGGGTTGGGTGGAAGAGTTCAGAAGCAGCTTGGCCGATTCGAGGTTAAAGGAGTCGGAAAGATTGCTTCCGGGACAAAATTCATTACAGTCATGAAAAGTAGAGAAATTAAAGGAAACCCAAAGCGAAATTTATGGACTATCCGTGAAGAACTTGTTCAGGCAATAAAAGAACTAGATTTTTTTAGTACGAACGAAAGCTCAAGCATTGATTTTTACTCAGATAATGATTTGATCACTGCTCTAGAAGAAAGTAATCACTTTGACGTTACTCAGACATTTGAGTATAGCGAAAAAGCGAAACCTAAGAAAGCTGCAATAGAAGTCAAAAATGGACTCTCATACCCAAGAAGTAAATCTGTTTCAAAAAATGCGCTTAACAAAGCTGATTATAAATGTGAAATTAATTGCGACCATCCAACGTTCAGAAGGCGAAACTCTCCTCTAAATTACACAGAACCTCATCACATTGTCCCGATGTCAAAGCAAGACTATTTTGAGAATTCACTGGATGTGGAAGAGAATATCATATCACTATGTTGCAACTGCCATAAACAAATTCATCTTGGCAAGGGGTTTGAAGATATGTTGAGGAAAATATATGCCGAGCGGAAAGATGTATTAAAAAAAGCGGGAATCGAGATATTATTAGAGGATTTGATTCTTTTTTACAAGATGGAAGGTAATTAATTTTCGAGAAGATGCATGCTTATTTTTATTTTTTTTAGCAATGAATGTGAAATACTGCCTGACTATCAATCCTGTCATGTGGTTCAGATTTATGGGAGAGGATTTTAATATTTTACCAGCATGGCATGTCGATCAATCGGTTAAGTATAGCGCCAGGTAACCAGACGGATTTTCCCTCTCAGGCGGGAGTCGTTATCCATCGCCCAGTACCTGATTAAAAGTAGGAGTAATTACAAGAAAATTAAATTGTATGACTATTATTTCCGTTCAGAAAAGAAAGTTACATTAAAAACCCGAAATTATTCGGGTTTTTAATTAGTTAAGTGCTATATATTTTCGTGTCCGGGGGTACACCTAAGAGGGTGCGCAAGACAACACTCCAGTGTTCATTATTTATGACTGTCAAGCCATTTATTCATCTGCTCAATTTCACCTTTTTGAGCTTTAATGATGTCCTGCGCAAGCTTTCTCATTTCGGGATCTTTTCCGTATTTGAGCTCGGTCTCAGCCATTGCGATTGCCCCTTCATGGTGTGCGATCATACCTTTTGCAAAGGCCTTATCGGGATTGGATTCATTAACGGCGGCCATCATTTTTTCATGCATATTTTTCATGCCAGCCATATATTCCTGTGATGATGCCGATGAGTGCATATCTGACATTTTCATTTCCGAATGTTCAGCAGAAATGGCTGGCAGGGATAACATTAATATTACAAAAAGGGTGTTTTTGATTTTCATATAATAATTCCTTTCAGACAGGTACCGGTTAAGTGTAGCTGAGTCAGACAAAAAAGCCCCCTGACGGGGGGCAAAAATGTAGCAACGTTGTTTCAGGAAAATCTATCAGGGAAAAGGTAACAGCACGGATACTACCGTCGCATTCAGCCTGCATTGATCATGCGGCGGTGCGCTTCGGCCATGGCCTGATGTGGGCCGGATTGCCCGTTATTCATGAATTCATGGGCAACCGCTGCTCTTTCATGCTCATTCATCGCCGCGTAAGACGTTGACGGGACGGTCGTGGATACCGTGTTATTTCCCATCATCTTCTGATGACTTTCCACCATTTTCTGGTGCGCATCCGCCGAGCCGTTCGTCATGGTCTCATGAGCAATAATGGCCTGTTCATGCTGGTCCATACCGGTCATACGAGGAGCAGTCCCCTGGATCCCGACAGGAGCCGCAGCAGACTGCATCTGGTGAGCAGGAGCCTGTGCATTGTTGACGCGATCATGGATATTCACGGTTTCAGTGGCCCAGGCCGATGAAATTAAACCAAAGCCCAGCAAAGATGCTAATACGATATTTTTCATGATAACTCTCCATTTCTGAATTAGTGATGTCCGGGGAAGTACAACCGGTGTTTTCAGTTCCATAACTGAAACAAGTTCGGCAGCGTTTATTTCTCCGGAAGAGGGCTGGATATTCATTTCCTGGCGTACTCTGACGCCGGGTATTGATGAAGCAATCCAGCCTTCCTGATAAGTTGCACTAATTATATCGAATGGCTTCTGTTTGCTGCATGACAGGCTAATGACATCTTTGTCATTTACATCTTTATTTTCAGCATTGGGTTTCCGGGATCATTTTCTCCAGTCTGGGCACGGATAAGATAAAACGCGTGGAGCGTACGTCTGATTCCACCTGCACTCTTCCGTGATGTGCTTCCACGATTGACTTCACAATCGCAAGGCCGATGCCGCTGCCTTCTCCTTTGCGTTGTCTGGATGGATCCACCCGATAAAAACGGTCAAACAGCCTTGATAAATGTTCTTCAGGGATCGGTTTCCCCGGATTTTCAATCACAAGGTCAAAAAAGCTCTCCTGCTCTCTTATTGAGACGGTGATTGCCTGTCCCTCCGGGGTATAACGCAGGGCATTGGATAACAGATTATTGATCGCCCTTCTGAACATTTGTGGATCTCCCTCAACCAGGCAGGGCATCCCGTTAAATTTGAGCGTGATATTGCGTTCTTCGGCCCAGGCTTCGAAAAACTCGAAGACTTTCATGACTTCCGCTCTGAGGTCAAACATGACCCTGTCAGGTATCAGCTGATTATTATCTGCCTGTGCCAGGAACAGCATATCGCTGACCATTTTGGTCATCCGGTTATACTCTTCAAGACTGGAATAGAGGACATCCTCAAGTTCCCTCTGTGTTCGATCCTGACTCAGTGCGATTTCAGTCTGCGTCACCAGATTGGTGATGGGCGTTCTGATCTCATGCGCGATATCGGCAGAGAAATTGGCCTGGCGGGTAAAGACATCCTCAATCTTTCCAATCATATGATTGAACGAGATAACCAGTTGCTCCAGCTCAATGGGAACGCGTGTCGGTTCCAGTCGCGCATCAAGATTCTCGGAGGTGATGTTTTTAATGGCATTGCTGACATTACGAAGGGGCAGGTGCCCCTGACGGACAGCGATTCGAATGATCAGAACAATCAACAGGCTTATCACGACGGCAATCGCAATCAGGTTCTTTTTCAGCGCATCGAGGTAATGGAGATGGAAATTAATGGATAGGCCAGTCAGCATGACATAGTTCTGCTGTTTGCCCTGAAATATCGCCTGACCAGAGGAGGCGATAATCCTGTATGTTTCCATCTTCATTTCGGACCCGGTATCCATCGGTCCCGCAGGATCCTCCACCGTCCAGAGAAAGACATCCCGTGCGCGGCTGTGCTCGCTAAAATCTGCTGAATTCACTGCCGGGCGTAGTGCCGCCCCCTGAGCTGAGCTAAAGAGCACTTCACCCCTGGGATTGAGGAGCAAAAGGGCAACGTTGCGGTAGCTGGCAATTGATTCCTTTATTTTGCTTACTTTTTTTTCATCCGGATCTGCCGGGGACTGGAGTATACGGCTCAGTGTGGTGCTGATTTGTTGCAGATCGCTGACATCCTGCTCGGCAAAATGCTTTTCAACAGAATGCAGCATAAACCAGGTGAAGGCGATAAACGCCAGTATTGTGGACAGGCTGATAAAAAAGGTCAGCCGCAGAGCGAGTGAGAAAGGTCGTCTGGACGGTTTGCTATGCATCCGGGATCTCCAGCATGTAGCCCACGCCCCGCACTGTCTGGATCAGTTTTGTCCCGTAATCGTTGTCTATTTTAGCGCGGAGTCGCTTTACTGCGACATCAATCGCGTTAGTGTCGCTGTCAAAATTCATGTCCCAGACCTGAGAGGCAATCAGGGAGCGGGGAAGAACTTCTCCCTGATGGCGAATGAAGAATTCCAGCAAGCTGAACTCTTTACTGGTGAGCACAATGCGGTTCCCGGCGCGGCTGACTTTTCTGGATACGAGATCAACCGAGAGGTCAGCCACTTTAAGCTGGCTTTCCGTGATCATCGTGTTTCCCCGCCTGAGGAGGGTTCTTACCCGGGCGAGCAGTTCAGCAAACGCAAAGGGCTTCACCAGATAATCGTCCGCACCCAGCTCAAGTCCTTTGACCCTGTGTTCAATCGTGCCAAGGGCCGTCAGCAGTAATACCGGCATCCCCTTTCCGGCACTGCGCAGCATACGGATGATATCCCAGCCGTTTACATCAGGCAGCATGATATCCAGGATGACTAAATCATACTCGGCTGTCATGGCAAGATGATATCCGGTCAGACCATTATCAGCGTGATCCACGACGAACCCCGCCTCTGTCAGCCCCTTGCTGAGATATTCACCTGTTTTAATTTCGTCTTCAACGATTAATATTTTCATCATGCTCCCCCGCTGGCTGCTAATGTCATTTTATTGCGCCCACGATCGTTATCAACGGATTACAGCAAAAATGACAACATTGTCATTATCCTGTCACCCGGCAAACAGAGAGCGTTCGGTAAAGTATCCCTATCAATACTCTGGACTTCGTTTGAACCATTTACCAGGTCTGCCTGTACGAGAAGCGTTATGTTCAAATTAAAATTACTCAGCATCAGTACCATATTCATCCTGGCTGGTTGTGTTTCTCTGGCACCTGAATATCAGCGTCCGCCAGCTCCGGTTCCCCAGCAGTTTTCATTGTCTAAAAACAGTCTGACGCCTGCGGTAAACAGCTATCAGGATACGGGCTGGCGAAACTTTTTTGTCGATCCCCAGGTCAGCAGGCTGATCGGTGAAGCCCTGAATAATAACCGTGATTTGAGAATGGCTGCCCTGAAGGTTGAAGAGGCCCGGGCCCAGTTCAACGTCACGGATGCAGATCGTTATCCCCAACTGAATGCCTCATCCGGGATCACATACAACGGTGGTCTGAAAGGTGACAAGCCGACCACACAGGAGTACGACGCGGGTCTGGAGCTCAGCTATGAGCTCGATTTTTTTGGCAAACTTAAGAACATGAGTGAGGCTGATCGCCAGAACTACTTTGCCAGCGAAGAAGCCCGTCGTGCCGTACACATCCTGCTGGTCTCCAGCGTTTCACAGAGCTATTTCAGCCAGCAACTGGCGTACGAACAACTCCGTATTGCGCGGGAAACGCTGAAAAATTATGAACAGTCCTATGCTTTCGTTGAGCAACAGCTCGTGACCGGGAGTACGAACGTTCTGGCACTTGAACAGGCGAGAGGACAAATCGAAAGTACCCGCGCCGAAATAGCCAAACGAGAAGGCGATCTGGCTCAGGCAAACAATGCCCTGCAACTGGTGCTGGGAACGTACCGCGCACTTCCGTCAGAAAAAGGGATGAAAGGCGGGGAGATCGCACCAGTAAAATTGCCACCAAATCTGTCGTCACAAATTTTGCTGCAGCGACCGGATATTATGGAAGCGGAATATCAGCTGAAAGCGGCTGATGCCAATATTGGCGCAGCGCGAGCGGCCTTTTTCCCCTCCATTACCCTGACCAGTGGTCTTTCCGCAAGCAGTACGGAGCTGTCAAGCCTGTTTACGTCAGGAAGTGGAATGTGGAATTTTATCCCTAAAATTGAAATTCCTATTTTTAATGCTGGCAGGAATAAAGCCAATCTGAAGCTGGCTGAAATTCGCCAGCAACAATCGGTGGTTAATTACGAACAAAAAATTCAGTCAGCCTTTAAGGATGTTTCCGACACGCTTGCGCTGCGCGACAGCCTTAGCCAGCAACTTGAGTCACAGCAGCGTTATCTTGATTCACTTCAGATAACTCTCCAGCGTGCCAGAGGATTATATGCAAGTGGTGCTGTCAGTTACATCGAAGTGCTGGATGCAGAACGTTCCCTCTTCGCTACGCAGCAAACCATTCTCGATCTTACCTATTCCCGACAGGTTAACGAAATTAATCTGTTTACCGCGCTGGGTGGCGGTTGGGTAGAGTAAATTTATTTAATTAATCAGGAAATTAAAAATGCGTAATTCACTTAAAGCCGTTTTATTTGGTGCCTTCTCTGTCATGTTTTCTGCCGGTCTTCATGCTGAAACACATCAGCATGGCGATATGAATGCTGCCAGTGATGCTTCGGTACAGCAGGTTATCAAGGGCACCGGTGTCGTTAAAGACATTGATATGAATAGTAAAAAGATTACCATTTCGCACGAAGCAATCCCTGCTGTGGGCTGGCCTGCAATGACCATGCGCTTCACTTTTGTTAATGCAGACGACGCTATCAATGCCCTGAAAACCGGCAACCATGTCGATTTCTCGTTTATTCAGCAGGGCAATATCTCCTTACTCAAAAGCATTAACGTTACGCAATCCTGATTATCAGTCCGGAGCAAATACATCCAGTGCGCCTGAACATTCATTAAGGGATTACTGTGAATGAATGATCGGGCGCATATGCCAGGTGTTTTGATTTTTCAGCGAGAAATTGTATGGCTTCTTTAAAGATAAAATATGCTGCAATAATTATCAGCAGCCTCATAGCAGGGGGGCTGATATCGGTTACTGCCTGGCAGTATGTAAACTCATCACAAAAAACAGTACAAACCGAACAAAAGGCACCGGAGCGAAAGGTACTTTTCTGGTATGACCCGATGAAACCGGATACCAAATTTGATAAACCCGGAAAATCTCCCTTTATGGATATGGACCTGGTGCCGAAATATGCTGATGAAAGTGGCGATAAAAGCAGTGGCGGGATCCGTATCGATCCAACCCAGGTTCAGAATCTGGGATTAAAAACGCAAAAAGTTACGCGAGGAATGCTGAATTATTCCCAGACAATCCCGGCTAATGTCAGTTACAACGAGTATCAGTTTGTCATTGTGCAGGCGCGTTCTGACGGTTTCGTCGAAAAAGTGTATCCCCTGACGATTGGCGATCATGTGAAGAAAGGCACTCCGCTTATCGATATCACCATTCCTGAATGGGTTGAGGCACAAAGTGAGTTCCTTCTGTTATCCGGTACAGGCGGTACGTCAACCCAGATAAAAGGGGTTCTGGAGCGACTTCGTCTGGCTGGTATGCCGGAAGAGGATATTCAAAGGCTGCGTTCAACCCGCACAATCCAGACCCGTTTTACCATTAAAGCACCTATTGATGGTGTCATTACTGCGTTTGACCTGCGCACCGGAATGAATATTTCGAAAGATAAAGTAGTGGCTCAGATTCAGGGGATGGACCCGGTCTGGATCAGCGCTGCAGTGCCAGAATCTATCGCCTATCTGCTGAAAGATACGTCGCAGTTTGAAATTTCGGTACCGGCTTATCCGGATAAAACATTCCATGTCGAAAAATGGAACATTCTTCCCAGCGTGGATCAGACAACCCGTACGCTTCAGGTCCGTCTCCAGGTTTCTAATAAGGATGAGTTTCTCAAGCCGGGCATGAATGCCTATCTGAAACTGAATACCAAGAGCCAGGAGATGCTGCTGATACCAAGCCAGGCCGTTATCGATACCGGCAAAGAACAGCGCGTGATTACTGTTGATGATGAAGGCAAGTTTGTGCCGAAACAGATCCACGTTCTGCATGAATCACAGCAACAGTCCGGCATTGGCTCCGGCCTGAATGAAGGCGATACCGTGGTGGTCAGTGGCCTGTTCCTCATTGACTCCGAAGCCAATATTACGGGCGCGCTGGAACGTATGCGCCACCCTGAAAAAACAGAAAACAGTATGCCAGCAATGTCTGAGCAGCCTGTAAATATGCATTCAGGGCACTGAGGAGACGACGATGATTGAATGGATTATCCGGCGCTCTGTCGCCAACCGTTTCCTGGTCATGATGGGCGCACTGTTTCTCAGCATCT
Organism: Klebsiella sp. HMSC25G12; assembly: GCF_001807705.1. Lineage (NCBI taxonomy): Bacteria > Pseudomonadati > Pseudomonadota > Gammaproteobacteria > Enterobacterales > Enterobacteriaceae > Klebsiella > Klebsiella sp. HMSC25G12. The sequence goes on along the minus strand of NZ_KV789905.1, from coordinate 17,927 downwards.
GGGGCACATGGACGATAATTAACACGCCGGTCGATGCGCTGCCTGACCTGTCAGATGTGCAGGTCATTATTAAAACCAGCTATCCCGGACAGGCCCCGCAGATTGTAGAAAACCAGGTCACCTATCCGCTTACCACCACCATGCTGTCCGTACCTGGCGCAAAAACCGTGCGTGGCTTTTCACAGTTCGGTGATTCGTATGTGTATGTCATTTTTGAAGACGGCACCGATCTGTACTGGGCCCGTTCGCGCGTGCTGGAATACCTGAATCAGGTTCAGGGCAAACTGCCTGCGGGTGTGAGCTCTGAAATCGGCCCGGACGCCACGGGAGTGGGCTGGATATTTGAATATGCCCTTGTCGATCGCAACGGAAAACACGACCTTTCAGAACTGCGCTCTCTGCAGGACTGGTTCCTGAAATTTGAGCTGAAAACCATCCCGAACGTGGCTGAGGTCGCTTCGGTTGGCGGCGTGGTGAAACAGTACCAGATTCAGGTCAATCCGGTAAAACTGTCCCAGTACGGTATCAGCCTGCCCGAAGTGAAACAGGCACTTGAATCGTCTAACCAGGAGGCCGGTGGCTCATCCGTTGAAATGGCCGAAGCGGAGTATATGGTCCGTGCCAGCGGTTATCTTCAGAGCATTGATGATTTTAATAACATCGTCCTGAAAACAGGTGAGAACGGCGTGCCGGTTTATCTGCGGGATGTTGCCCGCGTGCAGACCGGGCCCGAAATGAGGCGTGGTATTGCCGAGCTGAACGGCCAGGGAGAAGTCGCTGGCGGCGTGGTGATCCTGCGGTCGGGTAAAAATGCGCGCGACGTTATCACGGCAGTGAGGGATAAACTGGAGACGCTGAAGGCCAGCCTGCCGGAAGGCGTTGAAATCGTGACCACCTACGATCGCAGCCAGTTAATCGACCGGGCGATTGATAACCTCAGTTCCAAACTTCTGGAAGAGTTTATCGTGGTGGCCATCGTCTGTGCTCTGTTCCTGTGGCACGTACGTTCTGCCCTGGTGGCGATTATCTCTCTGCCGCTTGGCCTGTGTATCGCCTTTATCGTCATGCACTTCCAGGGACTGAACGCCAATATCATGTCGCTGGGAGGGATAGCGATTGCCGTCGGTGCGATGGTGGATGCCGCCATTGTGATGATTGAAAATGCGCACAAACGGCTTGAGGAGTGGGATCATCAGCATCCGGGTGAGCAGATTGACAACGCCACCCGCTGGAAGGTGATTACCGACGCCTCCGTGGAAGTGGGACCCGCGTTGTTCATTAGCCTGCTGATCATCACCCTGTCCTTTATTCCTATCTTTACCCTGGAAGGGCAGGAAGGTCGTCTGTTTGGCCCGCTGGCATTCACGAAAACGTACTCCATGGCGGGAGCGGCCGCACTGGCCATCATCGTCATTCCTATTCTGATGGGATTCTGGATCCGGGGGAAAATTCCTGCCGAGACAAGTAACCCCCTGAACCGGGTGCTGATCAAAGCGTATCATCCTTTGCTGCTGCGGGTCCTCCACTGGCCAAAAACAACCCTGCTGGTTGCGGCCTTGTCCATTTTCACGGTTATCTGGCCACTGAGTCAGGTGGGCGGTGAATTTCTGCCGAAGATTAACGAGGGCGATCTGCTGTATATGCCGTCGACCCTGCCTGGCGTCTCTCCGGCAGAAGCTGCAGCGCTCCTGCAGACAACAGACAAGTTAATCAAAAGCGTTCCTGAAGTGGCTTCTGTATTTGGCAAGACCGGTAAAGCAGAGACCGCAACGGATTCCGCGCCGCTCGAAATGGTGGAAACCACGATCCAGCTCAAACCTGAGGATCAGTGGCGTCCCGGCATGACAATTGACAAGATTATTGATGAACTCGACAGGACAGTCCGTTTACCGGGTCTGGCAAACCTCTGGGTGCCGCCTATCCGTAACCGTATTGATATGCTCTCAACCGGGATCAAAAGCCCGATAGGTATCAAAGTGTCCGGGACTGTTCTGTCCGATATCGACGCGACGGCGCAGAGTATCGAGGCGGTAGCCAAAACCGTGCCTGGCGTGGTGTCTGTCCTGGCTGAGCGACTTGAGGGCGGGCGCTACATCGATATCGATATCAACCGGGAGAAAGCCTCCCGCTACGGGATGACGGTAGGTGATGTCCAGCTGTTCGTCTCTTCAGCAATCGGAGGTGCTATGGTGGGTGAGACGGTTGAAGGGGTGGCCCGGTACCCTATTAACATTCGCTACCCGCAGGATTACCGGAACAGTCCGCAGGCGCTGAAACAGATGCCGATCCTGACCCCGATGAAGCAGCAGATCACGCTGGGCGATGTCGCGGATATTAACGTCGTTTCTGGACCAACCATGCTGAAAACCGAAAATGCCCGGCCAGCCAGCTGGATTTATGTTGATGCCCGCGGCAGGGACATGGTGTCGGTGGTTAACGACATTAAGACGGCCATCAGCGAGAAAGTGAAACTGAGACCGGGAACCAGTGTGGCATTCTCCGGACAGTTTGAACTGCTTGAGCATGCCAACAAGAAACTGAAGCTGATGGTGCCGATGACGGTGATGATCATTTTCATCCTGTTGTATCTGGCATTCCGCCGGGTTGACGAAGCCCTGCTGATCCTGATGAGCCTGCCGTTCGCCCTGGTTGGCGGAATATGGTTCCTGTACTGGCAGGGCTTCCATATGTCAGTGGCGACCGGAACCGGGTTTATCGCCCTGGCCGGGGTGGCAGCAGAGTTTGGCGTGGTCATGCTGATGTATCTGCGCCATGCCATTGAAGCGCACCCGGAATTGTCCCGTAAAGAGACGTTCACACCGGAAGGTCTTGATGAAGCCCTCTATCATGGTGCCGTACTGCGTGTCCGGCCGAAAGCCATGACCGTGGCGGTGATCATTGCGGGTCTGCTGCCAATACTCTGGGGAACCGGCGCAGGTTCAGAAGTCATGAGCCGTATTGCTGCGCCAATGATTGGTGGGATGATCACGGCTCCGCTGCTGTCCCTGTTCATTATTCCTGCCGCCTACAAATTAATCTGGCTGCGCAGACATAAAAAAAGCGTGTCATAACCCTGAAAGGGCGCCCCCAGTGGGCGTCCTTCTGCACTGATTCACCCTGACGTCAGGGTTTATATCGATAATATACAGAGGTGAGTATGAAAAAAGTGGTTCTAATGGCCCTGGCTCTCGGCCTGTCACTGCCTGCAATGGCGAGTGAAAAAGTCATTGATATGTACAAATCTGAAAACTGTGGCTGTTGTTCCCTGTGGGGCAAAGCGATGGAAAAAGACGGGTTCGAAGTGCGAACTCACGTCATGAATGATCAGGCGCTGTCAGCCCTGAAAGAAAAGCATGCTGTTCCTGCTGGACTACGAAGTTGTCATACCGCGGTTGTAGGTAATTTGATCATTGAAGGCCATGTGCCTGCGGCAACGATACATAAGGCCATGCAGTCTGGTTCGGGTATATACGGTCTCGCCACCCCCGGTATGCCAGCAGGAAGTCCGGGAATGGAGATGGGGGCCCGAAAAGAGGCTTACGATGTTATCGCATTCTCACCGGAGGGCAGTAAAAAAGTCTTCCAGCGAATCGAATAGTCAGCGGAACGGCTGATAACGGGACGCCGGCAGCAGGCACTCTTATGCCGGCGGCATTCGTGGTAATCGCATCCATGACATATCCTGAAGACAGAAAATGCTTCAGATATGCATAAGGAGAGTTACTGTGAAAAATGACAATGCAGTGGAACATAACAACCAGACTGCTTCTGAGCAGACATCATCCCCGGACGAGAGTCACGCATTGCATAAGGTGAGAGATCCCGTGTGCGGGATGGTCATCCTGCCTGACAAGGCGCACAGCAGCATTCGATACCAGGACCATCAGCTTTATTTCTGCTCCGCCAGCTGTGAGAGCAAATTTAAAGCCCATCCCGATCATTATTTTACCGAAGATGCCAGTGAACATCACCATCACCACGACCACCATGAAGTCAGCCCTGATAAGATAAAACAGTCTCACCGCCAGGCGGAGAAAGAGATTTCTGAAGGTGTGTGGACATGTCCGATGCATCCGGAGATACGCCGTAGTGGTCCCGGAAGCTGTCCTGTCTGTGGAATGGCACTGGAGCCGCTCGTAGCTACGGCATCCACGGGGACGAGTGATGAACTTCGCGACATGACAAGACGCTTCTGGCTGGGGTTGTTGCTGGCGTTTCCGGTTCTGATACTCGAAATGGGTTCTCATCTGTTTCCCGCTTTGAGGAATACAGTACCGCCACAGTACAACACATGGCTGCAGTTACTTCTGGCCTCTCCTGTCGTTTTGTGGTGTGGCTGGCCATTCTTCGCCCGGGCCGGAATGTCGTTACGTAACCGCTCCCTGAATATGTTTACCCTTGTTGCAATGGGGACCGGCGTAGCCTGGGTTTACAGCGTCATTGCAACCGTCTTCCCCTCCTGGTTTCCTGCATCGTTCAGAAACATGGATGGCCTGGTGGCCATTTATTTTGAAGCCGCAGCTGTTATTACGGTGCTTGTTCTGCTGGGACAGGTCCTTGAATTGCGGGCAAGGGAACAAACCTCAGGTGCCATTACTGCACTTCTGAACCTTGCCCCCAAAACCGCCAGGCGGCTGGATCATGACGGTCATGAAACGGATATTAATGCGGAAGATGTCCTGCCTGGCGATAAGCTCCGCATCAGACCCGGAGAGAGTATTCCGGTCGACGGTATCGTGGTCGAAGGCAAAACAACCGTGGATGAATCGATGGTGACCGGGGAGTCTATGCCGGTTACCAAAACGGAGGGTGAACCCGTCATTGGGGGGACGATTAATCAGACAGGTAGTCTTATCATCCGTGCAGAGAAAGTCGGTGATGAAACGATGCTCTCACGAATTGTTCAGATGGTCGCTGATGCACAGCGTTCGCGGGCCCCCATCCAGAGAATGGCTGACAGCGTTTCAGGCTGGTTTGTTCCTCTGGTGATACTTATCGCGGTTGTTGCTTTCATGATCTGGTCTGTCTGGGGGCCCGAGCCCAGGATGGCGCACGGTCTCATTGCGGCTGTGTCGGTCCTGATTATTGCCTGTCCCTGCGCGCTGGGGCTGGCCACGCCGATGTCGATAATGGTGGGGGTGGGCAAAGGAGCCCAGGCCGGGGTGTTAATCAAGAATGCCGAAGCCCTTGAGCGTCTTGAAAAAGTGGACACGCTGGTTGTCGACAAAACAGGCACGCTCACGGAAGGTTCGCCGACAGTGACAGGGATTATCAGTCTCAATCCGGGTGGGGAAACATCTCTTTTGCGTGTAACGGCCGCAGTGGAAAAAGGCTCGCAGCATCCGCTGGGTATGGCAGTAGTTAAAGCAGCACAGGAAAAGGGGATCGCAATACCCGCAGTCACTCATTTCAATGCGCCGTCGGGTAAAGGTGTCTCAGGCGATGTCGAAGGTCAACGGGTTGTTATTGGTAATGAACTGGCTATGCAGGAAAACAGTATCGTTATTGATAATCAAAAGGCCGTTGCGGATACGTTGCGGATGGAAGGTGCTACCGTTATCTATGTGGCCACAGACGGGCACCTTGCAGGCCTGATAGCTATCTCGGATCCCGTGAAAGCAACCACGCCGGATGCGCTTAAAGCTTTGCGTCAGGCGGGGATCCGCATCGTTATGCTCACCGGGGATAACCAGCTTACCGCTGAAGCAGTCGCACGGAAACTGGGAATAGATGAGGTTGAAGCCGGGATTCTGCCGGATGGCAAAAAAGCAGTGATAACCCGACTGAAAGCGTCTGGCCATGTGGTTGCGATGGCCGGAGACGGTGTGAATGATGCCCCGGCGCTGGCAGCGGCTGACGTGGGAATAGCCATGGGAACGGGTACAGATGTGGCAATTGAAAGTGCCGGAGTCACCCTTCTCAAAGGCGACTTGATGATACTGAACAGGGCCCGTCATCTGTCAGAAATCACCATGAAAAATATCCGACAGAATCTGTTTTTTGCATTTATCTACAACGCACTTGGCGTGCCTGTGGCTGCAGGCCTGCTTTATCCTGTGTATGGAATACTGCTGTCGCCAGTTATTGCGGCGGCGGCCATGGCTCTTTCCTCCGTCAGCGTCATTGTGAATGCGTTGCGTCTGAAAAGTGTCAGGCTCGGGAAATAACACTGAGTGAAGGGGCTGTTACGAACAGAAGGAGTCCAGTATGAAAAGTACCACCTATGCGCTTATTGCTGTCGCCGCGATCGCGGCATTTGCCCTCCTGCGCGAACACTGGTCACATGTGGCAGGTTACTGGCCATATCTGTTATTGCTGGTCTGCCCGCTAATGCATCTTTTCCACGGCCACGGAGGGCATGGAGATCATCAACATCAAGGAAGTGAAAACGATAAAAAAAATTAATCCGGCAGACGGGGCCGCATCGCGGCCCCGTTATCAGTCCAGGTATCGTTCGTAGTCTCTGGCATGCGCAAAGGCATGCTGTTCAAGTTTGTTATCAGCGGGTGCCGCTGCCCGGAACGCCAGTGAGTTAACAGGATTGTTATTGATGACCAGCTCGTAATGCAGATGAGGACCGGATGAACGTCCGCTGTTACCGGATAACGCAATAGCGCCTCCCCGGGTAACCCTGGCCCCTTTAGTAACGAGTATTTTATTGAGGTGGAGATAGCGAGTTTTAACACCGGCTTTTCCTGTTACTTCAACAAAATATCCCATGGTGCTGTTGTATTCGGCCCGGGTGATTTTTCCGTCGATGACGCTGACTATTTTCGTGTTCATGGGCATGGAATAATCAATGCCATTATGGGGACTCACTTTTCCCGATACCGGGTTAAGTCTTGCAGGATTGAAAGGCGAACTGAGTCTTGCTGTGGCCGGTAACGGATAATCGAGACTGCCTTTCCCGGAAGTATCGGAAAGGTTATAGAACTTTTTATCTGATATACGATACGCCGTGTAATTAAATGAACCGGACGTAAATTTATAGGCCACGACACGTGATTTTCCCGCTTTCTTTTGCAGTACGAGTTTTAATGATTCATTTTTTTTCAAATGCCGCAGATTAAACCGGGAAGGCAAGGAGCGCTGAAGAGTATCGATCTCGTTCGATTCCAGCCCCGAGCGGGTGGCTGAAAGGTAGGCATTTTCTTTTACGACATCGGTAGAATACATTTACTGGAATTCGCCGTTAGCATGAACACTGCGGCGTATGCTAGGGGTTTTCAGGAGGCGTGTCATCTGTCAGTTAATCGGGAGCACCGTTGATGGTCGTCATTTTTGTAACATATCTTGTTTCCCGTTTGCTCCTGAAGCTCTGGGATCTGGGAACTGTATGACCAGCCCGACGGTGATGATTAACGGGACTGAAACAGGTTACGGCAGAGCAATATGGGGCTCATGTCCTGCTACGTAACCCGTCAGTAAAGCCCTGCTGCGCACCTGACGCTAAGCACTAACCCGCCTGCAGTTACCTGGTCGAATACAGCCCGCGAAGCTTTCTTGCCAGCGTCTGATGTGCTTCCGCACCGGCATTATTGACCTGCTCATGCACGAGAGCGGCTTTTTCTCCGGCATTCAGTTCGTTAAAAGAAGAAGACGAGGTCTTTGAATTTGCATCACTGCCGGACAGCATTTTTTTATGTTCCTCAATCATTTTCTGATGCGCATAGGACGCGCTGTTGTTCATAAATGAATGAGCAACAATGGCCCTTTCATGTTCATTCATTTCAGAGAATGAGGGCGTGTTGTTTTTATTAACCCTGTCCGGTAAGTTTTCATGCGTCGAGTAATTCACATGACTGACGGCTGAGGCATTATTAACAAATCGATGTGCTTCATGGGCAATATCACTGGACTGAGCAAAAGCTGCCCCACAAAATAAAGCTGTAAACGCAGTGGTCGTGATTAATATATTCATGTGTAATTACCTTCTGAGGTACATAAAAGATGTCCTTATGATCATATATAAAAATAATCAACCTGTGGGGAAGATGACGTAAATGTAATACAGCTATGTACATTACACGATTGTAATGAATTTGTTTCTTAAGGTGTGCTAGATTCATTTCATTGTAAGTGGATGAACCAGTAATTTAATTTAAATCGGTTCTCGAATTCTGTCAGTAACCATACTTTAAATAAGGGAATGCGCATGCTGTTGAAAACGTCTCGACGAACTTTCCTGAAGGGGTTAACCCTCTCTGGCGTAGCCGGAAGTCTTGGCGTATGGAGTTTCAATGCGCGTTCCAGTCTGAGCCTGCCAGTTGCCGCATCCCTGCAGGGTACTCAGTTTGACCTGACCATTGGTGAAACGGCCGTCAATATCACGGGCAGTGAGCGTCAGGCCAAAACAATCAATGGAGGCCTGCCGGGGCCCGTTCTTCGCTGGAAAGAAGGTGACACCATTACCCTGAAGGTCAAAAACCGTCTTAATGAACAGACGTCCATTCATTGGCACGGCATTATTCTTCCGGCCAATATGGATGGTGTTCCGGGGCTGAGTTTTATGGGCATAGAGCCTGATGATACCTACGTTTACACCTTTAAGGTTAAGCAGAACGGGACTTACTGGTACCACAGCCATTCCGGTCTGCAGGAACAGGAGGGGGTATACGGTGCCATTATCATCGATGCCAGGGAGCCAGAACCGTTTGCTTACGATCGTGAGCATGTGGTCATGTTGTCTGACTGGACCGATGAAAATCCTCACAGCCTGCTGAAAAAATTAAAAAAACAGTCGGATTACTACAATTTCAATAAACCAACCGTTGGCTCTTTTTTCCGCGACGTGAATACCAGGGGGCTGTCAGCCACCATTGCCGATCGGAAAATGTGGGCTGAAATGAAAATGAATCCGACTGACCTCGCGGATGTCAGTGGCTACACCTACACCTATCTCATGAACGGGCAGGCCCCGCTGAAAAACTGGACCGGACTGTTCCGTCCCGGTGAAAAGATACGCTTACGGTTTATCAACGGCTCGGCAATGACCTATTTCGATATCCGTATCCCCGGGCTGAAAATGACGGTCGTGGCTGCAGATGGCCAGTATGTAAACCCGGTTACCGTTGACGAATTCAGGATTGCCGTTGCCGAAACCTATGATGTCATTGTGGAGCCTCAGGGTGAGGCCTATACCATCTTCGCACAATCCATGGACAGGACCGGTTACGCTCGAGGGACACTGGCCACGAGAGAGGGGTTAAGTGCTGCCGTTCCCCCCCTCGATCCCCGTCCTCTGTTGACCATGGAAGATATGGGTATGGGGGGAATGGGACATGATATGGCAGGAATGGACCACAGCCAGATGGGAGGCATGGATAACAGCGGAGAGATGATGTCTATGGACGGTGCTGACCTTCCGGATAGCGGGACATCCTCCGCGCCCATGGATCACAGCAGCATGGCCGGTATGGATCATTCCCGGATGGCCGGAATGCCGGGTATGCAAAGTCATCCTGCGTCAGAAACGGATAACCCACTGGTTGATATGCAGGCGATGAGCGTCTCTCCGAAATTAAATGATCCGGGTATTGGTCTTCGAAATAACGGAAGAAAGGTTCTCACGTACGCGGATTTGAAAAGCCGCTTTGAGGATCCTGACGGACGTGAACCTGGCCGTACCATAGAACTGCATTTAACCGGCCACATGGAAAAGTTTGCCTGGTCATTTAACGGAATCAAGTTTTCAGATGCCGCACCGGTGCTGCTGAAATACGGTGAGCGGCTCAGGATCACGCTGATCAACGATACCATGATGACTCACCCCATTCACCTGCATGGTATGTGGAGCGATCTGGAAGATGAAAACGGTAATTTCATGGTTCGTAAACACACAATAGATGTTCCCCCTGGTACAAAACGCAGTTACAGAGTGACAGCAGATGCGCTTGGCCGCTGGGCGTATCACTGCCATTTGCTCTATCACATGGAAATGGGAATGTTTCGTGAAGTCCGGGTGGAGGAATGATGCGAATGAAGAGAAATTTGAAGGCCATACCTGTTCTGGTCGCCGGTTTGTTTACCTCACAGCTTTCTATTGCGGCGGGCTCCGTCTCTGCAGATCCCCACGCCGGGCACGACATGTCTGCCATGCAGATGCCAGCAGATGAGAATTTCACTGAGATGACGTCAATGGAGCCCATTGTAACTGAGAGCAGAACGCCAATTCCGCCTGTTACCGATGCCGACCGGAAGGCTGCATTCGGCAATTTACAGGGGCATGCGATTCACGACAGTGCGATTAATTATCTGGTTCTGCTGGATCAACTGGAATGGCAACGGTCGGATAACACCAACAATTTCAGCTGGAGTGTTAACAGCTGGATTGGAGGCGACACAGATCGGATTTGGCTAAAGAGTGAAGGTGAACGAAGCAATGGGGAAACGGAGGCGGCTGAAGCGCAGTTACTCTGGGGACATGCGGTTGGCCCATGGTGGGATTTGGTTGCGGGTGTCAGGCAGGATTTCAGACCTGCTTCTGCCCGGACCTGGGCTGCTGTCGGTTTTCAGGGGCTGGCACTCTATAATTTTGAGTCTGAAATTACGGGTTTTGTCAGTAATGGCGGAAAAGCAGCCCTTCGTCTGGGAGGAGAATACGACGTTTTACTGACTAACCGGCTCATACTCCAGCCATCCTATGAGGTGAATTTCTACAGTCAGGATGATGAATCGCGGGGTCGCGGCAGGGGACTGACTGACACAGAGCTGGGGCTCCGGCTGCGCTATGAAATACGCCGTGAGTTTGCACCCTATATAGGCGTTTCCTGGAATCAACTTTACGGGAAAACATCCGATATGGCGAAAAGAGAAGGTGAGAAAGACCATCAGGTAGTATTCCTGGCGGGAGCCAGAATCTGGTTTTAACGCACTGATATAAAACACTCAACTAAACAGGTAAATAAAATGTCGATTTTAAATAAAGCCATTCTTACAGGTGGCCTCGTTATGGGCGTTGCTTTCTCTGCTATGGCCCATCCGGAATTAAAAAGCTCTGTGCCACAGGCTGATTCAGCCGTAGCGGCCCCGGAAAAGATTCAGCTTAATTTCTCGGAAAATCTGACCGTGAAATTCTCAGGTGCAAAATTAACGATGACGGGTATGAAAGGCATGTCATCACATTCTCCGATGCCGGTCGCGGCAAAAGTGGCGCCAGGCGCTGACCCTAAATCGATGGTCATTATTCCGCGAGAGCCTTTACCCGCTGGCACTTATCGTGTTGACTGGCGCGCGGTTTCTTCAGATACGCACCCTATTACCGGTAATTACACCTTTACAGTGAAGTAATATTATGAACGACCTGATTATGATTGTTATTCGTTTTCTTCTTTATCTGGATTTGATGGTGATATTTGGATTGCCATTTTTTCAGATATATGGAATAAGCGGTGTCAGACATGAAACCTATAACCTGACTAATTTCAGGTCGTTTATAACCTTTGCTGTTGTTACAGGCATCATTCTTACTGGCATTAATATGCTCCTGGTATCTAATGCCATGAGTGGAGTAACTGACCTCAGAGAATTATCCATCCATGTTATCGAGATGGTGATAGAAGAAACTGATGTGGGTATTAGCTGGATTGTCAGGCTCTGTGCCCTGTTTACCACACTCGGTGCTTTGTTCCTTTACACTAATAAGAGAGTATTGTCCTGCCTGCTGATGACGATGAGTGGGGGCGTGGCGCTGGCTACACTTGCCTGGGGAGGACACGCCGTTATGCATGACGGTCTGCATTACTATCTCCATTTACTGAGCGATCTGACCCATCTCGGCGCTGCAGGTGCCTGGACAGGTGCTCTGGTTGCATTTGCTATCCTGCTGATGCGCAGAAACGAGCATAATGCACAGAGCGTCATTGTGATATCTGACTCCCTGGCAAAATTTGCCACGGCAGGAACGGTGATTGTTGTAGCCCTGATCCTGAGTGCGCTGGTCAACTATCTGTATATTGCTGAGGGTAACTTAACTCCCTTATTCAACAGTTCCTGGGGGAGGATATTGCTTGCCAAGACGGCTCTGTTTGTTCTGATGCTTCTTCTGGCTGCAGCAAACCGGTTTCACCTGGGTCCCCGGCTTGAAGTTATGGTCAGGGAAGGGAATTATGATCGCAGCGTTGCCCTGATGCGAAACAGCATCCTGACAGAATTCGTTGTTGCGATTATCATTCTGGGCGCCGTAGCGTGGCTTGGAATGCTTGCTCCGTCTCAGATCAGCTAGGGGACAGCCAAAGCTCATGCGTGAGATTTTTACTTTCATATCAGCGAGTTGACCATGCAGCGTATTTTAATCGTTGAAGACGAACAAAAAACAGGTCGTTACCTGCAGCAGGGACTGGTTGAGGAAGGCTATCAGGCCGATCTCTTTAATAATGGCCGCGATGGTCTCGGGGCCGCGTCGAAGGGACAGTATGATTTGATAATACTGGACGTGATGCTGCCTTTCCTCGACGGGTGGCAAATCATCAGCGCACTGAGGGAGTCCGGGCACGAAGAACCGGTCCTGTTTTTAACCGCAAAGGACAACGTGCGGGACAAAGTGAAAGGACTGGAGCTTGGCGCAGATGACTACCTGATTAAGCCCTTTGATTTTACGGAGCTGGTTGCACGTGTAAGAACCCTACTGCGCCGGGCACGCTCGCAGGCCGCAACAGTCTGCACCATCGCCGATATGACCGTTGATATGGTGCGCCGGACCGTGATCCGTTCGGGGAAGAAGATCCATCTCACCGGTAAAGAATACGTTCTGCTTGAGTTGCTGCTGCAACGCACCGGAGAAGTGTTACCCAGGAGTCTTATCTCGTCCCTGGTCTGGAACATGAATTTTGACAGTGATACGAATGTGATTGATGTCGCCGTGAGACGTCTGAGAAGTAAAATTGATGATGACTTTGAGCCAAAACTGATCCATACCGTTCGCGGTGCCGGATATGTCCTGGAGATCAGAGAAGAGTGAGGTTCAAAATTTCCCTGACCACACGCCTGAGCCTGATTTTTTCTGCGGTGATGCTTACGGTATGGTGGTTATCAAGTTTTATCCTGATTAGCACCCTGAATGGCTATTTCGATAATCAGGACCGCGATTTTCTGACAGGTAAACTTCAGCTCACCGAAGAGTTTCTTAAAACAGAGACGTTCAGGAACAAAACGGATATTAAGTCATTATCAGAAAAAATAAACGATGCGATGGTGGGGCACAATGGCTTATTCATTTCTATAAAAAACATGGAAAATGAAAAAATTGTTGAACTCTATGCCAAAAATTCTGTTGTTCCAGCGGTCCTGCTTAATAAGTCGGGTGATATTCTCGACTATATGATCCAGACGGAAGAAAATAACACCGTGTACCGCAGTATCTCGCGGCGGGTTGCCGTGACGCCGGAACAGGGTAAAAGCAAACATGTCATCATTACGGTTGCCACGGATACTGGGTATCACACCCTGTTTATGGACAAACTCAGTACCTGGCTGTTCTGGTTCAATATCGGTCTGGTCTTTATTTCTGTTTTTCTGGGCTGGCTGACCACACGTATTGGTCTGAAACCGCTACGGGAAATGACCAGTCTGGCTTCCTCCATGACCGTACACAGCCTGGATCAGCGTCTAAATCCCGATCTGGCTCCGCCGGAAATCTCTGAGACCATGCAGGAGTTCAATAATATGTTTGATCGCCTGGAGGGGGCATTCCGGAAACTGTCAGATTTCTCGTCTGACATCGCGCATGAGCTGCGCACACCAGTCAGTAATCTGATGATGCAGACGCAGTTTGCACTGGCTAAGGAAAGGGATGTTTCGCATTACCGCGAAATTTTATTCGCTAACCTGGAAGAACTGAAAAGGTTGTCACGAATGACCAGTGACATGCTTTTTCTGGCACGTTCAGAGCATGGTCTGCTGCGGCTGGATAAACATGATGTGGATCTGGCAGCCGAACTGAATGAATTACGTGAGTTGTTCGAGCCCCTGGCAGACGAAACAGGAAAGACAATCACGGTTGAAGGAGAGGGCGTTGTTGCCGGAGACAGCGATATGCTCCGACGTGCTTTCAGTAACCTGCTTTCCAATGCAATCAAGTATTCTCCCGATAACACCTGTACAGCGATACACCTTGAGCGTGACAGTGACTGTGTGAACGTGATGATTACGAATACGATGTCCGGCCAGGTTCCCGCTAATCTGGAACGTTTGTTTGACCGGTTCTATCGCGCAGACTCATCAAGGTTCTACAACACGGAAGGCGCGGGGCTGGGATTATCAATTACAAGGTCGATCATTCATGCTCACGGCGGCGAGCTGTCAGCAGAACAGCAGGGGCGGGAAATTGTGTTCAGTGTGCGTCTGTTAATGGATTAATACCGTTATTCAGGAGAAACCCGGAAGGTGACAAAAATGTCATCGTTCAGTCACGCGATAAACAGAGGCGGTTTTTTATAATCAGCCATAAATCAGGACAGCGTGATAATTCAATCGCCCGGTTCCTGGCGTGATGATCAACCAGCCCTGAGATCAAATGCTTTCTCTGTTATAAGCATTGATTGTTCGGGTATGAAAACACCGGAGACCCAACCATGAAAAAGATCCTTGTATCCTTTATTGCCATGATGGCTGTCGCTTCATCTGCCTGGGCTGCAGAGACAATGAACATGCATGACCAGGTAAATAATGCCCAGGCGCCTGCCCATCAGATGCAATCATCCGCTGAAAAAAGTGCAGTTCAGGGGGAGAGCATGAAAATGATGGATATGAGCGGTCACGATCAGGCCGCAATGTCCCATGAAATGATGCAAAACGGCAATTCTGCCGCCCATCAGGACATGGCTGAAATGCATAAAAAAATGATGAAAGCCAAACCTGAGAACACCCAAGAAACTGCTAAGCCATTTTCCGAAATGAGCGAGCATGAGAAAGCCGCTGTTGTGCATGAGAAGGCGAATAATGGCCAGTCTTCCGTTATTCATCAGCAACAGGCGGAAAAGCATCGCAGCCAGATCACCCAGAATTAACCCGCAGCTCCACTTGTCAGACCCTCATTTGACGCCGAAGTCACTGGCTTACGCTCCCGTCCGGGAGCGTTTTTTTTATAAGCGAAATGAATAATAATGAAAGAGTCCATACACAATGTTTTTTTTGGTCATGTCGACCTCACAATTAACTTATATTGTTTGAGAATCCTGTTCCCCGGTCATCTCCAGGGTGCATGTCGCGCCGTATCCTGAGACTGGCTGAGAATACGAATGACCGTAACCATAGAATGTGATGATACAAAATAGATCGTATGCCGGTTCTACCGGCAGTGTGCAGATATCGTCTCCCAGCTCTGCACAATGCGTGCCGATATCATGCATGGCCAGCACATCAAATACTGCAGCTATACGACCGATCTATGCATCCGCCTGAACAACCCCGATCTGTCTGAAGCTGAAGTCCCAGATGGCCTCCAGATCCTCTTCTGCTTTGGGTGTCAGCTCAATCTCTTTCATTTGCCACCCTGGCCCTGACATTCCTCAGGAATGCATTCTTGTTCCATGGTTTCGCCTCGCCGCTGCTGATCCCTTCGGCCAGCAGATCGCGCAGTTCCTGAAGTCTGGATTCAGCCTGCTTTTCATGCAGCTCATCACCCACGTCCACCGTCATCGTACGAGCCATAACCCCTCCATATCTTAATGTAAGATTTATTCTTACATCATTAAATCAGCTTACTACGCTGCTTCCATCTCCGGCATTTTTTCAAAACAGCCCTGCTGCAGTCTGGAGATCCGACTTAGCCAGAAACCGGATCTGCGCGGCGGGAAACGCGCAAAGGATATGATAATTAAACCAAAAACATAAAATCATACTGAATGTGATATTTAGCATTAAACACATAACAATATCTGATATGATATTTGAATTATTAGTAAGAAATCATACATGATATGATTTTTAACCTAACCGGACATGTTCAGACGGAGCGAGCAGGATGGATGAGAAAGAAGTGAATTTTTCACTCAGCTATGAGCAGCTGACCCGGATAGCGGAAGAGCGTATCCGTGAATGCAATCTGGACAGCCAGGGCGCGATTTACATCAGCGAGTCAGCCAAGGCCGGTGCCGTGCTGAGCTATTGGTATGAACTGGCCATAAATGGCTATGCCTCAGTGAATGCCATAAAGAGACAAGAGCTCATAGACGCCGATCACCTGCGCCTCAGACAACTCATCTGGCCGGAGGCGGACAAGCAATGACTCAGGCGCGCCGACCATCGCCGCTGCAGCGGCGGGTGCTGATTGTGCTGGCCGCCCTCGATGCGAAACGGCCGGGACCGGTGGCGACGCGGGATATCGAGCGGGTGCTGGAGCAGGGCGGGGACGCCCCGGTGTACGGGCCGAACCTGCGCGCCTCCTGCCGGCGCATGGAAGCCGCGGGCTGGCTGCGCACCCTGCGCGCCCCGAACCTGCAGCTGGCCGTCGAGCTGACGGAGGCCGGTCGCGGCATTGCAGAACCGCTCTTCCAGGCAGAACGCGAGGCTGAAACGGCACGACAACGACTGACAGACGTCCGGCGTCTGCCGTTACGCCAGACGGCTGCCGGTGACGCGGTGGAGCTGCAGCTGGATGACGGCCATTACACCATCAGGGAAGCGGCCTACGTGATCCGTCTGGACGGTACCACCTGTCTGCAGCTGACGGATGCCGGCGGCATACGCCGGATAAAAGAGGGCGATCCCCTGCAGGTGGCCAGCTGGTATCAGACCTGTTTTGATGCAGGCCTGCCGGTCACCGTCCAGGTGAATGAGAGCCGGGACTGATCGCCACCACACAAGGAACAGGAGCATAAAATGAAAGTCACTGAACCCGGACTGAATACGCTGATCGATAACCTGAACACCCTGATTTGCGA
>NZ_KV789905.1:0-1027 GCF_001807705.1 Klebsiella sp. HMSC25G12 | reverse complement strand
GACAGCCTGCTCACGCGCCAGGAGCGTGAAACGCTGGTACTGGCCGTCGCCGCTATCGGCGCCATGAAAGCGCGCGTCGGCTTGAAAAAAGGCGATGCGCCGACCGTTGCCAGACGGGAAAAAAGGGAGAAAAAAGACCGCCAGCCTGATCCGCGTTTTCCGCGAGCCGGTCATCCCTGGCAGGAAGACGAAAAAACCTTACTGAGTGATGCGCTCGATTCGGTACCGGACGAAGAGATTGGCAAGCATCTGTTCTGGCTTTCCGAGAAACTGGGCAGAACGCCTTTCAGTGTTGCTTTCCAGATCGCGGCAATCAGGGAGCTGCAGGACGGCTGGGAGGAGCAGTTCAGGGAGATTTCGGATAACATTCGCTTGTCCGGTCTGAGCATCAGTGATTATCTTACACAGAACGGCACGGGCCATAACGCCTGAAAGAAATTTGCGTTATTTGTAAAATTAAATACCAGGGAAGCCTCAGGATATAAAAAACTAATGACGAAACAGGAATGGATTTTACGACTACGGCGCTGTACATCGAAGGAAACCCTGGAAAGGGTAATAGAAAAAAATAAATATTCTCTGTCAGATGATGAGCTTGAGCATTTCAATGCCGCGGTTGATCACCGGCTGGCGGAAATGGCAATGGGGAAGTTTTATGACAAAATACCTGCAGGCGTCTGGAAATATGTTAAATAATACAGCCGGCATCAGTCTGTTCGCAGTTATCTCACCTGGAGCGCAATCATGAATATGATATTTGAACTGATTGGAGGCTTTGTTGGGCTTTGTTGAATAAATCGAACTTTTGCTGAGTTGAAGGATCAGATCACGCATCCTCCCGACAACACAGACCATTCCGTGGCAAAGCAAAAGTTCAGAATCACCAACTGGTCCACCTACAACAAAGCTCTCATCAACCGTGGCTCCCTCACTTTCTGGCTGGATGATGAGGCGATTCAGGCCTGGTATGGCTTTGTTGAATAAATAAGATTTCTTGCGAACGACCCTGTAGCTGGCTGGATTTTCA
>NZ_KV789904.1:0-228159 GCF_001807705.1 Klebsiella sp. HMSC25G12 | reverse complement strand
AGAAATGACCTGCTTATTCGCACCTTCCTTAGCTTACGGCGGTGGTAATCTGTTGGGGAGTGGCGCGCTGGCGATAAGCGGCGCCTGGCTGCTCTATTTTTATACGACTTTTTGCGGCCTGACGCTGATCGAGGCCTCATTTATCTTCTCCGTCGCCAGCATCATCGATGCTATCAGCAACCCGCTGATGGGCTATCTCACCGATAACTTTGGCAAAACGCGCTTAGGCAAGCGCTTTGGCCGCCGGCGTTTCTTCCTGCTGATCGGCATCCCCTTGATGATGTTCTACCCGCTGCTGTGGGTGGAAGGCCTGAGTTTCTGGTACTACCTCTGCACCTATGTGGTGTTTGAGATCATCTACACCTCTATCATGGTGCCTTATGAAACGCTGGCGACAGAGATGACCGATGATTTCTCGCTGCGCTCAAAACTGACCGGCTATAAAGCCATTTTCGGCAAGCTAGCCAACTTCCTTGCGGCGTTTATTCCCGGACAGTTCATTCTGCTGTATGGCAAAGATTCTGCCACCCCTTTCTTCCTCACCGGTCTGACCTACGGCGTTATCCTCATCGTCGCGATTTCCTGCCTGTGGCTGTGCAGCTGGGAACGAAAGCGCGAGGAAGAAATAGAAACCAGCGCCAGGAAAGGGCTGCTGAGCACCCTGCTGTCGCTGGCAAAAGACATGCGTTCCACCTTTTATCTGCGCGTATTCCGCAAACATCTTGGTATGTACCTGTGCGGGTTTGGCGCTGAATGGCTGTTTGCCTCCATCTTTACCTATTTCGTGATATTCGTTCTTCAGCACGACCCGGCGATGGTCGCCGGACTGAATAGCCTGAACTCGATTCTGCAGCTGATCTCTACGGCGCTGTTTATCGGCCTGTGCGTGAAAAAGGGCTTCAGTAAACCCTATATTCTGGCGCTGGGGATCGTGATTTTCGCGGTCCTGCTGTATACCTCGCTGTGGTTCTTCCATCTGCCGTCAGGCCTGGCGACGGTGCTGATGTTCGGCATTACCGTGCTGTTCGGCCTGGGTACCGGCGGGGTTTACTACATTCCCTGGACCGTTTACACCTTCCTGGCCGATGTCGATGAGATCTACACCGGACGCCGTCGGGAAGGGATCTATGCCGGCGCCATGACCTTCTCAGGGAAAATTCTGCGCTCAATTGTGGTGTTCTCGATGGGGGCGATCCTGAGCTTCTACGGTTTCCAGTCAAAAGCGCACAGCCAACCGGAAAGCGCGGTGACCGCTATCGCGGTGGTATTCTGCGTCGGGGTGATCGCGTTAGCGTTGGCCGCCATCGTCTTCAGCAAGCAGATGAAGCTGGATCGTAAAGCTCATCTGGTGGTGCTGCAGGAAGTCGCGCGGATCAAAGCGGGCGGAAAAATCAGCGATATCGCGCCGGATGTACGAGTTATCGTGGAGGATCTGGTCGGTCATCGCTACGAAGAGTGTTGGGGCAACAGCAAGTTGTTCAAAGATGCTGCCCCTGCGCCTGCGCAGACCGTCGTTTCCCATTAAAGAAGAAGGCCCCGCCGGTAAACGGCGAGGCCTGTTATTAATGCGTCTCTTCCTGCGGGGTAAACTTCAGCTCAATCAATGCGATCGCTTTTTGCACCGCGCGAAGGGTCACCGGATCGGCAGAGGCCGGATGGCTGGCGAAGTCGATAGCTTTCAACTGAGTAGTCATTTTTTCACGCACTTCCACGGGCGCAATGACGTCAATGACATCGAGGATCTGTTTGATAACCAGCTGGCAAGCAACCACATCGGAAACCAGCTCATCGTGTTCGGTAAGATGTTGAGACATTAATTACTCCTTTTTTCAGGAGCGTAATAGTACCCTAAATTTTCACAGATAAAAAAACCTGCCGTCGCAGGTTTTTTTATCTACCCTACTGGCTGGCGGAACTTCTCCTGCCGCTTTGCTCAGGCTCACATTCTTGATGGCAGTGACAACATGAATACCGCGATCTCTTCCAGAGACGAACGTGCTTTTTCAGCGCCTGCGCTGCTGGTGGCCGGTGCTTTTTTTATGGAGTTTCTCGACGGGACGGTGATCGCCACCGCGCTGCCCGATATGGCGAAAGATTTTGGCGTCACCGCGGTCGAGCTGAATATCGGCATCAGCGCCTATCTGATCACCCTAGCGGTACTGATCCCGGCCAGCGGTTGGATCGCCGATCGCTTCGGCGCCCGCGCTATTTTTACCCTCGCCCTGGCGATCTTTACCCTTGCCTCGGTCTTCTGCGGCCTCTCCACCGAGGTGCATACTTTTGTCGCCATGCGTATCCTGCAGGGGATCGGAGGCGCGCTGATGGTCCCTGTCGGTCGCCTGGCGGTACTGCGAACCACGCCGAAACACCTGCTGATCAAAGCCATCGCTACCCTCACCTGGCCGGCGCTGGTGGCCCCCATTATCGGCCCGCCTTTGGGCGGCTTTATCACCCGCTACGCCAGCTGGCACTGGATCTTCTTTATCAATGTCCCGCTGGGCCTCGCAGCCATCATCCTTGCGCTGCGCATTATCCCTGATATTCGCGAAACGGAACGGCGCTCCTTCGATCTCACCGGCTTTATCACCACCGCAGTCGCGATGGTCAGTCTGGTCACCGCGATGGAACGGCTCGGCGATCGCCAGCCGCAGATCTGGCCGACGCTGGCTCTCGCCGTGCTTGGCTTCGGCTGTCTGACATATGCTATACGCCACTTCCGCCGGGCGACGGCGCCCATGGTTCGTCTCGACGCCCTGCAGGTGCCAACGTTCCGGGTGACGATGTATGGCGGCTCGCTGTTCCGCTCCTCCATCAGCGCGGTCCCCTTTCTGCTGCCGCTGCTGTTTCAGGTAGGGTTCGGCATGGATCCCTTCCACTCCGGCCTGCTGGTGCTGGCGGTGTTTGTCGGCAATTTGACCATCAAACCCGCCACCACGCCGCTGATCCGCTGGCTGGGCTTTCGCCGACTGCTGTTGATCAACGGTGCACTGAACGTCTGTTCACTGCTGGCCTGTGCGCTGCTCACGCCGCAGACGCCGGTCTGGGCCATCATGTTAATCCTTTATCTCGGCGGGGTATTTCGCTCGATCCAGTTTACGGGCGTAAGCACGCTGGCCTTTGCCGATGTCCCCGCCGCGCAGATGAGTGATGCCAATACGCTGTTCAGTACCGCGTCGCAGCTGGCGGTGGGGCTGGGGATCACGCTCGGGGCGATTGGCATTCGCCTGGGCGAGCAGGTCGGCGACTGGCTGCACCTTTCCACGCTACCGGGGATCAGCTTTCGTCTGTCGTTTGTCTTTATCGCGGTGATCTGTCTGGTAGGGATGATCGACAGCCTGCATCTGGCCAAAACGGCCGGCAGCAGCGTGTCGGAGAAGAAGAAATAATGATGGAAGGGCCAGCGGCGCTGGCCCTGATGACGGTTAACCGACGATCTGGCGAACGAAGGCTTCGATGGCTTTATCCTGACAGTTTTCGAAGAAGCACTGCTGGAAGCGTGGGCCGGATACCGCGGTTTTCACCAGCTCCGGATCGATGGCGCGCAGGGTGTCGAGATAGTTTTCTTTTACCACTGCCGCTTTAACCTGGTTGAGGATCCCGGCATTTCGTACCTGCGGCTCTTTGCGCTCCGGCGGATAGCCTTCGCCGTTGCGGCCGGTAAACGCTTTTTCAAAGATAAAGCGTACATTCAGCTCCGCGCCCCAGCCGAAACCTTTGGCAAACGGCAGCGACAGCGCATTACCATTGTTGATCTGAGCAAACAGGAACGCGTCCGCCGGATCGATACAGTAGCCGCAGACCACGCCCGGGTGAATATTCAGCGACATCAGCGCCCCCTGACCGGTACCGCAGCCGGTGACCACGAAGTCGACCGCTTTCGAATTCAGCAGGATGCTGGCCATGATCCCGAGGTGAATGTAGGTCAGATGATGATCGTGCTCATCGCTCATGCCGACGTTGAACACCGGGAATCCTTTTTCGTCAGCAACGGCGCTAAGCTCCTTAAGGATGATGGCGTTTTTGTTCGCCTGGCTGTTCTCCATCATCAGTGCAATCTTCATGGTTTACTCTCCTGAATGCTGTGCGGGCCTGCCCGCAGAATGTCATTGGCGTTGACTGCACTCTACTACCTGGAAAACAAACTTTCAAATTTTATGAAAAGTTGTTTTAAAAATTACGCAGCGCTTCACACTTTCACCCTCTCCGCCAGTCCAGTCGCCAGGTCCCCGCCCCCAGGCATGCCCCCCCTCACCTCGCGCGCTCTACCTCGCAGCCCGTTGGCCGGTCATACCATTTTCCACCACAATTAATAATAAATTAAAACCATTCTCATTTATTATTAAATTGCCAATGCGTGTTATTCCCATTAGCATTTTAAATAAAACATTTTTAAATTTACTTTTTGCAAATAATTAAATAACAAATTATAGTGGCAGCCGATAACATCTATTTTTTAATTCCAGGAGCGCGACAATGCTGAAAACGGAAATGATCGACAAACTGAATGAACAGATGAATCTTGAACTTTATTCTTCTCTTCTTTATCAGCAGATGAGCGCCTGGTGCAGTTACCACAGTTTTGAAGGGGCTGCAGCCTTCCTGCGTCGCCATGCCCAGGAAGAGATGACCCATATGCAGCGCCTGTTCGACTACCTGACCGACACCGGCAGCCTGCCACGCATCAACGCGATCGCCTCCCCGTTTGCCGAATATGCCTCACTGGACGAGCTGTTCCGCCAGACCTATGAGCACGAGCAGCTGATCACGCAAAAAATTAATGAACTGGCGCACGCCGCCATGACCAGTCAGGATTACCCGACCTTTAATTTCCTGCAGTGGTATGTCGCTGAACAGCACGAAGAAGAGAAATTATTTAAATCGGTGATTGATAAGCTGACCCTCGTTGGAAAAAGTGGCGAAGGCCTGTACTTTATCGATAAAGAACTGGCGACCCTCGACACACAGAATTAATCTTCCGCGCCGCGACACCCCCGTGTCGCGGCCATTTTAATGCCGGCAAATCTTATTTTCTGCGGTAGTAAAACCTTCCTCTCTGGCAATAAATTTGCCTTTTTTCTCTAAAAACGCCACCAGCTCTGCGGCGCTTAGATTCTCTGCTGAACAGGTGTGAAACCGCGCCTCTTCGCCAAAGCGGCGGCGAATGGCGGCCTCCAGCGAGGCGACCGTCCAGGACTCACCCGAGGCGAGCATCATCTGTAAAACTTCATGACCATGAATAGAAGACATAACCCCTCCTGAAAACCACCAGCTTAGGCCAGCCATGCCATCGGCGCCTTGCGCCAGCGCAGGCTTTCGCCCCCTTAAATTCGTAAAGATAAAGTTACAGAACTTGTAACCCTCATTTGACGAACGCTGTAATATCCCCTACTCTGCGCGGCATAATTTATTGTTATTAGCTGTAGGGATAGCGAAAAGCGTGAAAAACCGCACTCTGGGCAGTATTTTAATCGTAGCTGGCACCACTATCGGTGCAGGAATGTTGGCGATGCCCTTGGCCGCCGCCGGCGTCGGGTTTGCCGTCACGCTGGGTTTACTTTTCACCTTGTGGGCGTTGATGTGCTATACCGCCCTGTTGCTGCTGGAAGTCTACCAGCACGTGCCTGCCGACATGGGGCTCGGTTCCCTGGCCGCACGCTATCTGGGCCGTTACGGGCAGTGGGTTACCGGGTTCTGCATGCTGTTTCTGCTGTATGCCCTCACGGCGGCCTATATCAGTGGCGCCGGTGAATTGCTCGCCTCCAGCCTCAACCAGTGGCTGGACTGGCAGCTGCCGCCGGCGGCCGGCGTACTGTTATTTACGGCGCTGGGCGGGGCGGTGGTGTGCATCGGTACCTCGCTGGTCGACTTATTCAATCGCTTCCTGTTCAGCGCCAAAATCATCTTTCTGGTGATTATGCTGGCGCTACTGATGCCGCATATTCATCAGGTCAATCTGTTGACGCTGCCGGTTGAGCAAGGCCTGGCCCTGTCCGCCATTCCGGTGATCTTTACCTCCTTTGGTTTTCACGGCAGTGTGCCGAGCATCGTCAGCTATCTTGGCGGCGATATCCGTAAACTGCGCCGGGTATTTATTATCGGCAGCTTTATTCCGCTGGTGGCTTATATTTTCTGGCAGCTGGCGACGCTGGGGAGTATCAACCCTCCCGCTTTTACCGCTCTGCTGGCCAAAAACGCCGGTCTTAATGGCCTGCTGGAGGCGATCCGCGAAGTGGTGGCGTCGCCGCACGTGGAGCTGGCCGTACACCTGTTTGCCGACCTCGCGCTGGCGACCTCATTCCTCGGCGTCTCGCTCGGCTTGTTTGATTACCTGGCCGATGTGTTTCAACGCAAAAACAGCGTCAGCGGACGTCTGCAGAGCGGCGCGATCACCTTCCTGCCGCCGGTGGCGTTCGCCCTGTTCTATCCCCGCGGTTTTGTTATGGCCCTGGGCTACGCCGGGGTGGCACTCGCCGTGCTGGCCCTGATGTTGCCTGCCCTGCTGGCAATGAAGAGCCGCCGACAACATCCGCAGGCTGCCTGGCGGGTGGTCGGCGGCGCGCCGGCGCTGTGGCTGGTTCTGCTGTGCGGGATCGGTATTGTGGCGATTCAGTTCAGTATCGTCGCCGGACTGCTGCCTGCGGTGGGATAAAAAAAGGGGCCGGCTGGCCCCCTGGTTTTATTTTGCTAAGCAGCACTGCTTATACTTTTTTCCGCTCCCGCACGGGCAGGGATCGTTGCGTCCGACCTTCGCCTCATTTCTGACCGGCTGCGGAACCACCACCGGCAGGGGATTCGCCATCCAGTACTGGTAAAGCGCCAGCGCCGCCGGCGTGATACGCTCGATGCTGTCAATAAACTCATCCGCCGTCAGATTATCCAGCGCGGTAAACTGCGCTTCGCTGCCGTGGAGCGCGATAGCGTCCAGCGCCGGCTTAAGTTCAGCGGGCAGCGTCGACCAGTCGCTCAGCGCTACGCCGCGCAGGTAGCCAAAGCACCACTCTTCGACGATCGTCAGCTCCTGACCTTCCGCTTCGCGGGTGCCAAACAGCGGTTCGAACTGATCGGGATAGGACTCCAGGCGTTCAGCGATGTCGCTCATATGCTGCAGCGTCAGATCGACAAAGCGATCGCGCTCGCGGTCGTTGGCCCAGCGCGGCACATTATCCGCCCCGCCCCAGATCGCCACCAGCCACTGGGCTGGTTCGATATCGGTCGGCGCAGAGAGGATAGCCGTCAGCAGGCCATCCAGTTCAGACACATCCAGAATAGCGCCTTCGGTGGCGTATTTCGCCAGCGTCTCGTCCAGCCATTCCAGTTCGTTTTCGTTTAAAGGTCCGGTATTCATTCACAGGCTCGCATGGTAAAAATCGGGCCTACAGTAGCCGAATTGCCGACAGAAAGCCACCAGGCGCGGCAATCCGCCTTCCCATGCCCATCAGGCCAGGCCGTGCAGCGCCGCCGCCACGTCGCGAATGGCCTCCTCCCCTAACGGCAGCAAGGGGCGGGGAAGGCAGTCAGGGTCGCACAGCCCCAGAATGGCCGCCGCGCTGGCGATTACCCGCAGGCTGCCGCCATAGCGGTCGAAGCATCGCCAGAGCGGGGCCAGCTGCGCATTCAGCGCCGCAACCCGTGCCGCGTCGCCAGAACGAATCGCCCTTACCAGCGCCCCTGAAAGCTGGGGAAAGAGCCCGCCGCAAACCGAGTACCAGACTTGGCAACCGGCCTGCAATCCCGCCGTCGCCAGGGCATCGCCGCTGGCGCCAAGCGTAACGCGGGCAGGAAGATGACGGCGTAGCGTTGCCACCCGCTCACTCGCCTGCGGCTCAGGCAAGCCGGGAATTTTAATCGAAGCGATGGCCGGCAAGGCGGCGATGCGCCCCTGCAGCTCATCCGCCAGCGTGACGTGAGTGGTGCGGGGATTGTCATACAGGCAAACCGGAACCGTGACGTGCCGACAGACCTCTTCGTAGAAGGCAAAGATCTCCTCCGCAGAAAGCGGCTGATAGGACATCATCGGCAGTAATAACGCATCCGCCCCGGCCTGCTGGGCATCCTCCACCAGGCGCAGCACCTCGCTGGTAGCGATGGCGCCGACGCCAACCATCATCGGGATCGACCCAACATGCGCTTTCGCCACCTGCACCACCCGCTTGCGCTGCTCACGATTCAGATACGCGTAGCTGCCGGTCGAGCCTAAGATGCCCAGAGAGTCGACTCCGGTATCGGTAAGACGAGAGAGAATACGGATAAACGCCTTTTCATCAAGATGCTGCTGATGCAGCGGCGTCAGCGGAAATGCGCAAAGCCCTGTGAACATGATGCCTCCGGCAGGCTGGGATAAAAGTCCGGTTGATAGTAGCAAGGAGAGATCGTTTTGTCCTGGGACAAATGAACGATCGCCGCTGAGCGTGATGTATTCATTCGCCTGCGTGCGATGCTCTCCTCCGGGATATTTTCCCTGTCAGTTCAGGCATCAGGATCCGTAGATTCTGGCGAGCGTCTTCAATAACCGCTTCCTCTGTAGCCGCCCGTATTTCCTCGATTGCCAATATCCTGTCTATTTGACATAATCCCACACGATTTGTATGCCTACCTGTTTTAGCAGCAATAAAATAAAGAAAGACTACAGCTTCAATTGGATAAAAAATGAGATATGACATTAAAGAAAAATACCTAAAAATACATCTAATAAAAACAACCTATAAAACGCTACTCGGTCGACCGGCAGATAGCGATGGTCTGAAAAACTACCTCAACGCCATTGCTAATAAGTCACTTGCAGAATCAGCAGAACTTCTTAACTCATCGCTGATGCATAGCGACGAGTTTATTGCTTTCACGAAATCCAGAATGTCATCTGATAAATTCAGTTACACACCACAAGCGTTAACAGAGAGTGCTCCTGATGATTCAATGCACGTCAAACATATTGTCTCCCTGGGCAGCCATTGTTTAACTTCATGGACATTGAAAAAATTCAACCTGAAAAAGATATCACTGCCTTTTGACTGGCTATTTTCCTGTCCGGCGATGATTATCGACTGCCTGAGGGATGATTTTACCTCATTTTTAGATAAAAATGAGTACAGCTCATTACGTCGCCAGTCGCGAGAACCCGGAGCACACCACAATAAATACAAAGAAAAATATCGTCTGAATGAAATATTCACGCATCGCGACCCAAATACTCCTGCTGATTATGAGTATTACGTCCGCGCGGTTAAAAGATTCAGAAACATATTAAAAAGCAAAGAAGGGAAGCTTTTTGTGATTTGCTGTAGAGA
This sequence comes from Klebsiella sp. HMSC25G12, assembly GCF_001807705.1. Taxonomy (NCBI): domain Bacteria; kingdom Pseudomonadati; phylum Pseudomonadota; class Gammaproteobacteria; order Enterobacterales; family Enterobacteriaceae; genus Klebsiella; species Klebsiella sp. HMSC25G12. Next base: position 218,875 of record NZ_KV789904.1, on the reverse strand, counting down.
GGAAATAGATATAGCAAAGCAACTCCCTGAATTAGTCACTGAACTTTCTCACCACACGACTAATTTCTATCTGTTGGCTTTTGCCTTGCAGAAACCCGCCTATCTTCAACTGGAGCGTATATCTTCGGATGAAAATTATTCACTATATAGTTTGACACCTGAGTCTGAAGAAAGATTTACCGGAAAATTCTCCTCGCTTACGGATGAGATGGTAATTATATCGAAAGTCCTTTCGTTCAACCTCGAACTCTAGAGACGGTTTCACCTCCGGCCTCTGGCACGCAGAGTATCGATTTGCCTCCCCCTGCCGGTTTGGGGGAGCGAAATCATCCCAACGACATTATTCCACGAGGCGCGACGGTTTAGCCGGGTGCGGTTATCCTGGGGGAAGAGCAAGGTGGACAAGAAAACTAGTATGAAGTGATATTATGAAATGGGTGGTTTTGAAACAAAAAACCACCCGTAGGTGGTTTCACGACACTGCTTATTGCTTTGATTATTCTGCTTTTATCCCAATGGTACCCGGAGTGGGACTTGAACCCACACAGCGCGAACGCCGAGGGATTTTAAATCCCTTGTGTCTACCGATTCCACCATCCGGGCTCGGGATAGAAAGTGGAGGCGCGTTCCGGAGTCGAACCGGACTAGACGGATTTGCAATCCGCTACATAACCGCTTTGCTAACGCGCCTTTAATACTGAAGCACCCGCTACTGCCGATGCTGTTAATCTGGAGCGGGAAACGAGACTCGAACTCGCGACCCCGACCTTGGCAAGGTCGTGCTCTACCAACTGAGCTATTCCCGCATTATCAAGTTATTTGCTAATCACTTGATTTTGTTATCGTCTGGAAGACTGTGCCGCCGTTCGATGCGTTGCATTCTACTTATCTCTCGCGGTGAGTCAACGGTATTTTTCGCAACTTTGCATCGTTTGCTGAAAATAACGGCGAAACGATCACTGATCAAGCAAATCGCCGCGCGCCGCGTTCAGATACTGCAGCATCGACCACAGCGTCAGCACCGCCGCCACGAGGAAAAGCGCGATCCCGGCCCACTCTACCCATGGATAAGGACGCCACAGCATCCATACCAGGGCGGCCATCTGTGCGGTCGTTTTAACTTTGCCAATCCACGAGACCGCTACGCTGCTGCGTTTCCCGAGCTCAGCCATCCATTCGCGCAGTGCCGAAATAATAATTTCACGCGCGATCATGGTCGCCGCCGGCAGCGTGACCCACCAGGTGTGATAGTGCTCGGCAACCAGCACCATGGCGATAGCCACCATGACTTTATCCGCCACCGGGTCCAGGAAGGCGCCAAACCGGGTGCTCTGATTCCAGCGACGAGCCAGAAAACCATCAAACCAGTCGGTCACGGCGGCGACAAAGAAAATTAACGCGCAGGCAAACGGCGCCCAGCTAAAGGGGAGATAAAACGCCAGCACAAAGAACGGGATGAGGATGACGCGAAACAGAGTAAGCAACGTAGGGATATTAAATTGCATAGTGACGGGTAACTATCTGTTGTAAGTAAAAATTAGCCCTATGTTGCTACAGAGCCCCTAATGTTTCAACGAGTAGAAGATCTTTTCTGCCAGACCGTGAGAGATGCCCGGTACTTTAGCAATTTCCTCGACGCTGGCCTGCTGCAGCCCCTGCAGCCCACCCATATACTTCAGCAGCATCTGGCGACGCTTCGGCCCTACTCCCTCGATAGTCTCAAGCGAGCTGGTGCTCTTCACTTTCGCCCGTTTTTTACGATGTCCGGAAATCGCATGATCGTGCGATTCATCGCGGATGTGCTGGATTACGTGCAGAGCGGGCGAATCCGGCGGCAGGCTAAACCCCTCGCCTTCCGGTTCAAAGAATAACGTTTCCAGGCCGGCTTTACGATCGCTGCCTTTCGCCACGCCCAGCAGCAGCGGATGATGTTTATCCCAGGAAACATCCAGTTCGGCAAACACCGCTTTCGCCTGCGCCAGCTGCCCCTTTCCGCCATCTATCAGGATCACATCCGGAATTTTATTTTCATCAATCGCTTTACCATAGCGACGGCGCAGGACCTGATTCATCGCCGCATAGTCATCGCCAGGGGTGATGCCGGTGATATTATAGCGCCGGTACTCCGCACGCAGCGGACCATTGCTGTCAAACACCACGCAGGACGCCACGGTCTGCTCGCCCATGGTGTGGCTGATGTCAAAGCACTCCATTCGCTTCACGGCCGGCAGTTCCAGCACGGTGGCCAGCGCCTGCAGGCGCTGATGAATGGTCGACTGCTGAGCCAACTTAGTGGTTAACGCCGTCGCGGCGTTGGTGCGCGCCAGCTTAAGGTAACGCGCTCTGTCGCCGCGCGGTTTAGTCTGTACATTGATTCGACGTCCCGCCAGCTCCGACAGCGACTCGGCCAGCAGCGTCTTATCACCAAGGCTGAAGTCGAGCAAAATCTCCCCCGGCAGGGTACGCATCTGGCTACCCTGCAGGTAGAACTGACCGACAAACGTCTCCACGACCTCTCCCAGCTCAGTGCCGCCCGGCACTTTCGGGAAGTAGCTCCGGCTGCCCAGCACTTTGCCCTGGCGGATAAACAGCACATGGACGCAGGCCATTCCGGCCTCAAAGGCGACGCCGATAACGTCAAGATCGTCGCCGGTATTAGAAACAAACTGTTTCTCCGTCACCCGGCGGACCGCCTGAATCTGGTCGCGAATGCGCGCGGCCTCTTCAAACTCCAGACTTTGGCTCGCTTTCTCCATTCTGGCGATGAGCTGGGTCAGGACCTGATCGTCCTTGCCGGCAAGGAACAGCCGTACATACTCAACCTGCTGAGCATACTCTTCTTCGCTGACCAGCCCCGCCACGCACGGCCCCAGACAGCGGCCAATCTGATACTGCAGGCAGGGACGCGAGCGGTTGCGATAGACGCTATTTTCGCACTGGCGAACAGGAAAGATTTTCTGCAGCAGCGCCAGGGTCTCCCGCACGGCATAGCCGTTGGGGAAAGGACCAAAGTACTCGCCTTTCGCATGTTTGGCGCCGCGATGCATCGCCAGACGTGGATGAGTATCACCGCTGAGGAAAATAAAAGGATAAGACTTATCATCGCGCAACAGCACGTTGTAACGCGGCTGGTACAGCTTGATATAGTTGTGCTCCAGCAGCAGCGCTTCCGTCTCGGTGTGAGTGACGGTCACGTCAATCTGCGCAATCAGCGCCACCAGCGCTTCGGTTTTACGCGACGCGAGATTGCTGCTGAAATAGCTGCTGAGCCGCTTTTTCAGATCTTTGGCTTTGCCAACATAGATGACGGTCCCGCCAGCATCATACATCCGATACACACCGGGCTGGCTGGTCACCGTTTTCAGGAAAGCTTTTGCGTCAAAAACATCACTCACTGGCTTGCTAACGACTCCGCATTACACAGGCCATGGCGAATTGCCAGGTGGGTCAGCTCCACATCGCCATGAATGTTTAATTTGCTGAACATTCGGTAGCGATAGCTGTTAACCGTTTTGGGACTCAGATTGAGCTGCTCTGAGATCTCATTCACCTTCTGACCTTTGGTGATCATCAGCATAATCTGCAATTCGCGTTCAGACAAACTGGCAAACGGCGATTCCGTTTTTTCCGGTTCAATCTGACTTAGCGCCATTTGCTGAGCAATATCGGAGGCAATGTAACGTTGTCCGGACGCCACGCAGCGGATCGCATTCACCACTTCCTGCGGTGCAGCACCCTTGCTAAGATAGCCCGCCGCCCCCGCCTGCATGACCTTGGCAGGTAGAGGATTCTCGGTATGCACGGTGAGCATGATCACTTTCGTGCCCGCCACGGAGCGCGCGATTTTGCGCGTGGCTTCAAGACCACCGATCCCGGGCATGTTCATGTCCATCAGGACGACATCTGCGGAATTAGCCCGGCACCACTTCACGGCGTCCTCGCCGCAACAGGCTTCGCCAGCGACTTTAATCCCTTTTATATCTTCCAGAATGCGTCGTATCCCTGCGCGCACCAGTTCGTGGTCATCAACAAGAAGAACGTTGATCAAAGGAATAATCTCCAGAATGAGGGATAACGCTACTGATACTTTATCTCCCACATATTACCGGGTTTTATTGCTAATTTAAAAGGCAAAAAAATGCCCTCACCTCGATTTGCCGCTCATTTATGGCAATGTCTGTGCACACGTAGTGGAAAGTCATTGAGAACAGTCAGTTGCCGTCGTCTTATTTTTTAACAATCCTCATACAGAAAGCACAAAAAACACAACAGATTACGTAGCGCATAAATACGCAGCAAAATATGTAACAAATATTAACGTGCTAAATAGATGGAATAAATTAATGGCGGCCTGGCGGCTATTACGTATTATCCGAAGCACTGAATCATTCACAGCTCAGATGAGAGAACAGAAATTAAGCACTCCTTTTTTTCCCGTCGCTTGTGGTATACTGCGCGGCCTTCACATTGGGTAAGGCGCATTAGCGCAGCGAGTAAACGAGGATATCGATGAGCACACCAGATTTTTCCACTGCAGAAAATAATCAAGAACTGGCGCAGGAAGTCTCCTGCCTGAAAGCGATGATAACGCTGATGCTGCAGGCGATGGGCCAGGCGGATGCGGGTCGCGTGATTATTAAAATGGAAAAGCAGATCGCGCAGATGGAAGATGAGGCTCAGGCTGCCGTATTCTCCAGCACCGTTAAGCAAATTAAACAAGCTTACCGTCAGTAATCCTGTACCGGCTGAAAGTATCCCTGACAGCCGGTGTCACGTCTGGCACGCAGAACGACAGGCGCTCTCAGATTAACCCTGTCGCCACCGCGTAACAGGCTATCTGCGTTTTGTTCGGCGCATTGAATTTCCGTTGCATATTCTTCTGGTGGAAATTCACCGTATTTTCCGAAATAGAAAGAATCATCGCCACCTCCGCCGAGGTCTTCCCTTCCGCGGTCCATTTCAGAATTTCCAGTTCACGGCGGCTGAACTTCATCTCCGGCGGCATGACCATCTCATCTTCCAGACGCAGGAGCGCCAACAAGCTTAGCTCCGTCAGCATGCGCAGGCGCATCTCCAGTTCATCATCAGGATAAGAGCCCGGTAAACGGTTATTCGCGGAGACGGAGAGAAAACCCTGCGCATGGTTGGGCAACGTCAGGCACTGGGTCACCCCTTTTTTCAGTCCATGATCGCGAGCGCCGTCCCATAATGCCGCCGCATCGCGAAACAGCCCATCCTCCCATGGCAGATGGCCACGCATAAAATTCTCCGGGCGTAATACCGGATCTATCGCGAAATAATTCTCGGCCTGGTAGTGCGACATCCATGCGCGGGGATAGGTCGACTGGAAGGTGACGCGGGGGCGAGTGAAAGGCACCGGGTGGCGTACACAAAGCGTGTAGTAATCATATTCCAGCGCTTCGGTTTCTCGTTGCAGGAGATTATAAACCTCCTCACCAGCGGCCACGGACTGAAATTGATGCAGCATATCCCGCCGCCAGCTGAAAAAATCATTGTCCCTCATAGCTGTGCAAATAACTCCTGATTGATAATCATTATTATAAATACAGAAAACTAACACATAAATCTTATTTATATGTATAAAATATTGTCGGTGTCGCATTTATTAGTCTGAAGGCTTGCCTTTTTCCCGTTCTCAGCGCAGAACCTCGTGCTCACTTTCCCGTCATTTTCTACACCCTACAAGGGGGGATGGGAAGCGGTGTATACGGCCACAGGGAGAAATAGCACAAAGAGGTGACGAGGAGCGTGGCGCGCCGCAGGGAAGACAGGCTGTACGCGGCGGCCCTCCCCCGGGAAAGCCGCCACGTCAGCGCATGGTTTACTGCATCAGAAATTTTTCGAGGAACTGGCGAGTACGCGGCTGCTGCGGGGAGGCGAACAATGCTTTCGCTTCTCCCTGCTCGACAATGCGTCCTTGATCCATAAAGATGGCCCGATCGGCAACGTCGCGGGCGAAACTCATTTCATGGGTCACGATAACCATCGTGCGTTTTTCCTGCGCCAGCTGGCGGATGGTGTTGAGCACCTCCCCCACCAGCTCAGGATCGAGGGCCGAGGTTGGCTCATCAAACAGGATCACGTCCGGACGCATGGCCAGCGCGCGAGCAATAGCCACCCGCTGCTGCTGACCGCCGGAGAGGCGACGAGGATAGCTATTCTCTTTACCGCTGAGACCCACTTTCGCCAGCAGATCGCGCGCCCGCACAATCGACTCCTGCTTATCTTCACCTTTTACGATGACCGGCCCCTCAATAATGTTCTCCAGCACCGTACGGTGGGGAAACAGATTAAAGTTCTGGAAGACAAAGCCGACATGCTGGCGCAACTGGCGAATGAGTCCTTTCTGCGGCCCCAGGCTGCGACCGGCGTCGATGGTCACATCGCCAACGCGGATGGTGCCGCTCTCCGGTTGCTCCAGCAAGTTGATGCTGCGCAGCAGAGTGGTTTTACCCGAGCCGCTGGGGCCGATGATCGCCACGACTTCCCCTTTCTGTACCTCCAGGTCGATACCGTGGAGCACCGTCTGGCCATGGAATTTCTTCACCAGGCTTTTCACTTCTATCGCACTCATTTCGGATCACGCTCCTGGCGGTTCAGCTGGTTTTCAAAATAGTTCTGCAGCGAGGAGAGGACGGTCGCCATCACCCAGTAGATCAACGAGGCCGCGAGATACATGGTGAAGACCTCAAGGGTTCGCGAGGTGATAAGCTGCGCCTGACGGAACAGCTCTGGCACCTGGATCGTCGCCGCCAGCGAGGTATCTTTAACCAGGCTGATAAAACTGTTGGACAGCGGCGGCAAAGCGACCCGTGCCGCCTGGGGTAAGATGGCCCGGCGCATCGTCTGCCACGGCGTCATGCCGATACTGGCCGCCGCTTCCCATTGCCCTTTGTCGATCGAGGCGATGGCCGCGCGCAGGGTTTCCGCCGCGTAGGCCGCCGTATTGAGCGACAGGCCGATCATCGCCGCCGGAATCGGGTCAAGCTCGATGCCAAACTGCGGCAAGCCGTAGTAGATCATAAACAGCTGGGCGATAAGCGGCGTGCCGCGAAAAATGGAAATATACATGCGCGCCAGCCATTTTACCGGCCAGAGGGGCGACATGCGCATCAGCGCCAGGATAAAGCCCAGCACCAGGCCGAAAAACATCCCGCCAATGCTCAGCTGCAGCGTAAAGACGGCCCCTTTGAGCAGAAAAGGAGCGGAATCGATGACCAGTTGGATACTTTCTTGCATGCTGTCGTTTCTGTATTAAAGGTGAGGATGATAGGCAAACAGCGCCGGCGCCCCGCCGGTATGGACGAACAAAATCGGTCCTTCATCCTTAAAACGCTTCTGCGTAATGCCGTCGATAAGCCCGGCCATCGCTTTGCCGGTATAGACCGGATCGAGCAAAATACCTTCCAGTTGCGCCAGTAGCTTCACGGCGGCCATGCCTTCCTCGTTCGGCGTACCGTAGCCTGGGGCAAAGTAATCGTCCCACAGCGTGATGTCGGCTTTCGCCTGCAGCTCGAGGCTGTTGGCCACGGCCTGCTGCAGCGCCACCACTTTCGGCAGCTGGTCAGCGACGGAGCGCGATACCGTCACGCCAATCAGTTCCGCCTGCGGCATCAGCTGTTCGAGTCCCACAGCCAGCCCGGCATGCGTACCGGCGCTACCGGAAGCCACCACCACCGATGAGATCTCCACCGCGCCTTCACACTGCTGGGCGATTTCCAGCGCGCTTTCCACATAGCCTAACGCCCCGAGCGCATTGGATCCGCCGACCGGGATGACGTAGGGGCGATAGCCCTGCGCCTCGATGCGGGTCGCCAGCTCGTCGAGCTGTTCGGCAGGATTGGTCAGGGCATCGCACATCTCAACCTGGGTATTAAACAGATCCAGCAGCAGGCGGTTGCCATTGCTCAGATAGTTCTCCGCCCCGGTGCCGATGGGGTTTTCCAGTAGCGCCACGCAGTGCAGCCCCAGCTTCGCGGCAACCGCCGCCGTCTGACGCACATGGTTGGACTGGATCGCGCCGGCGGTGATTAAGGTATCTGCCCCTTCCCGCAGCGCATCGGCGGCGAGAAACTCCAGCTTGCGCAGTTTATTGCCTCCCATCGCCAGCGGCGTTGTATCATCGCGTTTGATAAAAATCTCGCGCCCAAGGTGATCGGACAAACGCGGCAGATACTCCAGCGGCGTCGGCGCGCCAATCAATTCCAGACGCGGAAAGCGGGTTAAATTTTGCAGTGACATGGCCCCTCCTGACTCAGTTATGCTTCATTATGCACACAGTTACGCGCTAAATAAAAAAAGGCGCTTCCAGGAGCGCCTTTTTTCACCACTGACCGTTATTTCGTCACGTCAGCGCCAAACCATTTCTCTGACAGCGCCTTCAGGGTGCCATCTTTCTGCATATCCGCGATCGCGGCGTCAATCGCTTTCAGCAGATCGTCGTTGCCTTTGCGCAGCGCCACGCCGGCCTCCTGACGGGAGAATGCTTCACCGGTTACCGCCAGCGTATTGTTAGTTTTCTTCACCAGATCCAGCGCGGCCAGACGGTCAACCAGAATGGCGTCAATACGGCCTACACGCAGATCCTGGTATTTAGTCGGGTCATCATCATAGGTGCGAACATCAACGCCCTGGACGTTCTGACGCAGCCACTCTTCATAGTTAGTGCCCAGCCCGACGCCGACTTTCTTGCCTTTCAGATCCGCCGCGGTTTTAATCGCGCCTTCGTTACCTTTCTTCACCAGCGCCTGCACACCGGAGATAGTGTACGGGGTTGAGAAATCGTATTTCTTCTTACGCTCATCGGAGATAGTGACCTGGTTAATCACCACGTCAATGCGTTTGGAGTCCAGCGAGGCCAGCATACCGTCCCATTTGGTCGGTTTGAGATCGGCTTTCACGCCAAGATGTTTCGCCAGCTCGTTGGCAAACTCCACTTCAAATCCGGTCAGCTTGCCGTCATCGCCCTGGAAGCTGAAAGGAGGATAGGTGCCTTCGAGGCCCACGCGCAGGGTACCGCGCTCTTTAACCTGATTGAGCAGGTTTTCCGCTGCAAAAGTTTTCACGCTAACGCCAGCCATCAAAACAACGGCCATCGCGCCCATCAGCGCCTGACGACCCAGAAGTGCTAATTTCATAGATACCCCGAAGGTTAGGATTTTCCTGTAGTGTAAGGCGCTTAACGGCCCGGCACCAACATCGTTACGCTACATCTTATGCCAATTTATTATATATGATCCCGATTAGGGTATAGCGAAAATCAGGGCTTTCCTCTCCCGTTTTGCGGGATATCTCCCATACTGCAAAGGTCAGCCTGTTGACGTCTGGAGCATGGAAGATGAAAAACCCCACTTTGTTGCAATGTTTTCACTGGTACTACCCCGCCGGCGGCGAGCTATGGCGTGAAGTCGAAGCGCTGGCCCCCAGCCTGAATGAAATCGGCATCAATATGGTCTGGTTGCCGCCCGCCTATAAAGGCGCCTCGGGCGGTTATTCCGTCGGCTATGACACCTATGATCTCTTCGACCTTGGTGAGTTTGATCAAAAGGGTTCAGTCGCCACCAAATATGGCGATAAAGCGCAGCTGCTGGCGGCGATGAAGGCTCTGAAAGAGCATGATATCGCCGTGCTGCTGGATGTGGTGGTGAACCACAAAATGGGCGCCGATGAAAAAGAAACTCTGCAGGTGCAGCGCGTCGATGAGCACGATCGCACCCAGATTGCCGAGGAGATCATTGAGTGTGAGGCATGGACTCGCTATACCTTTCCGGTGCGGGCCGGGCAGTATTCGCAATTTGTCTGGGACTACAAATGCTTTAGCGGTATCGACCACATTGAGAATCCGACGGAAGACGGTGTGTTTAAAATCGTCAACGATTACACCGGTGAAGGCTGGAACGAGCAGGTCGACGATGAGCTTGGTAACTTCGACTACCTGATGGGCGCCAACATTGATTTTCGTAATCACGCCGTTACCGAGGAGATCAAATACTGGGCGCGCTGGGTCATGGAGCAGACCGGCTGCGATGGTTTTCGTCTTGACGCCGTGAAGCATATCCCCGCCTGGTTTTACAAAGCGTGGATCGAGCACGTCCAGGAGGTGGCACCGCAGCCGCTGTTTATTGTCGCAGAGTATTGGTCCCATGAGGTGGAAAAGCTCCAGCAGTATATCGACCTGGTCGAGGGCAAGACGATGCTGTTCGATGCCCCGCTGCAGATGAAATTTCATGAAGCCTCACGCCAGGGGCGCGATTATGACATGAGCCAGATATTCAGCGGCACGCTGGTGGAAGCAGACCCTTTTCACGCCGTGACGCTGGTGACAAACCACGATACGCAGCCGCTGCAGGCCCTCGAGGCGCCGGTTGAACCCTGGTTCAAGCCGCTGGCCTATGCGCTGATCCTGCTGCGTGAAAATGGTGTGCCGTCGGTCTTTTATGCCGATCTTTTCGGCGCATCCTATGAAGATACCGGCGGCGATGGACAAACCTACGCCATTGAGATGCCCGTTATCGAACAACTGCATGAACTGATCGACGCCCGTCAGCGCTTTGCCCATGGCGTGCAAACGCTGTGGTTCGATCACCCCAACTGTATTGCCTTCAGCCGTAGCGGCACCGACGAGGATCCCGGCTGCGTGGTGGTGATGTCCAATGGCGATGAGGGAGAAAAAACCCTGACGCTGGGCGAGAACTATGGCAATAAACGCTGGCGGGATTTTCTCGGCAACCGGGAAGAGATTGTCGAAACCGACGCTGAGGGTAGCGCGATCTTTACCTGCAACGGGGGTAGCGTGAGCGTGTGGGTGATGGAAGCCGTGCTGTAGTCAGCTGGCGATGTACCTGGCGGGCCGGAACGGGCCCGCCGGAACCTCAGCGCACGGAAGCCGGCGCGCTGACGGCCCCTGTCGTACGCGCTTTGGCCCACGCCTTTTCGCACTCAGGGGTGAGGCGTTCAACGCGAGTCAACGTCATACGATCGTAGGAGAGGGTATTGCCCTCACGCTCGATTGGATAGATATCCAGGGAAGCGGTAACGTTGTAGATCTGGTTATCGCGGTTCATCAGTTTACCCGGCTGCGCGATCACGCGCAGCCACTGGCGGCAGTCGAAGGTATCCCCTTCTTTAGTGACGATCAGGCTGGCGATCGCGTCAGGGCTCATCATTTCACTCTGCGGCCCTTTCGATTGCCAGTAGCCCTCAAGGCCAGCCGGCGCCGGTGCTTTAACGACGTCATCGTAATGATCAACCTGCACACATCCGGCCAGCGCCACCACCATGCCCGCAAAAACTAACTGTTTCATCATTCATCCCACAAGCCGATAAAAAAGTATTGTGGCATTAAAGCGTTAAGCCTTCCACCCCCGCTCCCGGCGGAAAAACCGGGCAAAACAGGAACGGGCAGCACCGCCTTCATTTGAAATAAGGAAATTCCGAAAATAAAATAATGTTTGGGGCGTAACCATAGCATCTATGGGCACTTTTTGTTTTTAATCCGCTCACACTACCGGTTCTCGACTTTACTTTAAGAGTTTTCCTGGCAAATTATATGCATAGATGCGGAATAGTTTAACGGAACTAATAGGTTCTTTCGTAAACCTACTATTACTGCTCGCAAGGACTGCTTCGCACAATGCGTGTGAAGAGAATATCGTTACGTGTTGATTGAGGATGGGTCATGTCAACGATGATTATGGATTTGTGCAGTTATACCCGGTTAGGCTTAACGGGTTATCTGACCAGTCGGGGAATAAAAAAACAGGAAATCGTTGAGGTCCATTGCGCGACAGATTTGCAAAAACATTGCGCGTCGTGTTGTCCGGCAGTGGTGTTTCTTAATGAAGACTGCTTCGTGCATGATGATGAAAGTAATGGCATTATTCGCCAGATCATTACGCAAAACCCGGCGACGCTGTTTGTTATCTTTATGTCGCTGGCAAACATTCATTTTGACCGCTATTTGCGGGTACGGAAAAACCTGCTGATCAGTTCGAAATCGATAACGCCAAAAGACCTTGATGTTATTCTGGTTAATTATCTAAAATACAAAAATAGCAGTCTGGGGCAATTAAATTTACCGACGTTGTCGCTGAGTAAAACAGAATCAAATATGCTGCAAATGTGGATGGCCGGGCACGGCACGTCACAAATTTCAACGCAAATGAACATCAAAGCGAAGACGGTATCATCGCATAAAGGCAATATTAAAAAGAAAATACAAACGCACAATAAGCAGGTGATTTACCATATCGTTCGGCTGACCGAAAACGTAACGTCAGGTATTCAGGTGAATCTGCGTTAAAACAGACTGGCGGTGGTACCGCCAGTCCCGTTTTATGAGGCTTCTTTTTCGACGAAGATCCCATCCGGATGCCCTATTTCGTTGAAAAACCAGATCCCTAAAGGATAGTCTTCCAGCGAAACCAGATACATCGTCCCTTCACTAAACGACTCAATTGCCAGCACTACCCCCGATCGACGTGGGCCACCGTCGGTCTTCACCGTGACACGATCGTTCACCTGCATATTCACTCTCCTCTATTTTTCAGCCAGTGTAGAACAAAACCACGCAACTCGCAGCGTCGCGGCCCATGACTGGTGTTTTTTTAGACCGACTATACTTAAAGAGGCTTGAGCGACGCTCAGCGAGGGGGTAATGATGAAGAATCGATTGACTGGCCAGGCCGGAAATGACGTTGATGTCAACGTGGATGCGCTACTGGCAGCGATTAATGAGATTAGCGAAAGTGAAATCCATCGCACTCTGGACGACCCACAGCGCGCCAGCATTGATGGCCGCGGGTCACATACCTGGCGCGAACTGGCGGAGGCATTTGAGCTCGACATTCACGATTTCAGCGCCAGTGAAGTTAACCGCTAACGGCAGGCGAAAAAAATCCCGACTCGCAGGAGTCGGGATCAAACTTGCTAATGCAAGAAGCACTTGAAAATTCGTTACACCGGGAAATCCGATGCGTTAAAACATTATCCTCAATTATTTTGCATGACAAGCGATATTCATGACGCAAATTATTGAGAATGTTAGCGCTTTGCTTTGAGCAGGGCTGCAGGGCTGATGCGAGAAGGCTTCGCCGCAAACCGGTTTCATTCGATAGCGCGATCCCCGTCGAACACTTTAAGAAAAATCTCATTTTGCCTGATTCGGGCGAAACGTTTTGCTCACGCTTCGCTGCGAAAACAGACCTGATTGCGGCCGTTCTGCTTTGCCAGATAGAGACGACGATCGGCCACCGACTGTAAGGCTTCAAACTGATACTCCCCCTGCTCTTCGCTGGTACTGACCCCCAGTGAGGCACTGACCCGCAGCGTCACATTGTTATGTAAAAAGACCTCCCGGCCCTGAATTCGCAGGCGTAGCCGCTCTGCCACCGCCACCGCGTCCTGTAGTGTGGTATTCGGCAGCACGACACAAAACTCCTCCCCGCCCACGCGGCCCAGCAAGTCACCCTCACGAACGGTGCTGGCAAGGGTACTGGCCACCGTCGACAGCACTCTGTCACCCGCCTGATGGCCATAGCGATCGTTGATGCGCTTGAAGTGATCCAGATCGAGCTGGATCACCGACAGCGGCCGTCCACTGCGCTGGCAGGCGCTGGCTACCGCCATCGCCTGTTCAAACAGCGCCCCGCGATTGAGCAGACGGGTTAAGGCATCATGCCATGCCTGCCATTCAAGGGAGGTTTGCAGGACGCTCATATTGCGGACCATGCGGCGGATCACCAGCCAGGAGAGCAACAGCATCAAGGTGAAGAGGACCCACATCAGGGTCAGGGCGATGGTGATGGTGCCAAAATTGCCCCGCACGCCTTCCCGCAGGGTGTGGATCCGCAGCAACACGCCGTCAAAATTGCGCAGTTTGGCCCAGCTGATATAGCGCGTCAGCAAGCGCAGCCCCCCCTGGTTATCATGGACAAACGCGCGGCTGAGCAGTTCCTGTTCCCTGGGGGACAATAGCGTCAGGACATTCCCCGGCGCGGAAGAGGCCAGCAGGTTCAAATGGCTATCATAAAGCTGGTACTCCCCTTCCTGCCCGCCCTGCATGGCGCTGACCAAAAACGCTTTTATTTCACTGACCGAGAAATCCATCGCCAGCACCCCGCGCCAGTAACCGGCGAAATCCAGCGGTATCGAAGCGGTGACCACCTGCTCTTCCAGCTGCGGGTCATCGTCAGGAAAGGTTTGCCAGATAACGCCCCGCCCCGGATTATTCCGCTGGCTCTGTCGGGTAAACCAGAGGGCGCTGATGGCTTGCGAATAGTGGGTCATCACCTGCGACTCGTCCCGCAGCGGCAGGGTCGAGGTGAAAAAGCCGCTGCGAGAGATATACTGCATCCGCTCGGCGAAATCGCGGTCATGTTGCGTCAGATTCAACAGATACCCCAGCTCCAGCGTCGCCATCAACTCATCAGCCGCGAGCGGATCGTCCTTCAGCAGCATAGGGTTGTTACCGACGACGCTCCCCGAGACGCCAAACACCGGCAGCGTACGACGATTCGGCAGCGCCACTCGCCAGGCCTCCTGGTGACGCTGGCTCAGATAGCGCTGACTGGCACTACGCAATACGTCGATATCGAGCGGCTGCTCAAGGGCAGACTGCATGCCGTGGCGAAAAAACATCATCCGGTCAATATTGAACTGCAGCAACCCATCCATTTCATGGGCGACATTAGCCAGATTATTGCGTTGGTTGGCCACATAGGCCTCTTCCAGAACGTTGATTTCACGCCAGATCAGTAACGTGGAGAAAAAAAGCACCACAATAAAACAAACGTTAACCACATGCGCCGGGCGAGTCAGGTGGCGGAGCTTGTTTATCTTCAACCGAAGTGGCTTATCCATCATTATCTCGCAGTACGTTGCGCAAACCTGACGACATCAGCGCCCCGGCTGGTGTCGACGCCGGGCGCGCTTTTAGCGTAGACGACGCAGCGCCGTCACGCTGCGTGCAGCCACTCTACTTCACCGACCGGCGCAGACTGCTCACCACTTTCACGCCCGCCAGCACCACTGCGCCAATGATAAAACCCAGCACCAGGTTGGCAATGACCGGCAGCAGGGAAGCCAATATCCCGCCCAGCCCCGCGCTCCAGTGCTCAATGGCATGATGCAGTGGCGCAATGCCGTGAACCACAATCCCGCCGCCGACAAGGAACATCGCCAGCGTCCCAACGATGGAGAGCACTTTCATCAGCCAGGGGGCTACCACTAACAATCCTTTGCCCAGCCATTGCGCCAGCGCAGCGCGTTTCTCTGCCAGCCAGTAGCCCATGTCGTCCAGCTTAACGATCACCCCCACCAGGCCATAGACCCCGATGGTGACCAGAATCGCGATCCCCGAGAGGATCAGGATCTGATTGAGCAGCGGCGCTTCCGCCACAATGCCGAGGGTGATGGCGACAATTTCCGCGGACAAAATAAAATCGGTGCGAATCGCCCCTTTCACTTTGTCACGCTCAAAGGCCAGCGGGTCACGTTCCGCCAGCGCCTGAAGACGCTGCTGCCGTTGCGCAGGGTCTTCCTTGTGCTTACGCGCCTCCAGGCTGTGAAGGACCTTCTCCACCCCTTCAAAACAGAGGAATGCGCCTCCCAGCATCAGCAACGGCGTAATCGCCCAGGGGATAAAAGCACTGATCAATAGCGCCAGCGGCACGAGGATCACTTTATTAATGAACGAACCTTTCGCCACGCCCCAGACGACCGGCAGTTCACGATTCGCTCGCACGCCGGTCACCTGCTGAGCATTGAGCGACAGATCGTCGCCCAATACCCCGGCTGTTTTTTTCGCCGCCAGCTTGCCCATCACGGAAATATCGTCCAGCAGCGTGGCGATATCATCGAGTAATGTTAAAAGACTACTTCCTGCCAAAATAATTTCCTTCTCTTTTCATCAATGTCTCCCTCGAGTATGCGTTAAAAAACGGCCGGTGCCCAAGGTACAATTAGTCAATATAAATTTAACAAACTCGGGCAAATTAAGCGCTCGCCAGCGCGATAGTTTTCACGTTTACTATATGTCCCCTTTCTATCTCTGCACCGTCGTGAGGAATTATGTCTACCCGTCAGCTGTTACCGCTTATCGGGGCGCTGTTTGCGCTGTATATCATTTGGGGCTCTACCTATTTTGCCATCGCCGTCGGCGTCGCCAGCTGGCCGCCGCTGATGATGGCCGGTATTCGCTTTCTCTCAGCCGGCGTGCTACTGCTGGGCTGGCTGCTGGCCACCGGCCATAAGCTGCCAGCCCGCCGGCCGCTGCTTAACGCCGCGCTGATTGGGGTCTTGCTGCTTGCCGTCGGCAACGGCTTCGTCACTCTCGCCGAACATCAGCACGTTCCGTCAGGGATCGCGGCGGTGATGGTCGCCACCGTGCCGCTGTTCACGCTATGTTTCAGCCGCTTTTTCGGCATCGCCACCCGTAAACTGGAGTGGCTGGGCATTGCCATTGGCCTGGCAGGTATCGTCATGCTCAACAGCGGTGGCAACCTGAACGGCAACCCCTGGGGCGCGCTGCTGATCCTGATTGGTTCGCTAAGCTGGGCGTTCGGCTCGGTTTACGGGTCGCGGATTGAGCTGCCGACCGGCATGATGGCGGGGG
Source organism: Klebsiella sp. HMSC25G12 (assembly GCF_001807705.1). Classification (NCBI taxonomy): domain Bacteria; kingdom Pseudomonadati; phylum Pseudomonadota; class Gammaproteobacteria; order Enterobacterales; family Enterobacteriaceae; genus Klebsiella; species Klebsiella sp. HMSC25G12. The sequence goes on along the minus strand of NZ_KV789904.1, from coordinate 202,242 downwards.
CTATCGAGATGCTCGCCGCCGGGATCGTCCTGCTGGTCTCGTCATGGCTGACCGGTGAGACGTTAACCCATGTCCCCTCGTGGTCCGGGATCGCCGCCCTGGCCTACCTGGCTATCTTTGGCTCGCTAATCGCCATCAACGCCTACATGTTTTTGATCCGCAACGTCACCCCGGCGGTAGCCACCAGCTATGCCTATGTTAACCCGGTGGTGGCCGTCTTGCTCGGCACCGGGTTTGGCGGTGAAAGCCTGTCGCTCATTGAATGGCTGGCGCTGGCAGTGATTATTTTCGCCGTAGTGCTGGTGACGCTGGGAAAATATCTCTTCCCCGCCCGCAGCGAGGCTACTCCTTGTAAGGCGGCGAAGTAAACGCCAGCTCGCGGATCCCCTGCGTATCGATCTGCGCGTCGTGCCCGGCGCCGCAGATCCACTCTTCCAGACGCTCGGTGAGCGCCTCATCATTTAGTTTCAACCGGCCGCGCAGGGCGCATTCCCAGATGATAAGCACCCGCCAGCCCTGCTCAGCCAGCTGTTGCCGGTCGCGGGCGTCACGCGCCACGTTGCCGGCGATTTTATCCAGCCAGAAAGCCGTCCGGGTGGCCGGCACCTTAAACAGATAACAGTCATGGTGATGCCAGAAACAGCCGTGAGTAAAGATAACGCAGCGGTAGTCGGGTAAGGCGAAATCGGGGCGTCCCGGCAGCGCGCGATCCTGGGCGACAAAGGTGAATCCCGCCCCGGTCAGCAGCGCCGCTATCCGCTTTTCAATCGCCGTATCGCGCGTGGCGATAGCCCGCATATTTTTACTGCGCGTGGCTTTATCGTGAACATCCGCCATCGTTATCATCCGCTTCGCGACGCGCCACCGCCTGGGCGATACGCGGCGCCAGGAGCTTCGCCACCGCGGCGAAGACCGGAACCACCACCGAGTTGCCGAACTGACGATAGGCCTGGGTATCCGACACTGGAATGCGGAACCGTGAACCCTGGGGCGATTCAAAGCCCATCAGCCGGGCGCATTCGCGCGGCGTCAACCGGCGAGGCCGCCGCTGTTGGTTCTGTGGATCGTCAAAATGCTGCTCGCCCAACGGCCGGTCCCAGCCGCGGTCGACGAGAATTTCGGCACCGTCTTTATAGTAGCGGGCAGAGAGTGTTCGAGCCACGCTGTGGGGATTACCGGGGTCTACCAGACCATAACCAAAGCCATTACCCCGCGCCTGATGCTTGCGGGCATAACGATAGAGATATTTCCACAACACCGGCGTAAGGATAAATTTGGCATCCACCGTCGGCTCCAGCAGCTCGCCAAACGTCGGCCGCACCGCCGGATAGAGCGCAGCGATATCGCGCAGCGTAAATCCTTCATGCAGCTGCAGGTCGCGGCGGAAACCCACCAGCACGATGCGCTCCCGGTGCTGTGGTAAGAAATGGCGCCCGTCGATGACCTTAGGGTCATCCGGCCCGGTATGCCCGGCATCGGCCACCTCATACCCCAGCTCATCCAGCGTCTGCATGATGATGCGGAAGGTGCGCCCCTGATCGTGGCTTTTGAGGTTTTTGACATTCTCCAGCACAAAAATCGCCGGCTGACGCGCGGCGATAATTCTCACGACATCAAAAAATAGCGTCCCCTGGGTTTCGCAGGCAAAGCCGTGCGCGCGCCCCATGGCATTTTTTTTGGAGACGCCAGCGAGTGAGAAAGGCTGGCAGGGAAAGCCGGCCAGTAAGACATCATGCTGAGGAATCGTCTCGCGGATATGCTGCGCCGCTTCTTCATCGCTGACATCGGGGCGGTGGCTGAGCGTGACATCGCGGATATCTTCATTAAAACGATGCTGTTGCGGATCACAGTACCAGTTGGCCTTGTAGGTACGCACCGCGTGCTTGTTCCACTCGCTGGTAAAGACGCACTGCCCGCCGATGGCTTCAAAGCCGTTGCGGATCCCGCCGATACCGGCAAACAAATCGACAAAGCGGAACGCATAATGCGGGTGATGAGCTGGCGGCGCCGGCAGCAGCGTCGCCAGATGGGCGATCTCCTGCGGACGCAAACGCCCCGCCGCGCGGGAGAGCGCCGCCACGCGCTTGAGGATCGCCGCGCTCCAGTGCTGTTCGCCGACGCTTACCAGTTCGGCGACCAGCGTTTTCACATCATAGATCGTCATCAGCTGACGCAGCAGCGCCTGAGCCTCTTCCCCGGCCTGCTCAGCCAGCGGCAACGACCTGTTTTCCTTAATTAACTTTTGCGGCATATCCTCAACCAGCGCGGACGATTTTTGCAGAGAGTACCATAAATCACCGGTCGGTTGACGCCTGCGGTGCAAAGCGGCGTAAAACCGCTTCATCCAGCGCCAGCGGCTCCCCCTGCAGCTCCGCGCTAAGCTTGGCCATAAATTCGACGAGGAAGCGGGCATTGTGCTGCGCCATCTCTTTTCCTCTGGTCGTCTGCATGGTCTCCGGCAGGCGCAGGAGTTTGCACTGGAAATGGTCAAGGGCATATCTGCGGTCATCCAGCGCCCGCCGGTCAGCAAATGGATCTTCAGCATCAAACAAGATGGTATTCAGGGCGCCGGCGACGGCGAAGACGCGCGCCAGACCAATCGCCCCCAGCGACTCAAGACGGTCGGCATCCTGGACGATTTTCGCCTCCAGCGTGCGTGGCGGGATCGCCGCGCTGAAGCTGTGCGCCTCGATGGCATGGCTGACCGCCGCGTAACGCTCCACGGGAAAATCGGCAAAAGAGGACTGTAGGATCGCGAGGGTTTTCTCGGCGGCCATCATCGAGGAACGGCTTCGCTCCGGATGATTCTTCGGCAAGCTGACGATGTCATGAAAATAGCAGGCCGTGAGGAGTACCAGTCGGTCGACCTCCTCCCCGGCGGCCAGCTGGGTAGCCGTGGCCCAGACGCGACGAAAATGGGACAGATCGTGTGCGGCATCATCCTGCGCGTGGTGCGTCAGTATCCAGTGCTCATATCGTTGCTGCCAGTCAACCAGGTTCATAGGCTTTCCTTTATGTGAAGGTCAGCCTCGAGCATAGCAACTTTACCGCTGATGATCCCGCTCGCCGCGAGACGGCCGGGTATACCAGACAACCGCCCCGAGGATCGCGCCAATGCCCGCAAGGACTAACATCCCCAACAGCGCGCCAAGCCATTTTCCCGCTGTGGTTCCCAAATCGCCCTCCACGCTGGTGCCGGGAACGCTGTGAATTTTTCCGACCACCCACCAGTAACGCACGATGACCCAGACACAATATCCGCAAAAAGCATACAACGCCCATAACGCGAGCTTCCCTCCGGGGCTACGTTTTGCCTGCTCTTCCATCTCATTCCTCTCCGTGACACAACACACTACCGCCACTCAAAACGTGACAAGCATCACATTATACCGCCAACCTGCGCAGCAGGCAGCAGTTTCATCCCCATCTTCTGCGTCAACCTGCGACTTATGCTGCCGGTGAGCGGGCGCTGAAGTGTTTTATTTATTCTTCTCCCCATGCGAAAAGTTTATTCCGGCGCGGGAGGTCGCGTGTTGCATTGATAATCTATTGATTATTTTTGCCGGTCAAAAAGCAATTTTCGTGATGAATGATGCCTTGATGTTAATTCATACAACCCATTTCATTAAGTTAACAAAATTAATCAAACCAAGCCATATCCCATTGCTATATAGCAAAATAATACTCCACCAAAAATTATTCATAAATAATATAAAGAACCAAATTGAAATAAATTGAAATGTTTTATTTTATTTATTTACATCTTTTATTTTAAATAAAAATGAACTTAGTCGTTAGTATCTGATAGTCATTCCGGAGGGATTGTCATAATTCATAGAAATTATTATTAAAAGGGAATATATAATGAAAAGAAAAGTACTGGCACTCATGGTACCGGCATTATTAATGGCCAATGCCGTTAATGCCGCGGAAATCTATAACAACAACGGCAACAAACTGGACCTTTACGGAAAAGTCGACGGCCTGCACTACTTCTCTGACGACACTTCAGAGGATGGCGATCAGACCTATGCTCGCTTTGGTATAAAAGGCGAAACGCAGATCGCTTCCGAGTTAACCGGCTACGGTCAGTGGGAATACAACATTCAGGCAAATACCACTGAAAAAGAAGGCGCAAACTCCTGGACCCGTCTGGCCTTCGCTGGTCTGAAGTTTGCCGACTACGGCTCACTGGATTACGGTCGTAACTACGGCGTGGTGTACGACATCGAATCCTGGACCGATATGCTGCCGGAATTCGGCGGCGATACCTACACCCAGACCGACGTCTACATGACCGGCCGTACCAACGGCGTGGCAACCTACCGTAACAGCGACTTCTTCGGCCTCGTCGACGGTCTGCATTTCGCTCTGCAGTATCAGGGTAATAATGAAAACGCCGGTTCTGGCGAAGGCACTAATAACGGCGGCAAACGTAAACTGGCGCGGGAAAATGGCGACGGTTTCGGTATCTCCAGCTACTACGATCTCGATATGGGCATCAGCTTCGGTGCGGCCTATTCGTCTTCTGACCGTACCCATAACCAGCTGGCAGAGGCTCGTAGCAGCCAGCGCTACGCCAATGGCGATAAAGCCGACGCCTGGACCGTCGGCGCGAAATATGACGCCAACAACATCTATCTGGCCGCCATGTATGCTGAAACCCGCAACATGACCTTCTACGGCAACGATAGTTTTGGTGGGATTGCCAACAAAACGCAGAACTTCGAAGTGGTCGCGCAGTATCAGTTTGACGACTTTAATTTACCGCTGCGTCCGTCTGTCGCCTATCTGCAGTCGAAGGGTAAAGATCTCTACACCTATTCTCGCTACGGCGACAAGGATCTGGTCAAGTATGTCGACGTGGGCATGACCTACTACTTCAACAAAAATATGTCCACCTATGTGGATTACAAAATCAACCTGCTGGATGAAGATGACCGCTTCTACAAAAACAGCGGTATCGCGACCGATGACATCGTCGCCCTCGGCCTGGTCTATCAGTTCTGATCCCCGTCAAAGCCCGCGTTCAGCGGGCTTTTTGATGTTCCCGCTCCGTTGAGATCACTCTTTTCGACATTGCCGCTTTCCAGGCGTACCTTCCCTCTTTATGATGCGTTTAAGCTCGTTCGGGCAAAAAGCGGCGATAAGGTCCTAAAAGGATAAAGCGCGCTACCGCGTCTCTACGCTCAAACCAGGACGATGATGATGGCGATACCCCAGCGCAGGCGTTATACCTGAAGCTAACGGTGTGATTGAAGGGGAATGGTCATTAAGAGAAAAGTGGCGGAGAGAGGGGGATTTGAACCCCCGGTAGAGTTGCCCCTACTCCGGTTTTCGAGACCGGTCCGTTCAGCCGCTCCGGCATCTCTCCGCTGTTGTGGTTGCTATAATGCCAGGATCTTTGGCATTTTAATAGCTCCCGTTTCGGTAATCGTGTTCAAGTGACGACTTTGCGAGCAATATGATGTTTAAATGGCCCTGGAAAGCAGATGATGAGTCCGGCAACGCAGAGATGCCCTGGGAGCAAGCGCTTGCCATTCCGGTTTTAGCCCATCTTTCTCCCACTGAGCAGCGCAAGCTTACTCAGTTGGCTGCCCGTTTCTTACAGCAAAAACGTCTGGTGGCGCTGCAGGGGCTGGAGCTCACCCCGCTGCATCAGGCACGCATTGCCCTGCTCTTTTGTCTGCCAGTGCTTGAGCTGGGAATAGAGTGGCTGGACGGTTTCCATGAAGTGCTGATCTACCCAGCCCCGTTCGTCGTGGATGATGAATGGGAAGATGATATTGGTCTGGTCCATAACCAGCGAGTGGTGCAATCGGGACAAAGCTGGCAGCAGGGGCCTGTAGTGCTGAACTGGCTGGATATTCAGGACTCCTTTGATGCGTCAGGCTTTAACCTCGTGGTGCACGAGGTGGCGCATAAGCTGGATGCGAGGAATGGCGATCGGGCCAGCGGCGTGCCGCTTATCCCATTACGCGAGGTTGCCGGCTGGGAGCACGATCTCCACGCGGCAATGAACAATATTCAGGATGAGATAGACCTGGTGGGGGAAAGCGCCGCCAGCATTGACGCCTATGCCGCCACCGACCCCGCGGAGTGCTTTGCCGTCCTCTCGGAATATTTTTTCAGCGCGCCCGAGTTGTTCGCGCCCCGCTTCCCCGCCCTGTGGCAGCGTTTTTGCCACTTCTACCAGCAGGATCCGCTGCAGCGGATACGTGAGAATGGCCTGCAGGATGAAGACAATCGGCGCATTGTTCACTAAAACAACGCCTTGAGCTAAATTTAGCCAGTTGAATCAGCAAGTTAATTTTAGTGTTGACACAAAAATGCGAGGCCAGTAGTATGCGCCTCGTTCACACGATTCCTCTGTAGTTCAGTCGGTAGAACGGCGGACTGTTAATCCGTATGTCACTGGTTCGAGTCCAGTCAGAGGAGCCACATTAAAAAAGCCTGCTTTCGAGCAGGCTTTTTGCTTTTTAGCTTCCGTCAGGTCTGCCTCAGTTCTGTCCGGCCCAGCCGCATAAGAGCTAGCGGCGCATCAGCGCCTCCTGCCAGCGTCGCGTCAGATAGTTATGTTCATCCATCACCGAATTCCATACCGCAATATGTCCCATCCGCTGCTCGTAGCTTCCACCATCCCGACGCTCACCCGCAGGAATAAGCGGCGCGCCAGAGGCATCGAGGAGTAATTCAGCTGCCGGTTTTCCTGCATACCAATAGTCCCATTCGGCCTGAGACAGAAAAGCGCGGCTTCGCTGAGGGTTGGAAATATAATACCCCTGCCGGGCCATTACTGCGCCGGGCCAACCAGACTGCCACCAGTTAAGGTAATCATAGGCCGCTTCTTTTACCTTCCCAGTCACGCAGCGAGACAGCGACATGCCGCCATACCACGCCCGATAGCCTTCACGTGGGCGCGCCATTTTATAGCCTCGCTGATGGAAATGGTGCCGGAAATAGATGGGAGCCCATAAGCTCTGGACCTCAACGCATCGATTATCGATTAAATCGCATGCCTGCTCCTGGGACGACCAGAATGCGGCAAAGTGTCCCTGGCGATTAAGATGGGCTAATCCTTGTGTCAAAACATCGATCTCTTCCAACGTCAAATTGCCAATATCGGCAAACTGCGCCATCCCCGCGCCCTGCATGGCCAGAGCGGCATCGATCCCTCCCATAGCTGCATCCTCTTGCAGGGCGACCGCGCCAGTAAGCGCGCTATGCAGCAACCATCCCCAACTCTCTTCTTCCTGCTGAAGCGCCTCGGGAAGACGGTCGACATGATAAGCAAAGCTATCGGCATTATGCGTCAATGGCAGCATGCTGATGAGATCGCTCGGCTGGCTGCTTAAATGGCGATCCCGTTGAACGTACAAGCGCTGGGACGGTACGCTGCCATCGGCCACAACGCCGTTCAGGGTGCCCTGCTTCGCCAGTTCGTTCACCTCGTCCCAATATTTCAGCCGCTTCACCTCCAGCGGCTGAATAGCACGGGCCGGCCAGACAAAATCGATATTATGAAACCACTGGTCATAGAGATCGTAACTGTCAGGTTGCATAACCGCGATGCGCTGGGCATCTTCCACGCTATGCAGCAGGTATTCGATCTTAATCCCCAGCTCCTGCTCAGCGCGAACACGCACTATCTCCAGTAATGTCACCGACGTGCCCAACACCCGAAGCGTTAATGGAGGAGAAATAATCGCCGCAGAACTCATCCCTTCAGGACTCCTGTGATACTTGCATAAAGCGGCTAAAGGCTTGCTGCAAGCGATGCGCCTCCAGTCCACGTAAGATAAATACCAACGTTGAATGGCTTAAGGCTCCAGGCCAGTCATCCAAATGCACCGGAGGATGCAACGTGTGCTGTACACCATGAATAACCACCGGAGTCTCACTGTCGCTTACACGCAAAATGCCTTTCATTCTCAGCACCGCGTTACCATGGCAATGTAATAGCATGGATAACCAGATAGCAAAAGCGGGCCAGTTTAACGACTGCTCAAGCGAAATCACGCATGTTTCTGTCGTGGGATGCGCCCCGCCATCGCGCTTTGGCACCAACGAAAACGTGTTGTCAGCACATGACCCTAACCAGCGGAAACGCTGTTCATAAGAGCCGCGAAATACTTCACTTCGGAACAGCCAGTCCGGGGTATCCTGCGCCAGCCGCGTAGTGCTCACTTCCGCCAGCGGATTAAGCTGACGCAGCCATTGCTCGAGCGTCACCGTCTCCTCGGGGGCAATGCGATCGCTTTTACTCACCAGCAGTTTGTCCGCCGCCGTCACCTGCGCAAGCCACTCGGGCTGAAGATCGGCTTGACGGTGGGCATGTTCCGCATCGACGAGTGTGACCAGCGTCCCTGGCGTGAAATGGCTCTGCAACTGACGATCGTGGAGAAGTGTCGATAAGATGGGAGCCGGATCGGCCAGCCCGCTGGTTTCCAGAACAACGTAGCGAAACGCCGGGATCAGGCCGCGCGCCCGCCGTTCATAAAGCGCCAGCAGAGCGGCCTGCAATTCCCCACGAATCTGACAGCATACGCAACCGCTCGGCAATAACACAGTATCCGGCGCGACTGCGTGAAGCAGGTGATGGTCGATCCCCACCTCGCCAAACTCATTCACCAGCAGAGCAATATCGTTCACGTTCTGCCGGGCGAGCCAGTTTTTCAGCAGCGTTGTTTTACCGCTACCCAGGAACCCGCTCAGCACATGGAGGGGTAATTTCTCTTCAGCAGGCATCGTTTTCCCCTTTGGCCTCAAGCGAGGCTAACCAGGCATCATCGAGCGGATCAATCGCCTGATGCAGCATGTTCTCGGCTTCTTTCCACAACCGATCCAGGGAGTGGACCAGCACCTGTTGTCCCGTCGGGCTGGCCAGTAGCCATTGACCATGAAACTCCGTCAGCGAGAGGCGCCAGGGCTTCAGCGTACGGTTTAGTAATGCCAGCTGCCGCAGACGCAGCTGGCGTAGGGGAATATCCTGCCGCAGCGGATCGCTCCACTGCGGCCCGTTATCAAGCAGGCCGCACACTCCGCACATCATCCACTCCTCAAGGCATCACATCACCCGAATTTGGCCCCAGCGTCTGGCCAACGAACAGGTTACCCCCAGGCTCGCTGGCCAGCAGCAGCGCCACCGGCGCCACTTCTTCTGCTCGCCCAAAGCGCCCCAGCGGCAGCTCCGCCGTTTTGGCCGTTTTCCACGCCTGGTGAATACCCTCAATAAGCGGGGTTTCAATCGGTCCTGGGGCGATAGCGTTAACCAGCACATTTCGGCTGGAGACTTCCAGCGCCAGAGATTTCGTCAGGCCGATCACGCCAGCCTTAGCGGCCGCATAGTGACACAGCTCTGCCCCACCTTTGATGCCCAGTTGGGAAGCGATATTGATAATGCGTCCCCAGCGTTGGCTTAACATCACTGGCAGAGCTCGCTGGCAGGCCAGAAACACGCTGCGCAGATCGACGGCCATCATGGTTTCCCACATATCCAGAGTGATATCGGTGCAGGGAGCCTGGGTAAGCATGCCTGCGTTGTTGACCAGCACATCAATCCCTTCATAGTGCCCCAGGCTGGCATCCACGCCAGCCGTTGCCCCGTCGACCTCGCCGACATCAGCCACCACGCCATAGCAATGCGCCCCAATTAACCGACAACGCTGTACCACCTCTTCCAGTTTATTACGGTCCCGGTCGGTGAGTATCAGTCGTGCCCCTTCGCCGGCAAAAAGCAGTGCGATAGCCTCGCCGATACCACTTGCCGCGCCCGTCACAACACAACGTCTGTTTTGCAACTGCATAGTGGCTCCTTAATCCGGCCAGCGGACGGTCAAACCACCGTCGACAATAAGGCTTTGCCCGGTCAGATAGCGGCTTTCGTCGCTGGTGAGAAAAGCCACTACGCGAGCGATATCATCCGGACAGCCAACCCGTCCCAGTGGAATCGATCTGGCTGCTTTTGCCAGCCCCTCCGGCCCCAGAGAGTTCTGCTTATCCAGCGACTGTGGGGTTTCAATCAATCCGGGGATCACGGCGTTGCAGCGAATACCTCGCGGTGCAAGCTCAACGGCCAGTGAGCGACAAATCCCTGGGACTGCGGCTTTCGCCGCCGCGTAGTGGGCGTGCTCCTGCCAGCCATAGACGCCCCCGGCAATCGATGAGATTGCGACCAAACTCCCACCGCTGATCAGTCGTGGCGTAGCCGCCCGGAAACACCGCATCACGCCGGTGAGGTCCACATTAAGCATTTCGTTCCAGCGGTCGTCGTTCATCTCTTCAATAGACGCGCAGCGTAAGATCCCCGCATTGGCGATGACATAATCAAGACGGCCATAATGAGCGACGCCTTGCGCTATAAACGTATCAACCGACGCCGTATCGGCGACATTCAGCGGCAGCCAGAGTGCATCGCCACCAGCCTCCTCAACCTGTGCAGCAGCGACAGTAGGGTCATGCGGATCATCCGGGTAGTAACCGGCGATCACCCGTATTCCGCGGCGGGCATACAGGGTGGCCAGCGCCAGACCAATGCCGCTTGCCGCACCACTGATTGCCGCTACTCGCTGACTGATGTTTGTGGTTTCCATCATCGCTCCTTACGCCTGAGGTTGTGTGTTAACGGTCTTGTTCATCCCTGACGCGCGCTGGACATCGCCACGCGCCAGCCACATCACCACACCTGAGATAAAGCAGGGTATGGCGCCAAACCACAGCGCAGCATCCTGCCAGTGCCCTCCATGGCTTAACACTGCGGTGGTACCAACGCTGGCGATGATCGCCCCGACCGGTCCCATCGCGCCAATCAACGCCCCTGCCGTAGCACGGATGGCGGTAGGAAAGCTTTCACTAATGAAAAACAGCGCTGCAGCGTAGGGACCAATCAGGAAGAACAAACCAATACTGTAGAGCGTGACGATAGTGGCAAAGTTGTCCGGGCAGTAGAGCATGCCAGCAAACGCCACCCCCCCCAGCATCCAGCCGACCGCGATAGTATTACGACGCCCAATCCGGTCACCCAGCCAGCCATGGGCCAGGTAACCGCAATAGCCCACCAGATTGGACAGGATTAAGATAAGCAACGAGTTGTTAAAAGAAACATCATGGGTTTTGGTGATGACCGTCGTACCGAGCACGCTAAAAATCTGAATGGCAAACCAGTTGATCAGTACCGCCGCCCCCAGTACCAGGGTGGCGCGCAGCGATGTGCCTCGAAACGCTGCGGCAATCCCACCGCGGTGATGTTCCTCCCATGAAATCTGATAATCCTGGGCTACCTGACGGGCTTCGGCGACCTGCCCTTGTTCACGCAAATGTTGGATTTTCTTTTGTACCTGGAATTGAGGTGTTTCTTTAAGTTTTAGCGCCAGCACAGCGATAACCAGTGAGGGTAATGCTGCAAAAATGAAGCTGCCCTGCCAGCCGATGATGGGCATTAAAATGGCGGTCAGCGCTGAAGCGACTAGTGCACCGACCGGCCAACCACCTTGCACAAGACTGTAGACAAACCCTTTACGTTTATTGAGTTTTGGATCGTCGAGCGCGGTATACAGTTCTGATAAATAGGTAGCGTTCACCGTTTGTTCCGCGTAGCCCAACCCCGCGACAGAGCGAATGGCCGTCAGCGCCCCTTTCCCCCATGCACCGCCCACAGCGGTCAATAATGAGCACAACGCGGCACCGCCAACGGTAATGACAATCCCCATCCGGCGTCCCAGACGATCGACCAGCGGACCAATCGCCAGCGCAATCACTGCGCCGCCAACCGCCACCCAGGTGGCGATTTCCGCTTGCTCTACCTCATCCCAGCCAAAATGGAGACCGATTTCCGGCAATAATGTGCCAAAAAGGATGAAATCGTAGACAGCGAAAACCCAGGCAAAAAAGGCAATCCAGGTGGCAAATTTCACATCCTTGATGGTTAACTGCTGCGGCTGCCAGCCGTTTACGGAAGTCTTGTTAAAAATGCTCATAGCGTAATCCCTCTGTCAGGGGGTAAATGACATTATGCCGAGCGCGGTTTGCGCGCTTTAAAATCATCTGCAATTTCGTCAAAGGTCACGAAGCGAACGCCATCGTGGCTACGGATGTACTGAATCAGGCGTTCAAGCATTAACAACACCTGAGGACGGCCGGAAACATCGGGATGGATAGTCATGGTGAAGACGGCGTACTCATTTTCGCGATAGACCCAGTCGAACTGGTCGCGCCACATCTCCTCCAGATGACGAGGGTTAACGAAGCCATGGCTATTAGGGGATTTTTTGATAAACATCATCGGTGGTAGATCGTCGAGGTACCAGTTGGCTGGAATTTCAACCAGATCCGTCTCCTGTCCGCGCTGCAATGGTTTCATCCACGCATCGGGATGCTTGCTGTAGTCGATTTTTGTCCAGCTGTCGCCAACCCTGACATAGTACGGATGGAAGTCGTTGTGCATCAGACTGTGGTCGTATTTAATGCCCTTTTTTAACAGCAGCTCGTTAGTCACATTGCTAAACTCCCACCACGGCGCCACATACCCGGTTGGGCGTTTACCGGCTAACTGCGTCACCAGTTCGATGCTACGATCCAGCACCGCTTCCTCCTGGGCAGGTGTCATGGCAATCGGGTTCTCATGGCTATAACCATGGATCCCCACCTCATGTCCTGCCTCCACAACCGCTTTCATCTGCTCCGGAAAGGTTTCTATCGAATGCCCGGGAATAAACCACGTCGTACGTAATTGCTGCTCCGCGAACAGTTTCAGCAGCCGCGGCGCGCCCACTTCGCCGGCAAACAAGCCGCGTGAAATATCATCCGGAGAATCTTCGCCACCGTATGACCCCAGCCAGCCGGCAACGGCATCAACGTCCACACCAAATGCGCAAAGGATTTCTTTGGCCATGTTTATTTTCCTTTTGAGTTGAGGGATAACGAATTAGCGCCATCACCTTTGGAAGGCGCCAGCAGATGCGCTACCGCACAGGCAGCGCTTAAAAGCGAGCGATCTTCACCGTTCGGTGAAGAGAAAAGCAGACTGGTATACAGGCCGTTCGCGGTCGTACCGCTTGGCACAGCGAGACCGGGCATATCCAGTAAACTGCCTGGCATGGTTAAGCGCAGCGTGGCGCTATTGGCGAAGGCAAATGCCTCGGCATCCGCCTGCAAGGGCGCCAGCCGCGGCGCGGTATGCGCGACCGTTGGTGTCACTAAAATCGCGCCATTGAGTTCTTCAGCCAGTGCCTGCTGCCAGATCGGACGTAGACGCAAAAAGGTGGTGAGCACCGCCGGATCAATCGTGCCGGAGGCCAGCAGTCGGCGGCGAATGAGGGGATCCATCGCTGTTGCTGCCGGTGACGCCAGCAGAGAGGCATGTAACTGAAAGGCTTCAATCGCCCCTGGCCAGCCATGGTGAGCAATCCAGTTAAGTGCTTCATGTAAGGCTGGCAGGCGCCGATATTCAACAACGACGCCTGACGCCGCTAATCGGGACAGCAACGAAGCACTGTTGTCACGGACGCTAATATCAGCGGCATTGAGAATTTCCGGATCGACAATTAACCGTGACACCGTCGACGACGACGTCTCCTCGCCACAGAGAATGACATCAAGGGCGTAAGCATCACGGACGCTGCGACAAAGAGGCCCGAGCGTATCGAGAGACGCCGCCAGGGGAAACACTCCGCTCGCGTCATAGCGATGACGGCTGGCGCGAAAACCGATCACTCCGCTAAACGCAGCAGGGATGCGCACGGAACCCGCGGTGTCCGTTCCTATTGCAATGCAGGCCACCCCTTGAGCAACCGCTCGCGCCGCGCCGCTGGAAGAGCCGCCAGGAACATGTTCCTCGCCATCGGTTGCCAGTAATGCCGGCGTGGTAAACGTTGGGTTAATACCCAGACCGGAAAAGGCAAACTCACTCAGATTGGTTTTGCCGATAGTCACCATTCCCGCCTGCGTCAGGCGCGCCACCATTCCGGCATCGTGTGTCGCGAGAGGCGCATCCAGGCGGGTTGCGGATCCTGCAGTGGTTCGGGTCCCGGCGATATCGAATAAATCTTTCCAGCAGACCGGAATACCATCCAATGGGCTCAGCGGCGCGCCCTCGCGCCAGCGCTGCGTCGAGGCGGCAGCCTCCTGACGGGCGCGTTCGGGAGTCAGTGTAATAAAAATCCCCTGGGTCTCTTTGGCCGCCGTCAGGCAGGCTTCCGTAAACGCAAGTGGCGAAAGCTGACCTCTGGCAAACAACGCCGCAATGGCACAGGCATCAATCTGGCCCCGCTGAAATTGCAGGCGAATCGTATTCGCGTTCATATCACCCTTAAATGTATATTTAAATAAAAATCCATTTAAACATAGCAAAACAAGTGCCAGAAGAATGACAACAAAGTGTCTAAAATGTGATCATATCGTATTAATTTTGTTTTATTGCAGTAATTTCAAGAAGATATAAGCGGGTAGGGTAATGAGATAACAAGTGTAGAAGAGCATCATGAACAGGAGTTATAAATGTATATTTTATGTAATGATCCATTAATGGGCAGCCTGCACTACCGCGGTGCTAATGATGGGGGTTGGTATGACACCGCTCAGGATGTGATAAGGTAAGTTTGATGAGGTAAGGATCGAAAATATGGTCATGCAGACAAACCCTTCGCATGCGGCAACGGAAGATACCGCCGCTGCGCGCTATGAAGTTATTCGTCAGTTTTTACGTCATATTCTGGTTGCCCAGCGAGTGCCAAAGGGGCTGGTACTTCTGGAGGGTCCGTTAGCACAACTATTCGGTACCAGCCGGGTGCCGGTGCGTCGGGCGCTCAGTCTGTTACATGAAGAAGGGTTAATTACCCGCTTCGAGGGGCGTGGTTTTATCGTGGCACAGCCTGACGAAGAGGTCGAGCCATTGCGCCTCGCCTTGACCAGGGAGCTCTTCGGCCTTGATGAACAGCAGCCATTGGTGGATACCCGCACCAGTGGTGAAAAGGTGCTGGAGAACCTGCAGGTTGTACTCTCAACAGCCATGGTATTTGGCTGTTATTCGGTAAATGAGCAAAAAGCGGCACAATATTATAATGTTAGCCGCTCGGTAATCCGTGAAAGTCTGATGCGTTTGCGCGACAAGGGACTGGTAGAAAAAGAGCCTTACTCACAGTGGTTGACCGGCCCGCTTACCGCGCGCGAAATCGCCGATCACTTCGAGATCCGCGCCAGCCTCGAACCCGCAGCGTTGTGCAAGGCTGGACCTCACCTTTCGTCGGCGTGGCTGGCGTCCATGCTGCAAAAGACGCAAGGTTATAAAGGTCGACAATTGACTGCCGCGGAACTGGAGTTACTGGAAGAAGATCTTCACATCCGCTGCCTCGAGCCCGCAGGTAATAAGCTGATGATGCAGATCCTGCGCCAGCATCAGTCTCCTTTCATCATCACGCGTATCTTCTATGATTTACTGGCCATTCCGGTAGAAACCGCCACCCTGGAAGAACACGCTCTGGTGTATGACATGTTGCTGAAAGGAAACTGGGCGCTGGCGGCCGCCTGCCTGAAAGATCACCTCGAACGCGCGCAATCCCGGACCCTTCAGCGTTTAAAAGTGCTTTCCGTGCTGCCTGTCCCCGACTTACCCAACTTTATGGAAGCGAACTAAGCAGAGGGCGGTCAGCCCGCCAGGGACAGCCAGTCGTTCGACACTTACAAACTCCCCTGCACCGCTGCAGCGCTGATATTCACCGGCATGCCGGAGCGGCGCTGCAGGGTTTGCTCGGCCTGCGAAGGACTCACTCCCGGCCCCTGAGTAAACTCGCGCAGCGCCGAGGTCATCGGCAAGGGGACTTTTCTGTCGGATTCAAATTCCGCCCGATTGCGCGACAGCGGCTCGTGCACCTCCAGCCAATGGCTGCCGTCCGGCTCCACGGTGTACTTCACCGGCTGATCGATTAGCTGGACGCGCGTCCCCACCGGTACGTTATCAAACAGGAATTTAATATCGTCATTGCGCAGGCGAATGCACCCCTGGCTGACGCGCAGCCCAATGCCAAAGTTAGCGTTGGTGCCGTGGATGGCGTACAGCCTGCCGATGTAGATCGCATACAGCCCCATCGGATTATCAGGCCCGGGCGGCACCAGCGCCGGCAGGGTTTTGCCCTCTTTCGCATACTCGCGCCGGGTATTGGCGGTCGGAACCCAGGTCGGTCCCTCCTGCTTGCGCTCTACCGCCGTCACCCAGTTACGCGGGGTTTCGCGTCCGGCCTGGCCAATGCCGATTGGCAGCACTTCCACACTATTGCCCAGCGGCGGGTAATAATAGAGACGCATTTCGGCGACGTTGATGACGATCCCTTCGCGCACGGTGTCAGGCAGGATCAACTGCTGCGGAATAATCAGCGTCGAACCGGAGTGCGGCAAATAGACATCGACACCGGGGTTGGCCTCCAGCATATTGCTCAACCCCTGGCCGTACTGGGCAGCAAAACTTTCCAGCGGTTGGGTGTTGTTCTCCGGGACGGCGATGGTAAATGCGCTGCCCACCAGACGACTTCCCTCCGGCGGCAGCGGATAACTGACGGCCAGCGCGCCGTGGCTGGCGAGCAGCATCAGCGCAGAACAAAGTAATTTCACACGCCGCATCGTCATTTTCCCTTCCTCAGTCGCGACTCTCGTGTGTGAATTATAGCGTTATTTCCTCGCCTCGATCCGCTGACCGCGATGGCTTAAATCTGATAGTCGATAGCGGCCTCTTCCGGCTCCATCGCCTGACGCTTAATTTCATCCAGCGACAGTCCGGCATTGCACAGTTCGATAAAGCGCCAGACGTAGTTACGCTGCAGCTGGCCCCGCTTCAACCCCAGCCACACGGTATTGGCATCGAACAGATGGCGGGTATCGAGACGCGTAAAGGTGTCCGCTTCCCGGGCATCTCCGGACTGCTCGGCAACCAGCCCGACGCCCAGCCCCAGCTCGACATAGGTCTTGATGACATCGGAATCCTGGGCGCTCAGCACGATATCCGGCATCAACCCCTTGCGGTTGAAGGCCTCATCGATTCGCGAACGGCCAGTGATCCCCTGGCGATAGGTGATTAACGGCCAGCGGGCGATCGCCTCCAGCGTCAGGGGAGACACCTGGGTCAGCGGATGATCCTTCGGCACCAGCAGGCTGTGATGCCAGCGGAACCAGGGGAAAGCCGCCAGCGTCGGGTCATTGCTCAGGCGCTCGCTGGCGATACCGATATCCGCCCCGCCGTTATGCAGCAGCGCTTCGATTTCCTGCGGGGTGCCCTGCACCAGCTCGACGCGAACATCTGAGAACAGCTCGCGGAAGGCTTTAATCACCGGCGGCAGGCTGTAGCGCGCCTGGGTGTGGGTGGTGGCGATGGTTAAGACACCGGAGGCATCATTGGTAAAGAGATCCGCCAGCCGCCGGACGTTGCTGGCTTCATTGAGGATGCGCTCGGCAATGGATAACAGCGCTTTACCCGGCTCGGTCATGCCTAACAGGCGCTTACCGCGACGGATAAAGATCTCAATCCCCAGCTCCTCTTCCAGTTCCCGGATATGGCGGCTGACGCCTGACTGCGAGGTATAGAGCATATTCGCGACTTCCGTCAGGTTGTAATCCTGACGGGCCGCCTCACGGATAATTTTCAGTTGCTGGAAGTTCACCCTTTCCTCCGGGCCAATGGACTTAACATATCTGCTATTGTTAAAGTCTGTTGTCCCAGGTAACAAATAATAAAAACCAGCAACTTATTCCTTAAGAGAATATAGCCTAACTAACCAGCTGCAGTTCACGGTTCTCCAGCGACGGGCGGCTCACCAGAGACAGCAGGATCTCTTTCACCGCCTGCGCCTGCGGCGACAGACTACCGCGTGCCGACATATTCAGCGACAGCGACAGGCTCATCGACGGCGTGCTAATCCGCGCCATCCAGCCGTTTGCCGCGCCGCACAGGGAGCGGGCAGCGGATTCCGGCAGGACCGTCGCCCCCATGCCGCTGGCGATAGCCGCAGTCAGGGTGGTAATGGATTCGATCTCGCCGATAATTTTCGCCGACAGACGACGCAGGGTGAACGCCTCGGTGACCCGCGCCCGTACCGCGCTGTAATCCCGCGGCAGGAACAGGTTCATCTCCGCCACCGCCGTGAGATCCACGCTCTGTCCCGGGCAGTCGCGGGTACCCACCAGATAGAGGTCCTCTTTCAGCAGCGGCTGGCTGACGATACCGGCCACTGGCGAACGCTCATACAGCACCGCCATATCCAGCTGACCCGCCAGCAGCTTGTCATTCAGCGCAGTGCCGCTGCTCTCCTGCAGATAGACCATCACCTCGGGCAACTCATTACGCACCGTCTGCAGCAACGGCATAGTAATGGCAGAAGCCGCCGTGCCCGGCGCCAGGCCAATCGAGACCTGACCACGCAGCGTCTGGCCGACGTTATTGACCGCCAGCTGCGCCTGCTCACACTGGCGCAGGATGGTTCGCGCATGGGTGTAGAGTATTTTACCGGCTTCCGTTGGCGTGACCCCTCGCTTGGTGCGTATCAGCAACTGCTGGTCCATTTCACCTTCCAGGGTCGCGACCTGCTGGCTCAGGGCCGGTTGTGCGATGTGCAAGACTTCAGCGGCCTGGGTCAGACTGCCGATATCGACGATTTTCACAAAATATTTCAGTCGTCTTAAGTTCATTTTGCCTCCTGTAAGGAACGCCAGCGTCAACGCTGGAAGTATGATGTAACTGGTTCTGCAATTTGCTTGCCAGCTTTTCAATTGCGCTGCCGCTGCCCGCCAGAGGCCGTGTTATAAGGGATAGTGATAACAATCCAGCTTTTATTTGCCCGGTAAGCAGATTGTGGTATGCCCCATTAGGGGTATTTTTGCACCGCAACGGTGCGTAATGGTGAAAAAAGCGGCGCCCAGCCAGGGGTTGTTGAAATTGTCAGCAGTTGAACGCAATTCTTTGAATCAGGCTTTGACAAGGCCGGATGGCATCGTTAATATGCGCCCCGTTCACACGATTCCTCTGTAGTTCAGTCGGTAGAACGGCGGACTGTTAATCCGTATGTCACTGGTTCGAGTCCAGTCAGAGGAGCCACATTTAAAAAGCCTGCTTTCGAGCAGGCTTTTTGCTTTTCGCTTTTCATGCGGCCTTACGCGGTTTACGGCGTCATTGCCGCGCGGCAAATCGGGCAACCTGTTCGGCGAGAAAATCGATTTCCTGCGGCGTGTTATAAAAAGCCAGCGAAGGCCGGACGGTACTCTCATAGCCCAAACGACGCAGGATCGGTTGCGCACAGTGATGCCCGGACCGCACAGCGATGCCAACCTGACTGAGATAGCGCCCCACGGCTTCATTTTCATGCCCCGCCAGCACAAAAGACAAGACGCTGGTTTTGTTCGCCGCGGTGCCGACCAACGTCAGGCCCGGAATAGCCGACAGCTTCGCTATCCCATACTCCAGTAAGGCATGCTCATACTGCGCAATATTTTCGATCCCCAGTGAGGTCACATAGTCGATGGCCGCCCCCAGCCCGACGGCATCGGCAATATTGCCCGTTCCCGCTTCAAATTTATTCGGCGAAGGCTGGTAGCGCGTCAGCTCAAAGGTCACGTCGGCAATCATGTTCCCGCCGCCCTGATACGGGCGCGCCGCTTCCAGTACCTCCTGCTTGCCATAGACGACGCCGATCCCGGTAGGTCCAAAAATTTTATGCCCGGAGAAGACAAAGAAATCGGCATCCAGCGCCGTGACGTTGGTCGGGATATGTGAGATAGACTGCGCGCCGTCGATGGCGATACGCACGCCAAAACGATGGGCGATCTGCACCAGTTCCTGAACCGGCGTCACGGTCCCCAGGGCGTTGGAAACGTGAGTAGCGGACACAAAACGGGTTTTATCGTTGAATAACCGAATATACTCCTCGACAATCAGCTGTCCGTGCTCATCAACCGGCGCAACGCGGATCGTCGCGCCCGTCTCCTGCGCAATAAGTTGCCACGGCACAATGTTGGCGTGATGCTCAAGCTGCGTGAGGATAATTTCATCCCCAGGGCGTAGCAGCGGCTTCACGTAGCTGTGAGCGATAAGATTGAGTCCCTCCGTGGTGCCGCGCACGAAGATAATATTCTCCGGGCCGCGGGCGCCAATAAAACGCGATACTTTCTCCCGCGCGGCTTCATAAGCATCGGTGGAACGAGCGGCAAGCGTATGCGCCGCCCGATGAACGTTCGAGTTTTCGTGCAAATAATAATGGCTGATGCGATCGATAACCTGCTTCGGGCGTTGGGTCGTCGCGGCATTATCCAGCCACACCAGCGGATGCCCCTCCACCTGTTCGGCAAGGATCGGAAAATCTGCACGGATCCGCTCAACCGGGATCTGCCCAACCCGCGCCGCTGGCGCAGGCCGGGAGCCGAAAGCAGGCAATGTTGCAATCCCGCGAGGGGCGATATCCGCCCTGCTCTCCTGGCCCAGTGGCACCACCCGCGGCGCGTAGGCCGCCTCCACTCCGCGCGGACGGGCGGGCGTATCGCTCAACAACCCTTGCAGATCCCGCGCGTCGGGCAGGCCATAATCGCGTGCAGAGGGGGCGTCACCCGCCTCGCCGGGCCATCCGCCCGGCGCAAAGGGAAGCGTGAATAAATTACTCGTAGTCATAATATTCACCCACTTCAACATCTTCCAGCACAGCAATGGCATCATCGGCCAGGATCGCGGCGGAGCAATAAAGTGAGAGTAAATAAGAGGCCACGCCGTTATCATCGATCCCGCGGAAGCGCACCGACAGCCCGCGAGACTGCTCGTTTGGCAGCCCTTCCTGATAAAGCCCCAGCACGCCGCGTTTACTTTCCCCGGAGCGAATCAGCAGAATATTGGTTTTCCCGCCCTGGCTTTTTGGGTTCTTCAGTCCGTCGACAAACAGTTTATCGGAAGGGATCAGCGGAATACCGCGCCACAGAATAAAAGTCCCGCCATGGAGGTTCACCGTGACCGGCGGCACACCGCGTCGCGTGGCTTCACGCTGAAAGGCGGCAATGGCCCGCGGATGGGCGAGGAAGAAGGAAGGCTCTTTCCACACTTTTGACAACAACTCATCCAGATCATCCGGCGTCGGGCGGCCGTTGCGGGTCTGAATGCGCTGCGAGTCATCAATATTTTTCAGCAGTCCATATTCATCATTATTAATAAGCTGGCTTTCCTGGCGTTCACGCAGGCTTTCGATCGCCAGCGCAATTTGCTCTGACGCCTGGTCATAGGGCGAACTGTAGAGATCGGCAATTTTGGTATCAACGTTAATAATGGTCGAGATCGAATCCAGCTGATATTCGCGCGGTGTGGTCTGATACTCAATATAGCCCTGCGGTATCTCTACGCGTGAAGGGTCCTGGCTGCATAATACGTCCAGCGGCGTCTCCCCCTCCACGACCTTGTTGACGCGATAAATGCCCGACTCCAGCCCTTTATAATCGAGAAAACGACTGACCCAGCGCGGAGTAATTGCCGCAAATTGCGGCGCCGTTTTGGTCACATTCGCTAACTGATACGCGGCTTCACGCCCCAGTGCATTAATGCTTTTTTGTTCTGCCATGATAAGTCCTTAGTGTTTGAAAGAGTGGAGCTGAAGGTTAGTACTGCGGTAAACGGGTATCGACATCCCGCGCCCAGGCGTTTAGGCCATCTTTTAAATTCATCACGCGCCCCTGATAACCTGCGCGCTGGAGTGCCCGAATGGCGAAAATACTGCGCTGCCCTATCTTGCACAGAAACACCGCATCGACCGTCGGATCGAATTCATCGATACGTCTGACTATCTGGCCCAGCGGCATCACTTTGGCCTGCGGAAATTTTGCGATCGCTCTTTCGTGGGGCTCACGAATGTCGATCAGTTGCAGGGGTTTTCCCTCCTCTATCCACGCATGAAGCTCAAGCGCCGTGACGCTTTCAATGGGTGCTTCTGACTCATCGGGTTTCAGTCCGCAAAACTCCTCATAGTCGATGAGCGCATGGATCGACGGATGCTCACCGCAGACCGGGCAGCCGGGGTCCCTCTCCAGCCGCAGTTCACGTTGCTTCGTCTGCCACACATCAAAGAGCAGCAGACGGCCGATCAAGCTCTCGCTGCCGCCGACGATAAGCTTGATGGCTTCCGCGGCCTGAATGGTGCCAATAATTCCCGGCAACACACCGACCACGCCGCCTTCCGCGCAGGAGGGCACCAGCCCCGGCGGCGGTGGCTCGGGATAAAGGCAGCGGTAGCAGGGCCCTAGCCCGGCATAAAAAACGCTGGCCTGCCCTTCAAACTGGAAGATGGAGCCGTAGACCAGCGGCTTACCCAGTAACACGCAGGCATCGTTGATCAGATACCGGGTGGGATAATTGTCCGTGCCGTCGACCACCAGGTCGTATTCGCGGATGATCTCGAGCGCGTTTTTACTGCTCAGGGTGGTGTTATAGGTTTCCACCTGAATCTCGGGGTTGATTGCTTTAATCTTGTCTTTCGCCGAAGCGACTTTGGGCCGGTTAATATCTTTGGTGCTGTGAATAATCTGCCTTTGCAGGTTGGAGATATCGACAAAATCAAAGTCGACAATCCCCAGCTTACCGACACCCGCCGCGGCCAGATAAAGCGCCACTGGCGCCCCCAACCCGCCGGTGCCAATAAGCAACACGCGGGCGGCCTTCAGACGCTTTTGCCCCTCAAGCCCGACTTCCGGCAGCAGCAAGTGGCGGCTGTAGCGGGCAATTTCAGCATGCGTCAGCTCAGACAGACGGTCGTCCGGGATAATGCTCGGTCTGCTCATATCGCCTTCCCGACGCCACCGGCAATGGCGGGAACCAGCAACACTTCCGCCCCATCGCTAACCGGCGTCTCCAGCCCACCGGTAGTTTTAATATTGTGTTCGCCCACATACAGATTGATAAAGCTGCGCAACGCGCCTGCGTCGTCATACAGGTGCGGCTGAATGTCCGGATATCGCGCCGCCAGCGCCGCGACCAGTTGCCCAACGGTGTGACCTTCGAGGGTCACCTTCCCCTGACCGTCGGTGAACGCGCGTAGCGCAGTGGGGATCAGTAATGTCGATGCCATAGTGATAATCTCTCCGTGTTTTGCTCTGGTTTCCGGCAACGTTGTGCCTGTTATTCACGTCATGAAACGATGTGCACTTCCTCCTGCAAAAAGCGCAGACGGTCGTGCGTGAGCCGCCAGCTGGTCAGCGCCCCCGCCTGCCGCTGCGCGACCGCCACGATGATGTAGGCGTAAAACGGCAGGGCATGTTCACGGTCAAATTCCGATGGAATGGCCGGATGATCGGGGTGCGAATGGTAATAGCCGATGACATCCACACCTTCCGCCAGCGCAGCATGCTCCGCCCGCAAGGCGTCGTCGGCGGTGATAACAAAGCGGTGGTACTGCTCTTCCGATTCCCGCGCGTTGACGATGGGGAAAATCGCCGTCACGCGGCCATCGCCCTGCGCTGATAAATGACCAAAAAGCGCACCACAGCATTCATTGGGATAGGTCTTTTCCCCTTCAGCGCCAATCTGTCTGGCGATTTCGCGAGTTAATTCAATCATGGGTTTCATTCCAGAAAGGGTCGGTCAAATAGCGGGAGCCCACATCGCACAGCAGCGTGACCACCACCGAACCAACCGGCAGCGTGCGGGCCAGCCGTGCGGCGGCGGCAACATTGGCGCCAGATGAAATACCGACAAAAATGCCGTCCCGCCGGGCGAGGCGTCGCGCGCTCGCATAGGCCTCCTCGGTGGTGACGGAAATCACATCATCAAACAGGGTTTCGTCGAGAATGCCGGGTTTAATACTGCTGCCCATATGCTTAGTCCCTTCAATGCCATGGAATGGCGAAGCGGGCTGAACGGCGAGGGTTTTCACCCGCGGATCCTCAAACTTCAGCCGCCGGGCGGTGCCGACAAAACTGCCTGACGTGCCCATCCCGGCGACAAAATGGGTGACTTGCTTTCCGCTTTGCTCCCAGATCTCTTTCCCGGTGGTCGCGAAATGCGTTTGCGGATTAACGGGGTTGTTATACTGGTCGGGATAAAAATAGCGCTCCGGGTGTGCGGCGACCTGGGCCTGGACTTCAAGATAAGCGCCATCGGAACCTTCAAGCGGATCAGTCTCCACAATCGTGGCGCCATACTGACGAATTATTTTTTTACGCTCCGGGCTGGTATTCTGCGGGAGATACAGCCGAACGTGATACCCCAGCGCGGCGCCGATCATCGCGTACGCAATTCCGGTATTACCGCTGGTCGCATCAATAATAGTTTTATCCGGCGTCAATAACCCCCGCGCAATTCCGTCCAGTACCATCGCTTTTGCCGCGCGGTCTTTCACCGAGCCGCTGGGATTCATAAATTCAGCTTTTGCCAGCAGCGTGACACCCGATAATTCTGCAGAAAAAGAGGGCAAGGCTATTAAAGGCGTCTCGCCAATCGTTTCAAGTAAATTCATAATAATGATCACGCTGCTATTTTAATGGTACGGGAACGATAGGTTTATTTATTCTTGTAATGATTAAATGCCGTCGCCGTCGCTGAAATGTCTCTGCTGTATTCGCGCCTGTTGAACATTACTGTCCGGTGGCACATCACGAGTTAGCCAGATATTTCCTCCGATGCTGGAGCGCGCCCCGATGGTAATTCTCCCGAGGATTGTCGCGCCGGCATAAATCACAACGTCATCTTCAATAATAGGGTGGCGAGGATAATTTTTTTGCAATTGTCCGTCCTCACCGACGAGAAAACGTTTGGCCCCCAGGGTGACGGCTTGATAAATACGTACTCGTTTACCGACGATGGCGGTTTCACCAATGACCACACCAGTTCCGTGATCGATAAAGAATCCGTCATCAATCTGCGCACCGGGATGAATATCGATTCCGGTCTGGCTATGCGCCTTTTCCGTGATGATGCGCGCCAGCAGCGGAAGGTCGAGCTGATGCAGCTCATGGGCCAGCCGATAGTGCATCACCGCATGAATTCCCGGGTAGCAGAGCAGCACATCATCCATGCTGCGCGCGGAAGGATCGCCCTGATAAGCGGCGAGGATATCACCGTCAAGACGCTGACGAATCACCGGTAAACGGTTGGCAAACTGCTGAACGCGTCTGACCGCCTCCTGCAACAGGACCTCATTTTCCGCCTGCTCATCCGACTGATAATAGAGTTCCAGAAGCGCTTCTTCGGTGAGCCTGTCCAGCGCCGTGCCGAGCAAATGGCCGACGTAATAATCTTCCCCCTCTTTGCGTAAGTCCACGTCGCCTAAGCGCATCGGATAAAGCACTTTTATCAATGTATCCGCAACGGAATTAACGCTTTCCCGGGAAGGTAAACTCCGTTTATTACGATAATTATTCTTCGCGTGCTCATCGCGCCACGCCTGGCGAACGCGACGCAATTCATTGACGACATTATTTAAATGCCAGTTATTTTCTCTTTTCGGCAAGAGATACAATTCACCCGCTTCCGGCATAATAATATCCTTCATAAAAGCACATCGATAAAATTCTTTTTGGCGTTACCTCACTTTTATGCATTACCCACATTAAAAACAAATAACCTTATTGACTTTAAATAGCTGAAAAGAATAAATAGTTAAAAATCAAGGTATTCTTCCCCCCTCACCTCGCTCAGTCGCGACATTGCATCCCGCCTGGTCAAGCATTGCAGGCGTCAAACCCCAGTGAGATGGGGAAAAGCAGGTTCCTTGCAATAAGTAGAGCCAGAGGTTTGCTTTCAGAGCAACTCGCCCCATCTGCCACTGTTCGCCAGTCCAGGCCGCCAACATAAAAAAAGCCTGCTTTTCCAGCAGGCTTTGTTTTATACCGCGGCAGAACACCTCTTCCGGAAGGCGAACCAGCCCCTTTCAGCGCTTACGCCCCGGCCCACCGGCCATGTTTGTTAGCGCAAGCTTTCTTCCTTGAGGTCTATCTCCCGCAGCACTTCATAAAAGGTCGTATCACTGATGTTATGGGCGCGCCGCAGCCGGAACAGCTCCTGGCGCTGAGCGATAATGACCTCTCTTTGCATATACTTCTCCAGCCTGGCGCGCTTCGCCAGCTCCAGCCCGACGTCCTGCTCCTCGTCACTGTCGTTATAGTGCAGCCGCCGCTGGTACGTTTCCAGCAGCATATTGCCCGCATCGACCCGCAAAGCCTGCTCATTCGGATCGTCCACCGACTCGTCCAGCAGCGCATTCAGGCGGTTAATCGCCACTTCGGTCATCACCGCACCGATATTGTCTTTCCCGGTGTCATGGGGTAAATCATCGGCCAGATACTGGGTCATGTACGGCAGGCCGACGGCCGCCACGATGAGCGACATCAGGATCACCGCCATTGAGAGAAAGATCAGCAGTTCCCGCCCCGGAAACGGCGAGCCATCCGCCAGCAATACCGGTAGTGTCAGGATACCGGCAAGGGTGACGGAACCTTTTACCCCCGCCAGCGCCATGACGGCCATAATGCTGAATCGCGGACGAATAGTGATAGCCTTGCCCCGGCGCTTACGGCGGAAAATCGTCAGGGTCATCGACAGCCATACCCAGGCAAAGCGCATCAGGCCAAGCGCCAGGGTGATGGCCACCGCGTACAGCAGCAGATACCAGGGAGACGAGACGCCGGCCTGACTGGCCACCGCAGGAAGCGTTTTCAGCATGCGCGGCAGCTGCTCGCCCAGCATGAGAAAAATCATGCCGTTGAGGGTGGTCTGCAGCATGGTCCACACCGCGCTGCTTTTCATACGCGTCGCCGGCAGTCGGGGACCCGACAGCTGCTCATAGTGCATCGCAATGCCGGCGGCCACCGCAGCAAGAATGCCTGAGACATGGAACGCCTCGGCCAGCAAATAGGCAGCGAAGGGGATAAGCAGGCTTATCAGGATCTGAATTGCCGGCTCCTCGCGGGTGCGCCGCACGAGAAAGTTGTTGCATTTGCCGGTGACCCACACCACCACGAGGCCACTGAGGATCCCCCCAAACGCCATCAGGAAAAACTTCACCACTGCGTCTCCCGGCGAGAAGCTGCCGGTCAGCACCGCGGCGATGGCGAAGTTAAAGGCGACAAGGCCTGAAGCATCGTTTAACAGCGACTCCCCTTCGAGAATATGCGCCATCCTTGAGGGAAGCGGCGAGCTGGCGGTCATTGCCGATACCGCCACCGGATCGGTGGGTGACAGAATAGCCGCGAGGGCGAACCCCGCGGCCACGGTGATAGCCGGGATCAGCCAGTGTATAAACAGACCAATGCCGAGGATCGTCACCATCACCAGGCCTATCGCCAGCGACAGAATCGGCTTCATATCCCTGAAAAAGGCGTCTTTGGGGATCCGCCAGCCATCGAGGAAAAGCAGCGGCGGAATAAACAGCAGCAAAAAGATATGCGGATCGAAATCGACCTGAAATCCGCCGGCGGCCAGCGCAGCGCCTGCGGCGATCTGGATCAGCGGCAGCGGCACCTTAACGGGCAGAAGATGAGACACGAACACGGTCACGACGATGGCCATCATAAAGACCAACACAATAGTAATTAGCGACATTCGCCCCCTCCTCTGACGGCAATACTCATTCTGTACATCACGCTTTTATTCCTTTCCTTGCAGGTGTTGTTTCATCGCCGGTTTATTGCTTCAGACGCCGATAATAGAGGTCAGCAATCTCTGTATGATGGCGATGTTATTTAAACTACGGTGCGCCTCATGCCGAACCAGGGGTGACAATGTGTTTTATCGTACCGCCTTTGTCAATCCGCCATCGTCTGCAAATAATTGACAATCCGCGTCTGCGACAGCGCAATGCAGGTATCTCTGGCGCTCGTCTATCCCACCTGATGGTCATCACGGATCAATATATTTTTATATTATTAGTTCTTCTTATCGTATTTCGAATACGGATATTACCAGGCAACATAATAGAATTCGCAGAGTAATATTTCACTGCCGAAAACAACGGTTATCGGCGTACAGTGCCAGAACATGCTCATGCCAGGCCGCCTTCCTGACCCTGGTTTTCGACATCCCTCTCCTCCGCCACGCTGCGCTTGCCCCATCCCGGGTTTGGGCGTACCCTGACCGACAATTAAACCACACGGTCTAAATGATGAATCCCGATACCTCCGCCGTCCTGAAGCCCCGCCGCGGCCGTCCACCCAAGGTCGATCGCCAGTTTGACGATACGCGCCAGGCGCTGATTCGCTCAGGCCTTGAAGTGCTGACCGAAACGGGCTATCTCGCGGCAGGTATCGAGGCCGTTATCAGAAATATCGATGTGCCCAAGGGATCGTTTTATCACTGCTTTAAAAGCAAAGAGGCCTTTGGCCTGGCCGTGCTTAGCGCCTATGGCGACTTTTTTGCGCATAAATTAGATAAATTCCTGCTGGACGACGCCGTGCCGCCGCTGGAACGGATGGCGGCTTTTGTGCGTCATGCCGGCCAGGGGATGGAGAAATACCAGTTTCGCCGCGGCTGCCTGGTGGGCAACCTGCTGCAGGAGGCCCCGCTGTTACCCGACACCTTTCCCGGGCGATTAAAAGCGATCCTGACGGCATGGGAGTCGCGCGTGGCCCGCTGCCTGCACGAGGCGCAGGCTGCCGGAGCGATCGCCCGCGACGCCTCACCGGACGCGCTGGCCCAGGTCTTCTGGATCGGCTGGGAAGGCGCGGTGATGCGCGCCAGGCTGTGCCAGTCCGCCGCACCGCTTGACCAGTACTGGGAATTTTTTGCGCACAGTATGACAACAAAAACACCTGCACAGGACGGCGTTAGCGCCGATAACCCCCTTCCGACGAGGAATACTCTGTCATGAAAGCATTAGTTCTGGACCAGATCGACAACCGCACCGTCGCCGCCATCAAAGCGATCGACCTGCCCGCCCTTGCCGAAGGCGACGTTCGGGTCGCTATCGACTGGTCGAGTCTCAACTATAAAGATGCCCTGGCGATCACCGGCAAAGGCAAAATCATCCGTCAGTTCCCAATGGTGCCTGGCATCGATTTTGCGGGACGGGTGAGTGAAAGCCGCGATCCGCGCTTTGTTCCCGGTCAGGACGTGATCCTGACCGGTTGGGGCGTAGGCGAAAACCACTGGGGTGGCCTGGCCACCGAAGCCTGCGTCAAAGGCGACTGGCTGGTTGCCCAGCCGGCGGCGCTCAGCGCGCGCCAGGCGATGATCATCGGCACCGCCGGCTTTACCGCAATGCTGTGCGTTGATGCCCTCGTCAATGCGGGCGTCACTCCGGAAAGCGGGGATATCCTGGTTACCGGCGCCAGCGGCGGGGTCGGCAGCACCGCCGTGGTGTTGCTGAAAGCGCTGGGCTACCGGGTGACGGCGGTATCGGGCCGGGAATCGACGCACGATTACCTGCGTCAGCTGGGCTCCGGTGCGATCCTGCCGCGCAGCGACTTCGCGGAGACCCGTCCGCTGGAGAAACAGCTGTGGGCGGGCGCGGTGGATACCGTTGGCGGCACGATGCTGGCCAAAGTGCTGGCGCAGACGCAATACCGCGGCTGCGTCGCCGCCTGCGGTCTGGCCGGGGGCTTCGATCTGCCGACCACCGTGATGCCGTTTATTCTGCGCAACGTGCGCCTGCAGGGGGTGGACTCGGTGATGGTGCCGACCGCTGAACGCGACGCCGTCTGGCAGCGTCTGGCCCAGCTCCTGCCGGAAAGCTACTACCAGCAGGCGGCCACCGAAATCACGCTGGAGCAGGCGCCAGCGTATGCCGCAGATTTTCTCAGCAACACGATTCACGGCCGGACGCTGGTCAATATCGGCCAGTAATCCTCTTCTCCCGGCGCCCGTGGGGCGCCGGACTTCGAGAGGATCAAGGCATATCATTTCCTTCCCCACGGGATTATGATGACGCGAACCGATGCCTTTGCGAGTGGTAAAAAAGTAAATGGATGTCATAAGCATCATTATGGCGGCGGGTAAATCATCCGTTGACGTTGCGCTGTATACGCTGTTGCCGATTATGGTGATCATGCTGATCATCATGAAATATCTGGAGGTCCGCGGCATCCTCGATGTGATTGTTCGCTGGGTTACCCCGCTGCTGAAGCCCTTCGGCTTAACCGGGATGAGCGCCTTCGCCCTGATCCAGATTAACTTTGTCAGCTTTGCCGCCCCGCTTGCGACGCTGTCGATTATGGACAAACGCGGCGTCTCGGACCGGCAAATGGCCGCCACGCTGGCCATGGTGTTCGCCATGGGGCAAGGCAACGTCTTTTATCCCCTCACCCCTTTTGGTCTGCACTGGCTGGCCTCGATCGTTATCTCGGTGGTCGGCGGGCTGTGCGCGGCCGCCGTCGCCTGGCACGTCACCGGACGGCGCTTATCGGTCGCCGAGAATCCCCGCGCGGAAGCGCTGCCCAACGCCGAGCAAAACAGCCAGGGCATACTGGCGGTGATCAACAGCGCCGGCTCCGACGCCATCCGCCTGGCGCTCGGCGCAGTCCCGATGCTGATCCTGTCGTTAACCATCGTCGGACTGCTGCAGGGCGCCGGGGCCATTGACCTGCTACAGCAGGCGCTGAAGCCGGTACTTGGCTGGCTGCATATCCCGCAGAACTTTGTGCTGCCGGCGCTGGTGAAGTGCGTCGCCGGGGGCACCGCCTACTTTGGCGTCATTTCTGAGCTGATCCAGCAGGGCAAAGTGACCGTCAGCCAGGTCAACGCCTCGGCCGGCCTGCTGATCCAGACCTTTGACCTCCCCGGTATCGGTATTTTTCTCGGCATCAGCTCACGGTTTGTCCGCCTGTTCCGCTTTGTCGTTCCCGCGGCGATCGTCGGCATCCTGCTGCGTACCGTTCTGCACCTGATCCTGTTTTAACGCCTCTGCTCTGGCCTGCGCTTTCAGGCAGGCCGCCACCGCCGCCTGTTCGCCGCAGGTGATGTGCTCATCGACGCGCGCCAGCATCCACGGAAAGAAAGGATTGGAGGTGACGCGCATTAACGTCTCCAGCCCCACGCTCAGCGTTCCGGTTTCCCCTCGCAGTGAAATAGTGCCCAGGCTGATGCCGTAGCGGTTCTTCTCGTCCGGCTCGCGACCATACAGCGAGTCGCTCAGGGGAAACGGCACCGCCACATGCGACAGAGAGTACATATCCGCCGGCCAGGCGAGATGCAACGGATAACGATGCTCATCCCGCTCCTGCGCCAGCGTGGTACGGGCGATGGTCTGCAGCGTGTGCGCCGTCGCGTTGGTCACCACCGTGGTGGTATAGGCCCGCGGCGCCGGGGGCAGCAGCGTATTGACTGCCGCATAGAGCGCGGGACGGAACAGGACCCGGAGATCCGCCGCCTGGTTAATATCGAACACCACCAGCTCGCTGCCGTTATCCGGCAGGTAGCGATACAGGGACTCCACCACCGCGCGGGTGCTGACCGTGGAATCCATCACCGACTGAAAGGTCAGGACCGGCGGCAGCGCTTTCAGCTCGCCCTGACGGGACGCGCGGATAATCTGCTGCTGCAGCGCCTGGCTCAATAACCAGGACTGTCTTGCCGCCTTGACCGGAAAGGAGTTGTACTTGAAGGGATTAAACTCAGGCGCCACGTTCAGCCAGGCCGCGCGGGCGAACGCCGGGAAGATGGACGGCAGCCCGGCGAGGCCAGCGAAACGGGCAAACGCGGTCACACCGATCATCGGCGACAGCAGGATAATCTGCTGCGGCTGGCGCAAGTGATTGTCTTCCAGGCTATCAAGAGCATACTTGAGCGCCAGCGCGCCGCCGTTAGAGTAACCGACCAGATGCAGCGGCACGTCCGCCCCGGCCAGGCGCGTCGCTTCGCGCACTGCCAGACGCGTCGCCGCCAGCCAGGTCTCCCAGTCCACCGCCGTTAACGCCCCCGGCGCGGTGCCGTGTCCCGGCAAACGCGGCACCACCGCCACATAACCCCGCTGCTGCCAGAGTTGCGCCAGATAGCGCACGCTGTAGGGCGAATCAGTCAGGCCATGGAGCAGCACCACGCTGCCGCGCGGCTTGCCCTGCGGCAACAGCACAAAAGAACGATTCCAGTCCTGCTTAAACTGCCCCGGCCAGACCCGGCTGTGACGATAAAAGCGGTTGACCGGGGTTTTATCTTCCTCCGGCAAAGCCTCTGTGACCTCGTGCTGGAGATCGGCGAAAATCGTCTTCTCCCGCGCCAGATACTGGGCAAAGGTCGCCTGGTCGATCTCTTCGGCCGACATCTCGTTGGCGCTCCAGGTATGCCAGCGATGCAGGGCCGGGCCACGCTGGGACTCATAGATCCGCCCGGCGAGAAAGACCACCAGCAGCACCAGTACCGCAATGATCCCTTTTTTTAGCAGTGAGCCAATCACGGCGCCCGACGTTCGCCAGTGGCGTAAAACATGCTTCATGACGCTCCCTCTTATATTTTTCGCGTAGCCGAACTCATCTGCCCTATTCCTGACAGGCTATTTTCACTGTCTGCTTCTCAGCATAGTCATCGGTTCCGGCAAATTAAACCCGGCAGATCATTCATGTTCGGTGAAAAAAAGCCTACCGATGAGATCAACGTTCGGTCGCGTATTTTTAAACACTGTATAAACCAAGGGGATAATCTTATTGTCAGACCTTGAGGAAACATGAATTATCGGCAGGGACGCGATCAGGACAGGAAGATATAGATGGAGTGGTGGGTAAAAAAAGTACGAAAAAATTCAATGACCAGCTCCTGCTGTGTCGTGCTGCAGAGCGGTGCGCTGGAGATGATTGCGGAAATTGAAGCTTGTCGCCTCCACCTGCAGGAAGGCGATAAACTCACTCCGCTGGCCAATGCTCGTTATTGTCTGAATAATAACCCGGCGCAGACGTTGAAGATCCTCAAAGCCACTCATTATAGCAGTGAGCGCTGGGCCAAACTCGGCGGATAAAGAGCACGTCCGGCCCTTAGCCAGTTATAGTCTCAGTATCTTCGCATCCAATATATAAATTCCCCTTCGTCCTTTTCACGCTGTGACATACTATCGGGAATGTCAGCAGACCTGAAACAAGGAGCGAATAATGAATCACAAGGCCGCCAGTCTGACCCCGGAACAAGCGCTTGCCGAGCTGGAAGCGCGCTATGAAGCCTCGGTCACGGCGTTACGCAAGGCCATCGGCGACTATATCGACCATAATACGCTCCCTGATACCGAAGCCCGTGCGGAAGGCCTTTTTGTCTACCCGCAGCTGTCGGTCTCCTGGGACGGCGCCGATCATAAAGCCCTCAAAACGCGCGCCTGGGGACGTTTCACCCATGCCGGTTGCTATACCACCACCATTACGAATCCGAAACTGTTCCGCCACTATTTGCTGGAACAGCTGACCCTGCTGTATCAGGACTATGGCGCGCATATCAGCGTCGAGCTGTCGCAGCATGAGATCCCCTATCCTTATGTGATAGATGGCTCCACCCTGACCCTCGACCGCTCGATGAGCGCTGGTCTGACGCGCTATTTTCCCACCACCGAGCTGTCACAGATTGGCGATGAGACCGCGGATGGCCTGTTCCACCCTACCGAGTTCTATCCGCTGTCGCACTTTGATGCCCGCCGCGTCGATTTTTCGCTGGCGCGTCTGCGTCACTACACCGGCACGCCGGCGGAACACTTCCAGCCCTACGTGCTGTTCACCAACTATACCCGCTATGTGGATGAGTTCGTCAGCTGGGGCTGCAGCCAGATCCTCGATCCCGACAGCCCCTATATCGCCCTCTCCTGCGCCGGCGGGATCTGGATCACCGCGGAAACGGAAGCGCCGGAACAGGCCATTTCCGATCTGGCGTGGAAGAAGCACCAGATGCCAGCCTGGCATCTGATCACCCACGACGGCAAAGGGATCACCCTGATTAACATTGGCGTCGGCCCGGCTAACGCCAAAACCATTTGTGACCATCTGGCGGTACTGCGCCCCGATGTCTGGCTGATGATTGGCCACTGCGGCGGCCTGCGTGAAAGCCAGGCTATCGGCGACTATGTGCTGGCCCACGCCTATCTGCGCGACGACCATGTGCTGGATGCGGTACTGCCGCCAGATATTCCGATCCCCAGCATTGCCGAAGTGCAGCGTGCGCTGTACGATGCCACCAAGCAGGTGAGCGGGATGCCCGGCGAGGAGGTGAAGCAGCGGCTGCGTACCGGAACGGTGGTCACCACCGACGACCGTAACTGGGAGCTGCGCTATTCTGCTTCGGCGCTGCGCTTTAATCTCAGCCGCGCGGTGGCTATCGATATGGAGAGCGCGACCATCGCCGCCCAGGGCTATCGCTTCCGCGTGCCTTACGGCACGCTACTCTGCGTCTCGGACAAGCCGCTGCACGGTGAAATCAAGCTACCGGGCCAGGCCAACCGTTTCTACGAGGGCGCTATCTCCGAGCATCTGCAGATAGGCATCCGGGCGATCGACCTGCTGCGCGCCGAGGGGGATCACATGCACTCGCGTAAGCTACGCACCTTCAACGAACCGCCGTTCCGTTAACCGGTGACACAGGGATAGAAAGGAAACACGCTGGCGTTCCCTGCAGGGGATCGTCAGTGCCGGGATGAGCGAAACGAACACGGCCCGGCGAGAACTTTGGATGTGCGTCCACAGGGAAGCGTGGCGCGCAGAAAAGCAAAAAGCCTGCTCGAAAGCAGGCTTCTTAAATGTGGCTCCTCTGACTGGACTCGAACCAGTGACATACGGATTAACAGTCCGCCGTTCTACCGACTGAACTACAGAGGAATCGTGTGAACGGGGCGCATATTATCGATGACGCCCGGCGCTGTCAAAGCCTGTTTTCAATAAAATGAATCGTTTGCCGAATTATTCTTCACTTTGCGCAAAAAATGGCGTTCATCCCCGCAAACGGCTCAGGTTTCCTCCGACGTGGCCTTCACGCGCGGGTACTTCCACAGCCAGCGACCGCTCACCATGCGGAAGTAAAACAGCACGCCGCGCACCGCCCAGTCGAGCACCATCCCCAACCACACGCCTATCACGCCCATCCCCAGCACGATACCCAGCGTATAGCCCGCCACCACCCGGCAGCCCCACATGCCCAGCATCGACACCCACATGGTATAGCGAACGTCGCGGGCCCCCTTAAACGCGCAGGGTAAGGTCCACGACAGCGACCAGATTGGCATAAACAGGGCGTTGAGCCACAGCAACTGCTTCACCACCTCTTTCACGTCGTCTTCATGGGTATAGAACGAGGCGATAAAGCCGGCGAACGGGGCGCTGCCCCAGGCGATCAGCGTCAGAATGATCGTCGACAGCCAAAATACGTGCCAGGCCTGGAATTCAGCCTGACCAATCTGCCCTTTTCCCAGCCGCTTACCGGTGATGATCGTCGAGGCGGAGCCGAGGGCGTTGCCCGGCAGGTTAATCAGCGAGGCCACTGAAAAAGCGATAAAGTTGCCGGCGATAACGTTGGTACCCATCCCGGCGACAAACATTTGGGTCAGCAGCTTGCCGCCATTGAACAGGACCGATTCGATACTGGCCGGGATGCCGATCCCCATCACCTCCCAGATAATGGCGAAGTTAAAGGGTTTGAAGTAGCCCTTCAGCGACAGCCGCAGCGCCGGATTGAGACCCACCATCAGCACCCAGATAGTGGCTATCGCGCCAATATAGCGGGCAATGGTCAGCCCAAGACCGGCGCCGACAAACCCCAGCCCCGGCCAGGAGAAGATGCCGTAGATGAGCACGCTGCTGATTAAGATGTTGAGGATATTCATCCCGCCATTGATCAGCAGCGGGATTTTGGTGGTTCCGGCGCCGCGCAGTGCACCGCTACCGATCAGCGCAATCGCCGCCGCCGGATAGCTCAGCGCCGTCAGCTCAAGATAGGTCAGGGCCAGGGCCTTGACCTGCGCAGTGGCGTCACCGGCGACAAAATCAATAATCTCCTGCCCAAAGGCATGGATCACTCCCGCCAGCAAAATGGAAAACAGCGTCATAATGGCCAGCGACTGACGCGCGGCCGCTCTCGCCCGCCGCCGATCGCGCTTGCCAAGGCTAAAAGCCACCACCACCGTGGTGCCAAGATCGATGGCGGCAAAGAACGACATGATCACCATGTTAAAGCTATCGGCCAGCCCCACCCCGGCCATGGCCTCTTTTCCCAGCCAGCTGACAAGGAAGGTGCTCAATACCCCCATCAACAGCACACAGGCATTTTCCAGCAGAATGGGGACAGCGAGAGGGCTGATTTCGCGCCAGTACAGCACACGATAACGCTGACGTTTTTTAAACCAGGATGTCCGTTCGACGGCCTGGCGTACGGCGGAGGTGACGTTCAAGAGAGACCTTAGTGAGAGATGTTGAAACAACATTTCAAATGATGATTGAGAAATGGATATCCTGCAAAGTATTTTTCCCGAATAATTGTCGGAAATGACAACAAATTGTTGATGGAAGCGGCAGTTGCACCTGAACAGGCGAATTGATGTTTGACAAAAGATTTTTCGCCGCTAAGATACGACTCCACACGATTCCTCTGTAGTTCAGTCGGTAGAACGGCGGACTGTTAATCCGTATGTCACTGGTTCGAGTCCAGTCAGAGGAGCCACATTTAAAAAGCCTGCTTTCGAGCAGGCTTTTTGCTTTTTTGCGTCACTGACGTTAACTGAGAATCGCGTCCAGCCTGGCAAGCACTTCATTGACAACGGCGTCAGGTATGCGTTCCAGACGCTTGCCGTTCCGGGCCGCCATATCGATAGTTCTGGGCTGGTCGCAGCGAATAACGCCTGTTGTTTTGGTCCCCGACTCTTCCAGTGAAACCGTGAAGCCTGCTGTACGTGCAAAGTTTCCGCCGCTGGTGACGGGAACCACGACCGGTAGCCGGGTCAGCTTGTTAAACGATGCCTTCGATACAATGAGGACCGGACGTTTTCCACTTTGCTCGTGGCCAGCAATCGGATCCAGTGAAACAAGCCAGATTTCCCCTCTGTCCATTTACAGAATCTCCTTGCCCACCGCAGGCGCATCAATCCATTCCCGATCCTCTTCGCTCATTTCGGCGTGCGGATCGCACTGCGCCAACAGTTCCTCAAGCGAATAATGGGGCCGTTTCTGCGGTTCAATAATCAGGCAGCCATTATCTATAGTCATACCCACTTCGCTGTCTGTCGACAGCTCCAGCGCTTTCAGCACGGCGGGAGGAACCGCCAGCATGATGGATCCGCCAACCTTTTTCAGGCGAGTTTTGTACATAGAGGACCTCCGAATATTATATTTTAATATAACATCCAGGGTGGATTGTGCACAATTACTCATCAGACTCATGTGATTTCCTTAGCGTAATAAACCGTCATCCATCGAACGACAGATCCGGCTGTTTTCAGCGGTGTGATGACCTGTAAAACGGCGACCATCCTGATACATCGGGCACTTCTCGTAGGTCAGGAAGCATTGTGTGCAGGCGAGAACTGATTTCGTTGTAAGAAGGCGATAATAGAAAACTAATTCTGGGGTTCAAAGGATTATGGCGAATCAGATAAATAAAATGCGGCGCTGCTTCCGTATCCGGGTTGCGCTGGAGGAACATCAGCGATAGCGCGAAGGCCAGATTTGCTCAGGCGCGATGCCCTTCCCTGCCGCCTCCCTACGCCCCGAGTATCCTCCGTGGACGCCCCCCAGCTCAGCCTGAAAAAGCCCCCGCCAGTAGGATGAATTCACTGCCGCTTGCGGGTGAGATAGCGTGGATTATCCACGCTATCTAACGTTATACCCGGAGGCACCATGAACCTCAGACAACAGCAACAGCAGGCGTTCGATCGCAGCGGAGAACCCCTTATCGTCGGCGACGTCAGCCATTGCCCGCTGCCACCCGAAACCCTCGCCGCACTGGGCCCCGATTCCCCTTATGTGGTGCAGGTATACGGCTCAGGCCTGACCGGCGAGGTTTACCGGCTGCGCATCGCCGGCAAGGAGTACAATTTAAAAAAACGACGCGCCATCGCCGGCGTCGCCAACCTCAACGGCCAGCTGTCGTTTTTAAATGAAGTGCAGCGCCGGCAGGCGTTGCAGCGGCTGAAGGATAACCCGGTCACCGCCCCGCGCTTCACCCACATCGTTCCGACGTTGTATGCCGATTATCGCCTCGGCATCCTGCTCTCACCGTGGATCGATGGCGAGCTGATTCACCAGTTGACCCCGCCGCTGATCGCCCAGCTATTTACGACCCTGGAAGCCTGTGAGGAACAGGGGCTGATGGAGTGGGATCTCTGTCGTGGAAATCTGCTGGTGGACCATCAGGAGCAGCTGTGGCTGTTCGATTTTGGCTACATGTATCCCTTCGATCCGCTCAGGGAATTCAACAGCAACGGTCTGGCCGATCCGCTGTTCCACTTTGTCGAGCGCTTTGAGACCCGCTTCTTTTTTAGCTGGCTGATGACCCAGGTTCCCGGCGCGGAGCAGCAGCTGGCGCACTATCGCGATCTGAAGCGGCTGGCGCTCGAAAGCTACCGGCGCAAGCTCGCCTGGCTCCGCGCCCGACAGGCCGCCCCGCAGGTGCAGGCCCATTTTCAGCAGATAACGGCGCGCTGGGCGTCGGCGCTGGCGGACCCAGCCGCGCTGAGCCGGTTATTTGCTGTGGAGGCTTTCCGCTCCCACGTGCTGGATATCGAAGACGATCTGCATGGCCAGTCGTGTACCTTACTCACTCTGCAACGTATCGACTGGGTGATAGGCCAGCTGGAACAGCATTATCGCTTTATCGCCGACGAAGGCGGTCTGTTTTACGATAACGAAGGCAAATCACAGCAGGCGCTGCTCAGCAGCTATGCGCAGAAGCGGCAGCAGGCGCAGCGGTACCTGCAGAACGCCTCCACGCCAGGTTAGCGACGCTCGCGACCCTGCTTCTGCTTCGCCTGGTACATCAGCCGGTCAGCGGTGGCCACCAGCGCGTTGAGACTGGGATGGCTGGCGGGATCGTACTCGACGCAGCCCCAGGAGAATGCCAGCTGCCAGGGGTGAGCCGCCTGCTGGTTGAAACGGGCCACGTTGTGACTGAGCGTCTCCATCGCTGTCGCGGCATCGTGGCGGCTGGTATTGGCGAACAGAATGATAAATTCGTCCCCACCCTGCCTGGCGAGGATATCGGACTCACGGAAGGCCGCTTTCATCAAATCGGCGATGGCGATCAGCGCGCGGTCGCCCTCTTCATGCCCCCAGGTATCATTGATGTGCTTGAAGCGGTCGAGGTCGACAAAGGCGAGGCTTACCGGCTCATGGCGGCGCTGGGCCGTCAGCAGGGCATACTCCGCCAGGGTAAGGAATCCCCGGCGATTAAACAGTCCCGTCAGCTCATCAGAGGTTGCTGCATCCAGCACCTTGAACTCATCCTCCACGATCGCCGCCAGATCGCTTAAGATCTGCATTTCATGGGCGGAAAATGAACGCGGCTGGTGATCCATCAGACAGAACGATCCAACGGTCGCGCCATCCGGCAGTTGCACCGGATACCCGGCGTAAAAGCGGATATACGGCGCCGCAATGACCAGCGGGTTATCGTGAAAGCGCTCGTCCTGCTGCATGTCGTTGACGATAAGCGGGTCGGTTTGCAGGATGGTATGGGCGCAAAATGAAATATCTCTCGGCACCGTGTCCACATCGAGGCCGGCACAGGACTTGATATGCAGGAGATCTTCCCCCACCAGACTGATGGACGCCACCGGCAGGTTATACAGCGAACGGGCAAGCCTGGTCAGGCGATCGAAGCGTTCTTCTTTTCCGCTATTCAACAGCCCGGAAGAGCGTAGCGATTGCAGGCGACGCTGCTCGTCGGGATGAAGTCCGGCTAATTTCATTGTCTCTCTCTTGTCTCTTGCGCAGAATTCTGCCGGGTTTCCACAGAGAAACCCGGCGTTTTATCCTGCCAGGGGGAAAATAGTCGTCAGGTATCCCATGAGTTAAGCAGATTTCCCCTGCTCGTCAACCAGCGCGCCCCGGCGACTGGCGACCAGGGCGCTGGCGGAATGCCATTAACGGCACTCTGCCCGGCAAAGGGGGAAGATCAGGCGCGGATAAACGCCAGCAGATCGGCGTTGATGGTATCGGCGTGGGAGGTGTGCATCCCGTGCGGGAAGCCAGGATAAATGATTAGCTGGCTGTTCGGCAGCAGTTTGTCCTGCAGAATGGCCGCATTTTTATAGGGAACCACCTGGTCGTCATCCCCCTGCATCACCAGCACCGGCAAGGTGATCGACTTAAGGTCTTCCGTCTGGTCAGTCTCTGAAAACGCCTTGATACCTTCATAATGGGCCTTGGCGCTGCCGATCATTCCCTGTCGCCACCAGTTCTGGATCGTCCCCTGCGACACTTCTGCCCCGTCACGATTGAAGCCATAGAACGGGCCAGAGGCGACGTCGAGATAGAACTGGGCGCGGTTCGCCGCCAGCGCTTTGCGGAAACCATCAAACACCTCGATCGGCGTACCGCCCGGATTCTGCTCGGTTTTCACCATCAGCGGCGGGACGGCGCTAATTAACACCGCTTTCGCCACCCGCCCCTGCGGCTGGCCGTAGCGGGCGACGTAGCGGGCAACCTGGCCGCCGCCAGTGGAGTGCCCGACGTGGACCGCATTGTGCAGATCCAGATGTTCCACCACCGCCGAAACGTCCGCCGCGTAATGGTCCATATCGTGCCCCTCGCTAACCTGATCGGAGCGGCCATGACCCCGACGGTCGATAGCGATGACCCGAAAACCTTCGGCAAGGAAAAACAACATCTGGTTATCCCAGTCGTCGGCGCTCAGGGGCCAGCCGTGATGAAAGACAATCGGCTGAGCTTCCTTTGGACCCCAGTCTTTGAAGTAAATGTTGACGCCGTCTTGGGTGGTGACAAATGCCATGTTACAGACTCCTCTTTCAGGATAACCAGCCTGCAGGCCCGTGCCTGGGCTGAACGCCGACGGCGGCCGGCAGGAGTGCCGACCGCACAGGAATGTGATGCCTGTAACAGTGTAGAAGAAATTTGTCACCACGCCGGGTGACTTACCCCGCTCGCTTCATTTGCCGCCGGACTCCGTTACGCCGCACTCTCCAGCTGCCTGATGCGCACGATCAGCGCGCCGAGCAGCGACAGGTCCAGCAGCACGGCGAAGGCGAAGCACACGCCGCTGCGCCCGGCCCCGGCAGTGTGTTGGGCCAATAGCGTCGCCGCGATGACAACGACCACGCTCAGCAGCGTTGCGCCACCGAGTCTGGGCCCACACTGCATCGACCGTCCCGCCGCAATCCGCCAGGCGACAGCCGCCCCCGCCCCGCCACACGCCACGCCCGGCAGCATGGCGGGCCAGTCCTGCCCGCCATACCAGGCCACCAGCGCCAGCAGCCAGCCGGCCGCCGACAGCAGAAAGGCCCAGCGCGTCGCCGCCAGGGGCGAGCGATAAAGCCAGGAATGCCCGCGTGTGGATCCCCACCCGGCGCCGCAGGCGGCGCTCAGTGCCGTCAGCAGACTCAGCGTGCCGGTCACTCCGATAACGGGAACCATGTTTAACAGCAAGGCTCCGGCGGCAAAAGCCACGCTCAGGGCGATGGCGCGGCCACGCGGCTCGATAATCCCCGCCGCGTCCGCGGCGGTGTAGCGGCTTACAACGTGCATAATTGACTCCTGACAGGCGAAGAAGCATGAATTTAATTCATGCCACTGTCTTTACATGCCCGTAGCCTAGCGCCACTATATTGCCTTACACAAACGCATAGTTTTCAGCCATAGATGAGAAAAACTCAGCCATGAAAACACCCCGTCTACCGCCGCTGGGGGCGCTGCGCGCCTTTCATGCCGTCGCCCGCCACCGCAGTTTTAAACAGGCCGCCGGGGCGCTCGGCGTCAGCGCGACGGCAGTCAGCCATCAGATTAAACTGCTGGAGTCGGTGCTGGAGTGCCGGGTTTGCGAACGCAGCGCACAGGGGGTCAGTCTGACTGCCGATGGCGAGATCCTCTACGCCGCCACGCAGCGCGCTTTTAGCGCCCTGGAACAGGCCGTCGTCCAGATCGCTCATGCCCGTCAGCCACCATCCTTAACTGTCACCACCACCTCCAATTTTCTCACCCACTGGCTGGTGCCACGGCTGGCGGACTTTACCGCCCGCTTTCCGGCTATCGACCTGCGTCTGCACACCAGCGTCGAACGGGTGGATCTGCAACTGGGTACCGTGGACGCCGCGATTCGCTATCGTGAAACGCCGGAGCCGGACCTGTGCTGCACGCTGCTGTATGAAGATCGTTTTATCGTGGTCGCCAGCCCGTCCCTGGGCCTCGCCCGGCCTGAAGATCTGCAGCGGGTGACGCTGTTTCACGTCGCCAACCGCCGCGTGCCGGCCGACTCGCCAAACTGGGAGAACTGGCGCCGCCGCTATGGGCCGTCGACGCTGAATATTGATGCGGGGTTAACCTTTAGCGATGAGACCCATGCCCTGCAGGCGGCGGTGGCCGGCCAGGGGGTGGTGATCGCCAGCGAACTGCTGGCGCGGGATCTGCTGCAGCGCGGGGTGTTGTCCGCGCCGTTTAGCTGTGCATTACCGGGCGCCTGCTACTACCTGGTCACCACCGAGTCAGTGGCGCAGCGCGCGGATATTATCGATCTACGGGAGTGGCTGGTCGGCCAGATGGCATTAGGTGACGGTCGCCATCCGGCGGAAGAGTAGCGGGCTTACCAGCCGCAAACGTTGGTCTCTTCATCGGACTCGTAGCCGCGAACGATATTGATCAGATCCTTCACCGTATCAGCGGCGGTGAGCGGGTCGCGCAGCGCCGCCAGCGAGGAAAAGGTTTTATCAACCGAGACGCCGTTATTATTATTGGTGACGGTTAACACCCACTCCTCTTCTTCATTGCCAGCTGGCAGGTCATCCAGCAGACTATTTACCGCCTCCACCGCGTGCTGCGGAATATAAAGCGCCATCGGTTTGAGATATATTTTTTCGCGTTTTTCCTGACGCTGGCCATTCTCAACTGCCAAGGCATAGCCTTTATTTTCGCTGTTCATCTCTTGTTATCCCTCGATGAGAATTTTCGGATCGACGTAAAAGTCGACATTAAAAACCGTGTCCTCGCTGAGCGCCTCAATACAGTGCCATTTCTCCGGCGGAAAAACGCCAAACTGCCCGGCTTCAATGGTCAGCGTTTCAACAGGCTCGGGGCTGGTTTCATCGGCATAGCCGAGATAGCGGATCGCCCCCTGCATCACCGAGAGACGAGGATAGACGCCCTGCCGGGTGCCGGCATCCAGATGGCGACGCCAGATAGAGGCCGGGGCGGTCTCCCTGGTCCACAGCGGCGTGCTGCGGGTGTGAACGTAATGGGTGGGAATAATGATTCGCTGCATGATGGTGCCTCACTTTACCGTCTCAAATGCGACGTTCAGAAATAGCCTATATGATGCATATCATATACCCCTTTTAAACGCTAAGGATATTATTTTGTTGCTGCTTTTACCGTCTACTCCTTTTTATACCTCTCAGGGATTAGTGACGCGGTAAAATAAAAAAGGCGATTTCAGGATCCTGAAATCACCCGGAGAATAAAAGTAAACGCGTTAAAAATTTGTTAGCGCAGCGGACTCGGCTTGCCGATTAAATACCCCTGGACCAGGTCGCACCCCAGCGCCTGCAGCGAGGTCAATTGCTCTTCGGTTTCCACGCCTTCCGCCACAATACGCATATGCAGACTCTTCCCCATACTGATAATCAGGCGAACGATATCCAAATCGTCTTTTTGCTCCGGAATATTGATAACAAACGAGCGGTCAATTTTGATTTTATCGAACGGGAAGTAGCTTAAACGCGACAGAGAAGAATAGCCGGTACCAAAGTCATCAATGGAAATCTGAATGCCCTGCTCGCGCAGCTGGCTGAGAATTTCCAGCGAACGGGTATTCTCATTGAACACGTCCGACTCGGTGATCTCCAGATCCAGGCGTCGCGGATCGAGGCCGGTCTGCTGCAGCACGCCGATAATGGTATCGGTCAACGACGTGTTCATCAGTTGAATCGGCGAAACGTTGACCGAGACTTTTAGCGGCGTCGCCCAACTGGCCGCTTCGGCGCAGGCGGTTTTCAGCACCCACTCGCCGAGGGTATTGATCAGGCCGATTTTCTCCGCGACGGGAATAAACACCGTCGGCGGCACAACGCCGCGCACGGGATGGAACCAGCGAACCAGCGCTTCATAGCCGTAGATTTCACGCGTGACGGTATCGGCGATCGGCTGGTAGTAGACTTTAAATTCGTCATGGGCCAGCGCCTGCAGCAGGTCATCTTCGAACGATTTATTCTCCTGCAGGCGCTGCAGCATGCCCGGCCGGAAAATTTGCACATGACCGCTGCCCTCTTTTTTCGCCTCGTACAGCGCAAGGTCAGCACACTTGTACAGATAATCGGTCCGGCTTTCGCCGTCAGAGATAACGATCCCGATGCAGGCGTCGATATTAATCTGCGCATCGTAGATCTGATAGGGCTGGCTGATCTTCTCCCGGATAACATTGGCGCGCTCGAGGGCCATCTCTTCAGTCAGATCGTAAGAGAGCATCGCGAACTCATCGCCGCCAAGGCGATACAGCGTCTCGGAGGTTTTACGGAAAAAAGAGAGACGACTGGCCAGATCCTGCAGCAGCTTATCGCCAGCATCATGGCCGAGGGTATCGTTCACATCCTTAAAGCTGTCGAGGTCGAACAGCATCACCACCGCGCACCCCTGATAGGGGCGCACCTGGTTGACAATCTCCTGCAACCGCTGCCAGAAAGAGAGACGATTCGGCATACCGGTCAGCGAATCATGGTAGGCATCGTACTGCAGTCGGCGGTTCTGTACCTGCAACTTCTCTTTCGAGGCCTGCAGATCGTTGGCCAGCGTCTTCATGCGCACATGGGCGCGACGCAGGTTATTATTCTGCCGGAGCATCAACAGGCCGAGGGTAATACACATGGCGATCAGCAGAATGGAG
Source organism: Klebsiella sp. HMSC25G12 (assembly GCF_001807705.1). Classification (NCBI taxonomy): domain Bacteria; kingdom Pseudomonadati; phylum Pseudomonadota; class Gammaproteobacteria; order Enterobacterales; family Enterobacteriaceae; genus Klebsiella; species Klebsiella sp. HMSC25G12. The sequence goes on along the minus strand of NZ_KV789904.1, from coordinate 157,325 downwards.
ATCACCGAGTAGATATAATAAAGATGCTGGATTTTATCATGCGTGATATTAACGATATTAATATCTTGCGTCAGGGTGGCGGCGGCCATTGAGGTCAGGGGGCCATCCAGTTCACTCAACACCGGCAGGATCTGTTTGACCTGCTCCGGCGTCATGGTATCAACTTGTTTATCAAGCAGATGAAGATTACGAATCAGCGTCGCGACCACCGCCTTCCGCTGTTCGCTTTTATTAATAAATTTACCCAGATCGCCCTGCTGCAGGAGTTCGATCTGGCTCATCATGATCTCCAGGCGCAGGCGCACCTCATCGTGGTCCGCCCCTTCGGCCCCGATCGCCATTCCCGCCAGACGAGACTCCAGTCGCATATATTCCGACACCATCTGCGACATTGACCAGGAGTCTGTATAGCGGGTAAATTTTTGCAACTCACTTTGTCGCTCATGCACCAGATAGGTAATATATCCGGTAACAATAAATAACGACAAAATAATAGCCGTGAGTATTCGATTCAAGATCCAACCCTTACTCTATAATAATCTTAGAAACTTGCCAGGCCGATCGGGAATAATAGATCTGGTTTTGTAATTCAGTGCTGCTGTCGTAAGGGTAGACGATAAATAATGGACCTTTATCACGAACGCGCATATATTCGCCGTTCATTTTTAAGGCCATAATGACCGGGAATTTATAAAAATCATCAATCGGGATAATGGTGGTGTAGTCGTTAAGCGCCAGCACGCGCGCGGATTTGCCCTTAGCGCCGACTAAATCCATGAGTTTATTGAGGGGAATGCCATCGAAACGAACCTTACCGGTGTACCAGGGGGTGGTGGTTTCCACCGTTTTCATCCCCAGTTTTTCCAGCGCCGCGAGGTCAAAAACGGCTTTGTCACCGACGTTCGTATTCCCGATTTTTCCGGAAATGGTCAGTACAGGTTTTCCTGTCGGCGCAGGCAGTTTTTCAGCGTAAGCGGAAGGCAACATGACAGAACAAAATAACACTGCAAGAAGTAGACGCATTTAACTCACCATTCCAGAGAAGGAGACATGTTAAGTGTAAACCATTTACGTCAATTCTTAAAAGGTGTCCCTCTTTGTTATCCGTTGATTTAATTAAAAGTATAAGCTGGCTGGCAAATTGCCAGATTGTTTAGTACAGGGTGTGATTTAGCCCGCCTTTCCCGTCGCTTCTTTTTTGCGCCATCTCCCCGCTTAGCAGGCAAACTACTTTCCTCCACGGCCGCTGCGCGGTAGTCTCAACGCTGACGCAACAGTAAAAGCGTCTCATTCCAATAACGACAAATTATGTGACAGACAGGACAGGGTATGGATTCAACAATAAGCGTGCAGCCCGCCGAGGCGCCAGATTCACTGCTTCGCGCCCGGCGGGCGGCATGGGGCAGTTTTGCCGGCGCGGTGGTCGACTGGTACGATTTTCTTCTCTATGGCATTACCGCCGCGCTGGTGTTTAACCGCGAGTTTTTCCCGCAGATCGGCCCGGCGATGGGGACGCTTGCCGCCTTTGCCACCTTCGGCGTCGGGTTTCTCTTTCGCCCGCTCGGCGGGATTATCTTTGGCCACTTCGGCGACCGCCTCGGGCGTAAACGGATGCTGATGATGACCGTCTGGATGATGGGTATCGCCACCGCCTGCATCGGCCTGCTCCCCTCGTTCAGCCAGATCGGCTGGTGGGCGCCGGCGCTGCTGGTGTTCCTGCGGGCCGTCCAGGGGTTTGCCGTCGGCGGGGAATGGGGCGGCGCGGCGCTGCTCTCGGTGGAGAACGCCCCGCAGGGGAAAAAAGCCTTTTACAGCAGCGGGGTGCAGGTAGGCTACGGCGTCGGCCTGCTGCTCTCCACCGGGCTGGTATCGCTGATCAGCAGCCTGACCACCGACGAGCAGTTCCTCAGCTGGGGCTGGCGCTTACCGTTCCTGTTCAGCGTGGTGCTGGTCCTTATTGCGCTGTGGATCCGTAACGGCATGGCGGAATCGCAGGAATTTGAAGCGCAGCAGAGCCAGGCCAACCTTCAGCCGGAGAAAAAGCGACTACCGGTGGTGGAAGCCCTGCTTCGCCATCCGGGAGCGTTTTTACTGATTATCGCCCTGCGGCTGTGCGAACTGCTGACGATGTATATCGTCACCGCCTTCGCCCTCAACTATTCCACGCAAAACCTCGGCCTGCCGCGCGAGCTGTTTCTCAACATCGGCCTGCTGGTGGGCGGACTCAGTTGCCTGACTATCCCCTGCTTCGCCTGGCTGGCAGACCGCTTTGGTCGCCGACGGATCTATATCACCGGCGCGCTGATCGGCACGCTGAGCGGTTTTCCGTTCTTTATGGCGCTGGAGAGTCAGTCTGTTTTCTGGATCCTGTTCTTCGCCCTGATGCTGGCCAATATCGCCCATGATATGGTGGTCTGCGTCCAGCAGCCGATGTTTACCGAGCTGTTCGGCGCCAGCTATCGCTACAGCGGCGCCGGCGTCGGCTACCAGGTGGCGAGCGTGGTCGGCGGCGGTTTTACGCCGTTTATCGCCGCGGCGCTGGTCACCTTCTCCGGCGGTTCATGGCACAGCGTGGCCCTCTATCTGACCGCGGGATGCCTGCTGTCGGCGCTCACCGCCCTGCTGATGAAAAAACAGACCGTCCACTGACCCACCAGCGGAGGGCGTGACCCGCGCCCTCCGGTAAGGAGAATGCATGTCTCTGTTATCGCTGGCCGACTGCTGGCCTCGCCGTTTTACCCCCTCCTCGCTGGCGCTGCAGTTTTGCGAGGACCCCACCCAGGCGGAACAGCCGCTGTTTGCCAAAGCCTGCGCCGGGGAAGCCGTCGCCCAGCTCTGGCAGGCGCCGCAGGGATTTGTGGTGCCGGGGAGCTATCGTCAGTTTGCGGATCTGCCGGCGGTCAGCGCGCATTTTGCCGCGCGCGGCTGGCCGGTATGGCTCCGCCGCTCCGGGGGCGGTCTGGTGCCTCAGGGGCCGGGAATTATCAACCTTAGCCTCGCCTGGCCGGTGCAGCAGTCGCTCGGCGAGGCCGCCGAACCCATCTATCACTCGCTGTGCGCGGTGCTGCAGCGTACCCTCGCGCGCTTCGGCGTTGCCAGCCACGCCCGGGCGGTAAACGGTTCCTTTTGCGATGGCCGGTATAACCTCGCCTGCGGGGAGGGCGAGGCGGCGCGCAAGATTGTCGGTACCGCCCAGTACTGGCGGCCGCTGACGGCAGGCCGCGGCCATGTGGTGCTGGCCCATGCGGTGATCCTTATTGACGCCGATCTTACCGCGGCGCATCAGGCAGCGAACGCCTTTGAAGCGCAGCTCGGCAGCGAACGGGTCTATTGCGCCGACAAAACCGTCACCCTCGCGCAGCGGCTTCCCGGCGAACGCCATCTGCTTCCCCGCTTTAGCGAGGCGCTGGCGCGGGAACTGGACGCGGCTCGCTGAAGGTCGCTTTCAGGTAGCGGCTGAAGGTTTCCACCGCGCGCGACACGCGCGGGGTATAGGGCCGGATGACGTACAGCTTATCGGCAAACACCTCCACCGGCTGCCACGCCGGGAGCAGCTCCTGCACCAGCCCGCGACCGATGGCCTCCCGGGCGCTGAAATCCGGCAGCAGCGCCACCCCAAGCCCCGCCAGCACGGCATCGCGTAGCGACTCGCTGTTATTCGTGGCGAAGGGCCCCTGCACATTGATGGTCACCCGTTCATCGGGCGCCTGGCGGGAGGCGAACGTCCACTGCGGGCGCTGTGGCCCACGGGGATAGGTCAGGCACTGGTGGTGGCGCAGATCGTCGGGGGTCTCCGGGCGGCCATGGCGGCGAATATAGTCGGCGGACGCGACGATCAGCGTCGCGGTGTGACACAGCGGCCAGGCGACGTGGGTGTCCGGGAACGCCTCGCGCCGACAGTGGCGGATGGCAAGATCGAACCCTTCGCTGGCCAGAGAGACCAGCCGGTCGGTCACCTCCAGCTGCAAATGCAGCTGGGGATGCTGATGCAAAAACGGCGCGATCGCCGGGACCAGCTGCTGGCGGGAAAAGGCCACCGGCGCGGTCAGGCGCAGCGTTCCCCGCAGCGGCCCGCCCTCATCGCAGGCGCCGGTGAAAATATCCCGCAACTGACCAAACGGCTCGTTGAGTTCCGCCACCAGCCGCAGTCCGTCTTCGCTGAGGCTCACGCTGCGGGTAGTGCGATGGACCAGGGTTTTGCCAGTCACCCGCTCCAGCTCGCTGATTTTCTGGCTGATAGCCGACTTGCTGATCCCCAGCTTTTCCGCGGCCCGGGTATAGCTTTTTTGCTCTTCCAGCACCGTCAGCCAGTACAGATGGGCCCAGTAACTCTCCGGACGACTCTCGCTCATGTGATTGTTCACCAGTAAAAACAATGTATTCAACTATAGCGGTTTTTGCCCGCGACGGCATCGGCTAGCATCCTGTTCAGCCCGTCATTATTCCCTAACGATAAGGAACACCTGCATGCCATTACTGACATTTGACCTGATTGAAGGCCGTACGGAACAGGAGATCAGAACCCTGCTGGATGCCGCCCATCGCGCCGTGCTGCGTGCCTTCGAGGTACCGGAACGCGACCGCTACCAGATTGTTCACGAAAACAAAGCCCCCCATATGGTGATTGACGATACCGGCCTCGGACTGACCCGCACGCGGGATCTGGTGGTGGTGCGGGTCTATACCAGCCCGCGCAGCGAGGCGCAGAAGCAACGCTTCTTCGCCCTGTTGCAGGAGGAGCTGGCGGAGCACTGCGGCCTGAGCGGCGATGATGTGATGGTGTCGATTATCAGTAATCAGAAAGGTGACTGGAGCTTTGGCCGCGGGGTCGCGCAGTATCTTACCGGCGATCTGTAACCCGCAGCCCGAAGCGCGCCCTTAGCGGCGGGCAGCCATCGCGATGCGCTGGCGCGCCTGCTGCTCGATATTCTCCAGCAGTTCCTGGACATCGTCTTCATCAATGTCGAGGAACTGGCCTTCCAGCAGCGCGGCGTGAATATCCTCCCGGGTGACCGAGATGCCCAGTGGCACCGCCCGGGGCTTGACCTCCTCCGCCGCCAGCGAATGCGGATAGCGGCGGCCAACCAGGTTATTAAACACGATGGCCAGCAGCGCCAGCATCAGCGAGTTGAGCAGCACCGGCGTCAGCACAAAGTGATAGCCTTCGCTGTGCACCCCGGCGCCGCCGAGGATCGCCGTCAGGGCCACCGCACCGCCGGGGGGATGCAGACAGCGCAGAAAATACATCCCGGCGATCGCCAGCGCGGCCGCCAGCCCGCAGGCCAGCGCCGGGTCGGGAACCAGCATGCCCACCGTGACGCCGATCAGCGCCGACAGCACATTACCGCCGACAATCGACCACGGCTGCGCCAGCGGGCTGCTCGGCACGCCAAATAACAGCACCGCCGACGCGCCCATGGGGGCAATAAACCACAAATTGACTTCGCCGAGCAGCCAGTGGCTGAACATGCTGGTTACCGCCAGCCCGGTGCCGGCGCCAATGGATCCCAGCACGATATGCCGGCGGGCCACCGGCAGCGCGTGCGGCTTCAGGCGCCCAAGGAAAATCCGCAGCCGTGAAAACAGCCCCGCAGAAATGACACTCAACATCGCTTTATCGCTTAGGTCATAGGAATTACTTATATTTTATTTTCTTTTTTTAACCTTACATTAACAACCATGTATTTCACAGGGGGATAGCGTAGGCAATATCGTCCAGAGGGCACAGGGCTGTGAATTCTCGCGTGGGCTGATAGAATCCCTTTTCTGTCAGGGGGATACCCCTTTTGCGAACTGAAGGTCATAACCCAGTGAATAATAAAATCTCTTTAGTGAAAGAAGTGGCATGGGCCAGCCAGAATATGCCGCGTACCCTGCGTCAGGTCGCCGCCCTGCCCGACCTCAGCGGCGTGCGCCTGGCCTGCTGTATGCACCTCGACATGAAAATGATCCCGCTGGTGCAGGGGATCCTCGACAAGGGCGCTCAGGTCTTCTTAACCACCTGTAACCCCACCACCGTGCAGGACGACGTGGTGGCCTGGCTGGTGGAGCGCGGCGCCGAGGCCTGTGCGTGGCGCAATATGAGCGACGCCGACTGGCAGCAGTCATGGGAAAAAGCGATTGCCTGGCAGCCCACTCACCTGTGCGAGATGGGCGCCGATATCACCACCCTGCTCCACCAGCGCGGCGAGTTTGGTAACATCGTGGCGGGTCTGGAAGCCACTGGCTCGGGCGTCAATCGGCTGGGCGATATTCAGCCAGGCTATCCGATCTTTAACTGGGACGATCTGCCGGTCAAAGAGGGGCTGCACAACCGCCATATGGTTGGTCTCACCGCCTGGCACACCTTCTTCCAGACCACTCATCTCACCCTGCATGAGAAAAAAGTGCTGGTGATCGGCTACGGCCTGGTCGGCCAGGGCGTCGCGGCGGCGGCAAAAGCCTTTGGCGGTCAGGTGATGGTGGCGGAGATCGATCCTGCCCGTCGTCTGCAGGCGGCCTACGACGGCTGGCACGTGGTGGATCTGCAGGAGGCTATCGCCTCGGCGGACGTGGTGGCCACGGCGACAGGCGGGAAAAACGTGGTTAATCGCCAGGCGCTGGAGCGCGCGAAAGCGGGAGTCTTTATCCTTAACGTCGGCCACGTGGCGGAAGAGATCGACGGCGAGTACCTGCGCCAGTACCCTCAGGAAGAGGTGATGCCGTATATCAACGCCTACCGCATGGCCGACAAAACCATCTATCTGCTGGCCAATGGTTCGATGCTCAACCTGACCGCGGGCTTCGGCGATAGCCTGAACGCTTTTGACGTCACCCTGGCGGTGATGGCCAGCGGCATCCGCCATATTGTCACCGACGGCATGCGCGCCCCGGCGCAGGTTTACCTCCTGCCCCAGGCGGTCTGACAGCAGGCGCTGTAAACGCAGCGCATCGTCCCCCCATCGTGGAGACGATGCGCTTTTTCATCAGGACGACGGCGCGGTATCGGGCAGCACAATGTTGCTCTGCGCCAGCGTTCCCATCTGGTTGTACATCACGCTGGCGGCATCCAGCAGGTGCATGGCCAGCGCGGCGCCGCTGCCCTCTCCCAGGCGCATGTCCATATCGAGATAGGGCCGCAGACCCAGCGCGTCCAGGGCGATCTGCGCCCCTTTCTCCGCCGACAAGTGCGAAGGGACAAGATAAGGATGCGCCGCCGGGGCCATGCGACACGCCGCCAGGGCAGAGGCATAGGAGAGGAAGCCATCCAGCACCACCGGCAGGCCACAGGAGGCCGCCCCGAGGATCACCCCGGTCATGCCCACCAGATCGTAACCGCCCACCTTCGCCAGGACATCCAGCCCCTCCTCCGGGTTCGGCTGGTTAAGGGCTATCGCCTGGCGCACCACCGCCACCTTATGGCCCCGCTGCGCCAGCGGCAGATTGGCCCCACAGCCCACCACGGCGTCAGGATCGCTGCCCGTCAGGACACTGATCACCGCTGCGGCCGGGGTGGTATTGGCCATTCCCAGTTCGCCGACGCCAAAAACTTTCACCCCGTCGGCGGCGAGCTGGCGGGTGAGATGCATGCTGGCCAGCAGCACCGTCTCCGCCTGCTGGCGACTCATCGCCGCCGTCCGGGCGATATTCCCGCTACCGCGGGCCACCTTGAGGTTAATCAGGCCCGGCAGCGGGTCGGCATCGATGCCGACATCCACCACCTGCACCCTGGCCCCGGCCTGCGCCGCCAGCACGCAGACGCCGGTGTTGCCCCGCACCATATTGCCGGCATGAATGGCCGTCACCACCTGCGGCGAAGGCGTCACGCCTTCATGCCAGACGCCGTGGTCGGCGCACATGACCACTATCGCCTTCTCCGCCAGCGCCAGCTGCCCCTGCAGCCCCGGCAGACCAGCCAGTTGCACGGCCAGCGTCTCCAGACGTCCAAGGCTACCGGGCGGCTTTAACAGGCCATCAATATGCTGCTGAGCGCGCGCCATGCCCGCCACATCGGGCTGCGGAATGGCAGCCAGTAACGCAGAAAGTGTTTCCATTCTGTTCCTCATCGTTGGCGCCAGGCCTTACAGCAGCGCCAGTAAAAAGAGTAATTCACCCAGCTCAATCGCCGCCCCGAGAGTATCCCCGGTCTGCCCGCCGAGGGTTCGCTTCAGCGCCCATCCCAGACCCCAGATCAGCACCAGGGTGATCAGCGCGGCGCGCAGGCCCTGCAGCCCCAGCAGGACGGTGGCCAGCGCTACCCCCATCGCCATCGTCACCAGCGTCTGCTGCAGGCTAACTTTGCCAATAAACAGATTGCCCAGCCCCTTTTCCCGCGCGTAGCGATGACGATACATCAGCAGCACCGCCATTCCGCGACCGACGGCGCAGGCCGCCGCCAGCGCGGCGATGGGGTGGGTATCGCGCAGCAGCAGCTCGCCGACCACCAGCACTTTCGCCACCAGCACGAAGATCAGCGCCAGCCCGCCGTGGGTGCCCAGCCGGCTGTCGCGCATGATCTCCAGCATCCGATCGCGGGTGCGGGCGGAGAAGATGCCGTCGCAGGTATCAGCCAGCCCGTCAAGGTGAAATCCGCCGGTGAGCAGCGCCAGCGCCAGCACGCCGAACAGCGCCGCCAGCGGGACGCCGCACCACGGCTGCAGGAGGAGCGCCACCGCGCCGGCGATGGCGCCGAGCAGTAAACCGACCAGCGGAAAGGTGACGATACTGCGCTGGTACTGTTCGATCTCCAGGCCCTGAGATAACCGCGCCGGGACCGGCAGGCGGCTGATAAACGAGAGTGCAGCAAAGAATGACTTAATCACGTGAGGTTGACTCCTGTCGGCGAAAGCAGCGGAAGAGTTCGGTCGCGCCCGGTCAGCACCTGAGTTTGTCTTCTGGCGAATCGATCGTCGGAGAGGTGAGAGGTGTTGAGATATCGCTCTGACGCCGCTGCGTCAGATGCCCGGCCAGGATGAGAGAAACCTTTCCGATATCAATACGTTTTCGCGGGGCAGTATAGCAAAGAGTCGGTGAGGAGAGTCAGTTGCCGGGACAAAGTTTTGCAGAAAAAGAGACGAATGGGGAGGTAGAGCAGAACAGCCCGGCGACGTCGATCGCCGCCGGACCGGCAGGGATTAGCCTTCGACTTTGGCTTCGCCCATCACTTTCAGTTTTTTGGAGATGTCGCGGCGCTCTTTGGACAGCTCGGCATTTTTGATGATGTAATCATCAACGCGATCTTCGTAATCGCTCTTCATGCTGGCGATGATGCCCTGGATAGCTTCCACGCTCATGCCCGGTTTGATGTAGTCGCTGAGGTTGTCCAGCAGCAGAACACGCTTCTGGTTATCACGGATCTTTTTCTCAACGTCCTGAATTTCACGCTGCAGTTTGTTCTTACGACGGTACAGACGAACAAACTCCAGTACGTCCTGGAAAGAAGGCTTAGTTGTTTCCATTTTTACACCCCTAATAATTGAGATTCGGATTCGTAAAGCGACTGCGTTATAGGGCTAACATAACTGCTAGCAGTCGCTGATGACAATGTTTTTTCCTTTGCGTTTATCATAACCCTAAACGCTGCTGAATCGAAACAACCCATGCAGTTACCCGGTGCATCTGGTGCTTATTTGCGCAACGCGCGGCAGATCAGATGCGACAGCAGCTCCAGCTGACGCGCCAGTTCAATCGAGAGCCAAACATAGCCATGAATTGGGGTTTCCGCCAGGCTGTCGTCACCCTGCTCTTTCATCAGCTGGCGCAGTTCGAGAACGATCTCATTCAGCTTTTCATTGTTGGCGCGCACAGGCTGAGGGTTCCCTTCATACAAGGCGTGGGCGATGGCCAACAGCGTCTGCTGGGTCATCTGCTGCGTCTCTCGCAGGGTGTGCGCATTGAGCATCACAAAATGACCCGGACGGGTGGCCCACCAGGCGTTGATCTGCAGCTCCAGCATGCAGACGAGGTTGCGGCTGACGGTCTGGATAGCCTCGAAGATCGCCTTCTGGATGTGCGTCTCTTTGCTGGCGGGGGTGATCAGCCCGCGCATTTTGACGACGTCGTTCAGCGCCTGCTGGAGATGCTTTTCCAGCCGCGGCCGATCCACCAGATTTGGCGAGAAGCCGGCCTGGTAGAGGCGGTTAAAGTTGGTGACATAGCTGGCCATCTGGATGCGCCAGTGGATGAACGCCCGCTGCGGCCAGATACCGGTAAACAGCATCGCCAGCAGCGAGCCGAAGATCACGTCGCCGCTTCGCCACAGCGCGGTATGCATATCGCCGGGCGGCGCCCCGACCACCACCGACAGGGTAATGCCGATCAGCAGTGCCTGATAGGGTTTCTTGCCCAGCGCCAGCCAGCCGCAGAGGAACATCGCCGCCGCGCACCAGAGGACCATCAGCGGCAGGGAGATGAGCTCAAGCTTCAGCGCCACCAGCCCCAGCGCCGAGCCGAGGATCGTGCCGCCGATGCGCTGAAACGCCCGCGGCACGACGTTGCCCCAGAAGGAGATCGGCCCCATCACCACCACCAGGGTGATGAGAGGCCAGGTCCCCTCAGGCACGTTCAGCAGCCGCACCAGCAAAAAAGTGAGCACAAAGGCCAGCGCAATCCGCACGCCATGCACTACCCGATAATGGCGATACAAGCGGATCTCAAATGGCTTGAGTGATTTATCAGCGCGCACAACCCTCTCCGGCAAAACGAAAAGGCCAATTGTAACTGCTTTTTCGCCCGGAGCGTGCCGGGAATGTAAAAATCCTTGTCCGGAACAGGGGTAAACCGCTACGACGCGACGCGCTCAACGGGGACATACATGTCGATATCCCAGTAGCCGTCGTGGTTGCCGTCGTTGAGATAGATCTCAAAACAGGGCCTGGGGGCCACGCGATACGTTGTGCTCTGCAGCAGGCTGTCGAAAAACTGCATCCACGGGGTGGCAAAATCGTAATCCACCACCCGCGCGCGGGCGCAGGCGTAATCCCCGCCGGCAACCGCCGCCAGTATCACCCCTTCGCTGTTGGCGGGAATGACGTAATCCTCGTCAACGGCGACCACGGTGGCGCAGCGCAGTTTTTCCGCCGGCACTTCCTCCGGGTTATCGTAGTAGACGGCAAGCCATTCACGGGCGGGCACCTGATGGTTCTCAACCCACATCATCAGTTGCTCAAACCCCTGCTTGACCGTTTGATCCCAGGGCCCGACCAGATGGAAACCGGCAATGGTTTTCTTGCCGAGGGTGGTGATGCTGTAGTTCATCTTGCCTCCTTTGGAGATAAATGACTGTATGAATATACAGTTAATTTAACAGGAGATCCCCCCTCAGTATGTGCGCGAATTCACAGAGTCGCCATCACACTGCTGAAAAAACAGGCGCCCCGCCAGCAGGAGCGACAGACGAAAAAAACCGCCTGCAAAGAGGCGGTTATCATGGTTACAGCTCGTGGTGCAGGTAATCGCTCATTCGCGAGAACACCCCGCCTTTATTGATGCTTTCGAGGGTGACCAGCGGATAGTGCCCCACCACCTTGTCGCTGTCATACAGCGAAATCTCGCCGACCCGCTGGTTGGCGGCGATCGGCGCCTCCAGATCCTTCTTATCCAGCACATATTTCGCTTTAATCCGCGACACTTCCGCCTTCGGCAGCGCTAACCAGAAATCCTGATCGGTGCCGAGCTTAATCTGCTCTTTATCGCCGTACCAGATGCGTTCGGTGCCGACCTTCTGGCCTTTCTGCAGCACCTGCACGGTGTCAAAGTTCTGCTGCCCCCAGTGCAGTAGTTTCGCGGCCTGCTGCTCGCGGCCTTTCGGACTGTCCGCCCCCATCACCACGGCGATCAGCCGGCGCTGGCCATCCACCGCCGAGGCGATCAGGTTGAACCCGGCGCCAGAGGTGTGGCCCGTTTTCAGGCCATCGACGTTCATGGTTTTATCCCACAGCAGACCGTTACGGTTTTGCTGGGTGATCCCGTTCCACGTCAGGCTTTTCTGGCTGTACATGTGGTAGACGTCAGGTTCGCCATGAATAATCGCCCGCGACAGCACCGCGAGGTCATAGGCAGAACTGTGCTGGCCCGGGGCGTCGAGGCCGTGGACGGTTTCGAAATGGGTATCCCGCAGGTGCAATTTTTCGACATACTGATTCATCAGGGCGACAAACTGCGGCTGGCCGCCGGCGACATAGTCGGCCAGCGCGACGCAGGCGTCGTTACCGGAGTCGACAATCAGCCCACGGCTGAGGTCGCGGACGCTGACCCGATCCCCTGGTTTTAAGAACATCAGGGATGACCCGTCGAACACCGGGTTGCCCTTCGCCCAGGCGTCTTTACCCACGGTGACGATGTCGTCAAAGGTGATACGATGGCTGTCGATGGCGCGGTCGACCACGTAGCCGGTCATCAGTTTGGTCAGACTGGCAGGATTGCGCTGCTGATGTTCGTTACCCGCGGTCAGGACCTGACCGGTGGTGTAATCCATCAGCACCCAGGAGCCAGCCTGAATAGCCGGTGGCGCGACCGTAGCAGGGAAGTCGACGGCAAATGCGCAGGAAACGCTCGAAGCGAGCAAAGATACAGCAATAAACAAACGGCCTTTCAACGGCATATCCTCTAGATTTACAGATCCGCCGTCCTTTTTACGGAACTTCGCGTTTCATATCAGGGTTTAATTGCAAGAAAATATGACACAGCAGAGGAAGTTGCTTGCCGTTACCCTTCTGATGACCGGGCAAATCGTTTACCATACCGGTCGCACGCCACCACGGATAATGAACAGACTATGCAAGATAGCGTCAACCAGCCCGGATTTTTATTCCACGATTATGAAACCTTCGGCACCAGCCCTTCCCTCGACCGGCCGGCGCAGTTCGCCGCCATCCGCACCGACGCGGAGCTGAACGTGCTCGGCGAGCCCGAGGTGTTTTACTGCAAGCCCGCTGACGATTATCTGCCGCAGCCGCAGGCGGTGATGATCACCGGGATCACCCCGCAGGAAGCGCTGGCCAAAGGGGATAATGAGGCCGCGTTTGCCCGCCGCATCCACGATCTGTTCACGGTGCCGCAAACCTGTATCGTCGGCTATAACAACGTGCGCTTTGATGACGAAGTGACGCGGAATATCTTTTATCGCAACTTCTATGACCCTTATGCCTGGAGCTGGCAGCACGATAACTCGCGCTGGGATCTGCTCGACGTGATGCGCGCCTGCTATGCCCTGCGTCCGGAAGGGATCACCTGGCCGGAGAATGACGAGGGTTTGCCCAGCTTCCGGCTTGAACATCTAACCGTCGCCAACGGTATTGAACACCAGAACGCCCATGACGCGATGGCCGATGTGTACGCCACCATCGCCATGGCGAAGCTGGTGAAAACCCGGCAGCCGCGGCTGTTTGATTATCTCTACAGCCACCGCAATAAGCGCAAGCTGGCGACGCTCATCGACGTGCCGCAGATGAAACCGCTGGTGCATGTCTCCGGCATGTTTGGCGCCGCGCGCGGCAACACCAGCCTGGTGGCGCCCCTGGCCTGGCATCCGGAAAACCGCAATGCGGTGATTATGGTCGATCTGGCGGGCGATATGGCGCCGCTGCTGGAGCTCGATGCCGATGCCTTGCGCGAGCGGCTTTACACCCCGCGCGCCGAGCTTGGCGATCTGCCGGCGGCGCCGATCAAGCTGGTGCATCTCAATAAATGTCCGGTGCTGGCTCAGGCCAATACCCTGCGCCCGCAGGATGCCGACCGGCTGGGGATCTCCATTCAGCGCTGTCTGGAGAATGCCCAGCTGCTGCGGGCGAATCCGCAGGTGCGGGAGAAAGTGGTGGCGGTCTATGCCGAAGCCGAGCCGTTCGTGCCGTCCGAAAACGTCGACGCCCAGCTTTACAATGGGTTCTTTAGCGATGCCGACCGCGCGGCGATGAAAATCGTGCTGGAAACCGAACCGCGCAATCTGCCGGCGCTGGATATTACCTTCGCCGATAAGCGTATCGAACGCCTGCTGTTTAACTATCGGGCGCGCAACTTCCCCGGCACGCTCGATGAACATGAGCAGCAGCGCTGGTTAGAGCACCGTCGTCAGGTGTTTACGCCAGAGTTTTTGCAGGCCTATGCCGATGAGCTGCAGATGCTGTATCAGCAGTATGCGGATGATAAAGAGAAGCTGGCGCAGTTGAAGGCGCTGTGGCAGTACGCACAGGATATTGTCTGATTGGCTAAAATTCCCGGGTTGCGGCTAACGCCTTACCCGGGCTACAAACGATGGCTGGACTCGTAGCCCGGGTAAGACGCCTCGCGTCGCACCCGGGAACGTTGCTTAGCTTTTCGCGCGGCTGGCGATGATTTCATCCGCCACATTACGCGGCGCTTCCGCGTAATGGTGGAACTCCATGCTGTAGGTTGCCCGTCCCTGAGACATCGAGCGCAGCGTGGTGGAATAACCAAACATCTCCGCCAGCGGCACGTCGGCGCGGATGATCTGGCTGCCGAAGCGCTCTTCCATCCCCTGCACCATCCCGCGACGGGAAGAGAGATCGCCCATAATATTCCCGGCGTACTCTTCCGGCGTCTCCACCTCGACGTGCATCACCGGCTCAAGGATCACCGGATCCGCTTTGCGCGCGCCTTCCCGGAAGCCAAAGATCGCCGCCATGCGGAACGCCATCTCCGAGGAGTCCACGTCGTGGTACGACCCGAAGGTCAGGGTCGCTTTCACGTCAACCACCGGATAACCCGCCAGCACGCCGGTGCCCATCGCTTCGCGCAACCCTTTCTCCACGGAAGGGATGTACTCGCGTGGCACCACGCCGCCTTTGGTGGCGTCCTCGAAGACGAAACCGCTGCCCGGCTCCAGCGGCTCCAGGGTCAGCACGACGTGCCCGTACTGCCCTTTGCCGCCGGACTGGCGCACAAATTTGCCTTCCACGTCCGTCACTTTCTTGCGCAGGGTTTCGCGGTAGGTGACCTGCGGACGACCAATGTTGGCCTCGACGCCAAACTCGCGCTTCATCCGGTCGACAATGATCTCCAGATGCAGCTCGCCCATGCCGGAGATAATCGTCTGGCCAGACTCTTCATCGGTATGCAGACGGAACGAGGGATCTTCCGCCGCCAGCCGCTGCAGCGCGATGCCCATTTTCTCCTGATCCGCTTTGGTCTTCGGCTCGATGGCCAGCGAAATCACCGGCTCCGGAAACTCCATCCGTTCGAGGGTAATGATCGCATCCGGATCGCACAGCGTATCACCGGTGGTCACATCCTTCAGCCCAACGCAGGCCGCGATATCCCCGGCGTGCAGTTCGTCAACTTCATGGCGGTCGTTGGCCTGCATCAGCACGATACGCCCGATGCGCTCTTTCTTGCCCTTCACCGGGTTCCACACCGCATCGCCTTTCTTCAGCGTCCCGGAGTAGACGCGGATAAAGGTCAGCTGGCCGACGTAGGGGTCGGTCATCAGTTTAAACGCCAGCGCCGACAGCGGCTCATCGTCGCTCGGATGGCGTTCCGCCGGCTGGCCTTTCTCATCAACGCCTTGTATCGCCGGAATATCCAGCGGCGACGGCATCAGCTCCACCACCGCATCGAGCATGCGCTGCACGCCTTTGTTTTTAAAGGCGCTCCCGCAGAGCACCGCCTGGATTTCCCCCTTCACCGTGCGCTGGCGCAGACCGGCAACGATCTCCGCCTCGTCCAGCTCGCCGGTTTCCAGGTATTTATCCATCAGCGCGTCGCTGGCTTCCGCCGCCGCCGAGACCATTTTCTCCCGCCACTGCTGTGCCGTCGCCAGCAGATCGTCAGGAACGGGGCCATAGCTGAAGGTCATGCCCTGGGTGGCGTCATCCCACAGGATGGCGCGCATTTTCACCAGATCGACAACGCCGGTGAAATGCTCTTCGGCGCCAATGGGGATCACAATCGGCACCGGGTTAGCCTTCAGACGGTCGATCATCATCTGCACCACGCGGAAGAAGTCCGCGCCGGGGCGGTCCATCTTGTTGACGAAGGCCAGCCGCGGAACGTGGTATTTATTCGCCTGGCGCCAGACGGTCTCCGACTGGGGCTGCACCCCGCCGACGGAGTCATACACCATCACCGCGCCGTCGAGCACGCGCATGGAACGTTCCACCTCAATGGTGAAATCCACGTGCCCCGGGGTGTCGATGATATTGATCCGGTGCGGCTCGAAGCTGCGGTCCATACCCGGCCAGAAGCAGCTTACCGCCGCCGAGGTAATGGTGATCCCGCGCTCCTGCTCCTGGGCCATCCAGTCGGTGGTTGCCGCGCCATCGTGTACTTCACCCAGCTTATGGCTCATCCCGGTGTAAAACAGGATGCGCTCGGTGGTGGTGGTTTTACCGGCATCGATATGCGCGGAGATACCGATGTTGCGATAACGTTCGAGGGGGATGGGTCGGGGCATGATGCGTCCTTAGTCGTTTTGACTGTCAGTCTGCGGTCGGAATGATCCGCAGTTCATTTAACTGCCGCCTATCATAGTACAACTGTACGAGTATATTCGAACTATTTTTGCTATTATTATGATTGGTCAGGTTGCGGCGGCGCGCGTGGCATCAGAACCGGAGTTTGGGTATAGTAGCCGCCAGCCGCCGATATGGGCTGCGGCTGCCATGCGCCGCGCCACCGCCGACACAGGATTATTATGATCGCCAATCACCCCGAACGAGAACAAATTCGCCTGGAAAATGTCCTTTCCGCGCTCGGTAACCCACTGCGACTGGAGATCATCCGCACGCTGGCCGACGGCAGCGAGCTGAGCTGCAACGCTCTGCGCCAGGAAGAGGTGGCCAAGTCCACCATGACCCACCACTGGCGCGTCCTGCGCGACAGCGGTGTGATCTGGCAACGGCCTCAGGGACGGGAGAACATGATTTCGCTGCGCCGGGAAGATCTGGACGCCCGTTTTCCCGGCCTGCTGGATACGCTGCTGAACGTGATGCAGCAGCCGTGAATCGCTAACCGACAGCCTACTCCTCTCCCGCCAGCCGCTGATACTGCCTGAAACGGGCCCGGGCATCGTCCTCCGTTTGCCGGAACAGCGCGTCCGCCAGATCCGGCGTGGTTTTATGCAGCGCGGCATAGCGCACCTCGCCGAGCAAAAAGTCGCGGAAACTCTCTTCCGGCTCTTCGGAGTCCAGTATAAACGGCGTTTTGCCCTCGGCTTCCCGCTGCGGATGATAGCGCCACAGGTGCCAGTATCCCGCCTCCACCGCCCGCTTCGCCTCGCGCTGACTGCAGCGCATCCCGGCTTTCAGGCCGTGGTTGATACAGGCGGCATAGGCGATCACCAGCGACGGTCCCGGCCAGGCCTCGGCCTCGGCGATGGCCCGCAGGGTCTGATCTTTATCGGCGCCCATGGCGATCTGGGCAACGTAAACATTGCCGTAGCTCATCGCCATCATGCCGAGATCTTTTTTACGCGTGCGTTTCCCCTGAGCGGCAAATTTGGCGATCGCCGCCACCGGGGTCGATTTGGACGACTGGCCGCCGGTGTTGGAGTAGACCTCGGTATCAAACACCAGAATATTGACGTCTTCCCCACTGGCCAGCACATGATCGAGGCCGCCAAAGCCGATATCGTAGGCCCAGCCGTCGCCGCCGAAGATCCACTGCGAACGCCGGACGAAATAGTCGCGGTTCTGCCAGAGCTGCTCCAGCAGCGGGACGCCCTCTTTTTCCGCCGCCAGCAACGCACTGAGGCGGTCCGCGCGCTCGCGGGTCCCCTCCCCCTCATCCTGCTGCGCCAGCCACTGCCGCATCGCGGCGTGAAGCGCGTCGCTGACCGGCAGCGCCAGCGCGGCGGTCAGCTCCTCGGCGATCTGTTGGCGGATCGCCTGGCCGCCAAGCATCATGCCGAGACCGAACTCGGCGTTATCCTCAAACAGCGAGTTTGCCCAGGCCGGCCCGTGGCCGCGATGGTTGGTGGTATAGGGCATCGAAGGCGCGCTGGCGCCCCAGATCGAAGAGCAGCCGGTGGCGTTGGCGATCAGCATCCGGTCGCCAAACAGCTGGGTGATAAGCCGGGCATAGGGCGTTTCTCCACAGCCCGCGCAGGCGCCGGAAAACTCCAGCAGCGGCGTTTCGAACTGGCTGCCTTTGACCGTCGTTTTGCGAAACGGGTTATCTTTTGGCGCCAGTCCCAGGGCGTAATCCCAGACCGGAGCCATCGCACGCTGGCTGTCGAGGGAGACCATCTGCAGCGCCTTGCCGCGCGACGGGCAGCTCTCCACGCAGTTGCCGCAGCCGGAGCAGTCCAGCGGCGAGATAGCCAGATGATAGTGATAGTCTTTGGCCCCCTGGGCGGGTTTACTCAGCAGCCCGGCGGGAGCCGTGTCCTGCTCTTCAGCGTTCAGTAACGCCGGGCGGATCGCCGCATGCGGGCAGACAAAGGCGCACTGGTTACACTGGGTACAGCCGTCAGGCTGCCAGACCGGCACCTCCAGCGCGATGCCGCGCTTCTCCCAGGCGGCGGTGCCGGAGGGAAAGGTGCCGTCTTCCATTCCGGCGAAGGCGCTCACCGGCAACAGGTCGCCACGCTGGCGGTTCATGGGCTGCAGGATATCGCGGATGAAGTCCGGCATCAGGGCGCTCGCCTGCGGTGCCGGCGCCTCGAGGGTCGCCCAGTGGGCGGGTACCGTCACCCGGTGCAGCGCCGCCATCCCCAGCTCGATAGCCCGCCGGTTCATCTCAATGACGCTCGCCCCTTTGCTGCCATAGCTTTTCTCCACCGCCTGCTTGAGATAGTCCGCCGCCGTTTGCGGCTCGATAATCGCCGTCAGCTTAAAGAACGCCGCCTGCATCAGCATGTTAAAGCGCCCACCGAGGCCCAGCTCGCGGGCAATGTCCACCGCATTAAGGGTATAAAAGTCGATCTTTTCCTGCGCCAGATAGCGCCGGACGCTGACCGGCAGGTGCTGCTCCAGCTCTGCCTCGGACCAGCTGCAGTTGAGCAGAAAGGTGCCTCCCGGCTTCAGCCCCTCCAGCAGGTCGTAGCGGTCGACATAGGATTGCTGAGAGCAGGCGATAAAATCGGCCCGGTGGATCAGGTAGGGCGAGGTGATCGGCCGATCGCCAAAGCGCAGGTGCGAAACGGTGATCCCCCCGGACTTTTTCGAGTCGTAGGAAAAGTAGGCCTGGGCGTAGAGTGGCGTGTTATCGCCGATGATCTTGATGGCGCTTTTGTTTGCCCCGACGGTGCCGTCCGAGCCCATGCCCCAGAATTTACAGGCGGTGATCCCGGCATGGGAGACCGCCAGCGGTTCCTGCCGGGCGGGCAGCGAGGTAAAAGTGACATCATCGACAATACCCATGGTAAAACCGTCCTTCGGCAGCGGCTGCCTGAGGTTGTCAAACACCGCGGCGATATCGTTGGGCAGCACGTCCTTACCGCCGAGCGCGTAGCGGCCGCCGACGATCAGCGGCGCATCGTCGCGTTGATAGAAGGCGTTCTTGACGTCGAGGCACAGCGGTTCCGCCTGCGCCCCCGGCTCTTTGGTGCGGTCAAGGACGGCAATACGCTGCACGCTGCCGGGCAGTTGCGCGAAAAAGTGCGCCAGCGAGAACGGCCGATAGAGATGGACGCTGAGCAGCCCCACCTTCTCCCCCGCCGCATTCAGCGTCTCCACCACCTCCTGGACGGTGTCGCACACTGAGCCCATGGCGATAATCACCCGCTCGGCATCCGGCGCGCCGTGGTAATTAAACAGGTGATATTCCCGCCCGGTCAGCGCGGTGATCTTCGCCATATAGCTTTCCACCAGATCGGGCAGCGCGAGGTAGAAGCGGTTACCCGCCTCCCGCTCCTGGAAGTAGATATCCGGATTTTGCGCGGTGCCGCGGATCACCGGATGATCCGGGTGCAGCGCCTGCCGACGAAAGCGCTCCAGCGCCGGGCGGTCCAGCAGCGTCGCCAGTTGCTCATACGCCAGCACCTCAATCTTCTGTATTTCGTGCGAGGTGCGAAAGCCGTCGAAAAAGTTGATAAACGGGATCCGCCCGGCGATCGCCGCCAGGTGCGCCACCGCCGACAGGTCCATCACCTGCTGAACGTTATTCTCCACCAGCATGGCGCAGCCGGTCTGGCGTACCGCCATCACGTCCTGATGGTCGCCAAAAATATTCAGCGAATTGGTCGCCAGCGCCCGCGCGCTGACGTGAAAAACACCCGGCAGCAGTTCACCGGCAATTTTGTACAAATTGGGGATCATCAGCAGCAGCCCCTGCGACGCGGTGTAGGTGGTGGTGAGCGCTCCCGCCTGCAGCGCGCCGTGCACCGCCCCGGCGGCACCGGCTTCGGATTGCATTTCCATCAGGCGCACCGGCTGGCCAAACAGATTCTTTTTCCCCTTAGCGGCCCATTCATCGACATTTTCCGCCATCGGCGTGGAGGGGGTGATGGGGTAGATGGCCGCCACGTCGGTAAAGGCGTAGGAGATCCAGGCCGCCGCCGTGTTGCCATCCATTGTTTTCATGTTTCCGGACATCGTTCAATCCTCAAAGGTGAGCGTTCTCTTTACCGCGGCAGCCCGCGGCAAACCCTGTCACCTCTCCAAGCACAGCCTGTGCCAGCTCGCGAATTGCCGCCTGTCACTCATCAATTCAACAGGTTAAGGGAAGAAACGCGCAGGCCCGTCCGGCGGGATTGCGGGGAATAAGACACTGTGCGCGACAAGCTGTTGAACAGGTGACAAAGCGCCGCGCCGGGCCCGTGGCGGGAAATTGTTCTGTTTCGCACATTTGGTAGCGTTATTGTGCCGTTTGCTCAGCCTCCCGGCACGGCTGTTTTACAAAAAACACTTATTTATCAAATGACTAAGCAAAAATTCGCAGCTGGTACGTTCCCTGCACTTCTCTGCTGGCAAACACTCAACAACAGGAGAAGTCACCATGACCATGCGTCAATGCGCTATCTACGGTAAAGGCGGTATCGGTAAATCCACCACCACCCAGAATCTCGTCGCGGCCCTCGCCGAGATGGGTAAGAAAGTGATGATCGTCGGCTGCGATCCGAAAGCGGACTCCACCCGTTTGATCCTCCACGCTAAAGCCCAGAACACCATCATGGAGATGGCGGCGGAAGTGGGCTCAGTCGAGGATCTGGAGCTCGAAGACGTTCTGCAAATCGGCTATGGCGATGTCCGTTGCGCCGAATCCGGCGGCCCGGAGCCAGGCGTCGGCTGCGCCGGACGCGGGGTGATCACCGCCATCAACTTCCTCGAGGAAGAAGGCGCCTATGAAGAAGATTTGGATTTCGTCTTCTATGACGTCCTCGGCGACGTGGTCTGCGGCGGCTTCGCTATGCCGATCCGCGAAAACAAAGCCCAGGAGATCTACATCGTCTGCTCCGGCGAGATGATGGCGATGTATGCCGCCAACAATATCTCCAAGGGGATCGTGAAGTACGCCAAATCTGGCAAGGTGCGCCTCGGCGGCCTGATCTGTAACTCGCGCAAAACCGACCGGGAAGACGAACTGATCATCGCCCTGGCGGAGAAGCTTGGCACGCAGATGATCCACTTCGTTCCCCGCGACAACATTGTGCAGCGCGCGGAGATCCGCCGGATGACGGTGATCGAGTACGACCCGACCTGTCAGCAGGCGAATGAATATCGTCAACTGGCGCAGAAGATCGTCAATAACACCAAAAAAGTGGTGCCAACGCCGTGCACCATGGACGAGCTGGAATCGCTGCTGATGGAGTTCGGCATCATGGAAGAAGAAGACACCAGCATCATTGGTAAAACCGCCGCTGAAGAAAACGCGGCCTGAGCACAGGATCCTCACCATGACCAACGCAACAGGCGAACGTAACCTTGCGCTCATCCAGGAAGTCCTGGAGGTGTTTCCCGAAACCGCGCGCAAAGAGCGCAGAAAGCACATGATGATCAGCGATCCGCAGATGGAGAGCGTCGGCAAGTGCATTATCTCGAACCGTAAATCGCAGCCCGGGGTGATGACCGTGCGTGGCTGCGCCTATGCGGGCTCGAAAGGGGTGGTGTTTGGGCCAATCAAAGACATGGCCCATATCTCGCACGGCCCCATCGGCTGCGGCCAGTACTCGCGCGCCGGACGGCGCAACTACTATACCGGCGTCAGCGGTGTCGACAGCTTCGGCACCCTGAACTTCACCTCTGATTTTCAGGAGCGCGATATTGTTTTCGGCGGCGATAAAAAGCTGACCAAACTGATCGAAGAGATGGAGCTGCTGTTCCCGCTGACCAAAGGGATCACCATCCAGTCGGAGTGCCCGGTGGGCCTGATCGGCGATGACATCAGCGCCGTAGCCAACGCCAGCAGCAAGGCGCTGGATAAACCGGTGATCCCGGTGCGCTGCGAAGGCTTTCGCGGCGTATCGCAATCGCTGGGCCACCATATCGCCAACGACGTGGTGCGCGACTGGGTGCTGAACAATCGCGAAGGGCAGCCGTTTGCCAGCACCCCGTACGATGTTGCCATCATTGGCGATTACAACATCGGCGGCGACGCCTGGGCCTCGCGCATTCTGCTGGAAGAGATGGGGCTGCGCGTAGTGGCGCAGTGGTCCGGCGACGGCACCCTGGTGGAGATGGAGAACACCCCATTCGTTAAGCTTAACCTCGTCCACTGCTACCGTTCGATGAACTATATCGCCCGCCATATGGAGGAGAAACATCAGATCCCGTGGATGGAATATAACTTCTTCGGCCCGACCAAAATCGCCGAATCGCTGCGCAAGATCGCCGATCAATTTGATGACACCATTCGCGCCAATGCGGAAGCGGTGATCGCCAAATATGAGGGGCAAATGGCGGCCATCATCGCCAAATATCGCCCGCGGCTGGAGGGGCGCAAAGTGCTGCTGTACATGGGGGGGCTGCGGCCGCGCCACGTCATCGGCGCCTATGAGGATCTCGGGATGGAGATCATCGCCGCCGGCTACGAGTTTGCCCATAACGATGATTACGACCGCACCCTGCCGGACCTGAAAGAGGGCACCCTGCTGTTTGACGATGCCAGCAGCTATGAGCTGGAGGCCTTCGTCAAAGCGCTGAAACCTGACCTCATCGGCTCCGGGATCAAAGAGAAATATATTTTCCAGAAAATGGGGGTGCCGTTCCGCCAGATGCACTCCTGGGACTATTCCGGCCCCTATCACGGCTATGACGGCTTCGCCATCTTTGCCCGCGATATGGATATGACCCTGAACAATCCGGCGTGGAACGAACTGACTGCCCCGTGGCTGAAGTCTGCGTGATTGCCCCTTCACTGTCCCGTCAGTCCACCGATTTGTGGCGCGGGAGGAGAACACCATGAGCCAAACGATCGATAAAATTCACAGCTGTTATCCGCTGTTTGAACAGGATGAATACCAGACCCTGTTCCAGAATAAAAAGACCCTTGAAGAGGCGCACGACGCGCAGCGTGTGCAGGAGGTTTTTGCCTGGACCACCACCGCCGAGTATGAAGCGCTGAACTTCCAGCGCGAGGCGCTGACCGTCGACCCGGCCAAAGCCTGCCAGCCGCTCGGCGCCGTACTCTGCGCGCTGGGGTTCGCCGGCACCCTGCCCTACGTGCACGGCTCCCAGGGCTGCGTCGCCTATTTTCGCACCTACTTTAACCGCCATTTTAAAGAGCCGGTCGCCTGCGTCTCCGACTCCATGACCGAGGACGCGGCGGTGTTCGGCGGCAACAACAACATGAATCTGGGCCTGCAGAATGCCAGCGCGCTGTATAAACCCGAGATTATCGCCGTCTCCACCACCTGCATGGCCGAGGTGATCGGCGACGATCTGCAGGCGTTTATCGCCAACGCCAAAAAAGAGGGATTTGTTGACGACAGCATCGCCATTCCTTACGCCCATACCCCCAGCTTTATCGGCAGCCATGTCACCGGCTGGGACAATATGTTCGAAGGGTTCGCGAAGACCTTTACCGCTGACTACGCCGGGCAGCCGGGCAAACAGCAAAAGCTCAATCTGGTGACCGGATTTGAGACCTATCTCGGCAACTTCCGCGTGCTGAAGCGGATGATGGCGCAGATGGATGTCCCGTGCAGCCTGCTCTCCGACCCATCAGAGGTGCTCGACACCCCCGCCGACGGCCATTACCGGATGTACGCCGGCGGCACCAGCCAGCAGGAGATCAAAACCGCGCCGGACGCCATTGACACCCTGCTGCTGCAGCCGTGGCAGCTGGTGAAAAGCAAAAAGGTGGTTCAGGAGATGTGGAACCAGCCCGCCACCGAGGTGGCCGTTCCGCTGGGCCTGGCCGCCACCGACGCCCTGCTAATGACCGTCAGTCAGCTGACCGGCAAACCGATCGCCGACGCTCTGACCCTGGAGCGCGGCCGGCTGGTCGACATGATGCTGGATTCCCACACCTGGCTGCATGGCAAAAAATTCGGCCTCTACGGCGATCCGGATTTCGTGATGGGGCTGACGCGCTTCCTGCTGGAGCTGGGCTGCGAGCCGACGGTGATCCTCAGTCATAACGCCAATAAACGCTGGCAAAAAGCGATGAAGAAAATGCTCGATGCCTCGCCGTACGGTCAGGAAAGCGAAGTGTTCATCAACTGCGACCTGTGGCACTTCCGGTCGCTGATGTTCACCCGTCAGCCGGACTTTATGATCGGTAACTCCTACGGCAAGTTTATCCAGCGCGATACCCTGGCAAAGGGCAAAGCCTTCGAAGTGCCGCTGATCCGTCTGGGCTTTCCGCTGTTCGACCGCCATCATCTGCACCGCCAGACCACCTGGGGCTATGAAGGCGCAATGAACATCGTCACGACGCTGGTGAACGCCGTGTTGGAAAAACTGGACCACGACACCAGCCAGTTGGGCAAAACCGATTACAGCTTCGACCTCGTTCGTTAACCATCAGGCGCCCCGCCGCAGGCGGGGCCAGGAGGGAGTATGCCCATCGTGATTTTCCGTGAGCGCGGCGAGGCGCTGTATGCCTATATCGCCAAACAGGATCTGGAGGCCCGGGTGCTCCAGGTCGAACATGACGAGACGGACCGCTGGGGCGGCGCGATTGCCCTCGAAGGGGGACGTCGCTACTACGTCAATCCGCAGCCGGGGCGACCCGTCTTCCCGATAAGCCTGCGCGCCACCCGCAGCACGCTGCTATAAGGAGCTGGAAATGTCCGACAACGATACCCTTTTCTGGCGTCTGCTGGCGCTGTTCCAGACGCTGCCGGAGCTGCAGCCGGTGCAAGTCGTCGACTGGCTGGCGCAGGAGTGCGGCGAAACGTTGACCCCGGCACGGTTAACCACCCTGACGCAGCCTCAGCTGGCCGCCAGCTTTCCTTCGGCGACGGCGGTGATGTCCCCAGCCCGCTGGGCGCGGGTCATCGCCTGCCTGCAGGGGGTGCTGCCCGGCCATTTGCGCATCGCCCGCCCCCCTCAGCGAACGCCGCAGCTGCGGGTCGCTTTTTGCTCGCAGGATGGCCTGGCCATCAATGGTCATTTTGGCCAGAACCGGCTGTTTTTTATCTATGCCTTCGATGACCAGGGCGGCTGGCTGGCGGATCTGCGCCGCTATGCGTCTTCTTCTGCGGCGTCGGACGCCAGCGAGATGCGCGCCAGGCTGCTGGAGGATTGCCATCTGCTGTTTTGTCAGGAGATTGGCGGGCCTGCCGCCGCGAGGTTGATCCGCCATCAGATCCATCCGATGAAAGCGCCGCCGGGCACGACGATTCAGGCGCAGTGCGACGCGGTGAGCGCGATGTTGGCCGGTCGGCTGCCGCCGTGGCTGGCGAAGCGCCTCAACCGGGATAACCCTCTGGAGGAACGTGTTTTTTAATCGTTGCGTTTTGCTTGTTGCCCGCCGACCCCGCGGGCCTTTTTTTGCCCCCGCAGGGAACATTCTTTCAGCAAGGCAAGCGCCGCAGGACAGGGACAAAAGTAACAGCCGGGGGTTGGGCGCATCAGGAAAATTGGCGAGAACGCAGGCGCGCATCCAGGACTGGCCGCCAGGACGGCGGCCAGAGGGCGGTCGAGACAAGGATGTCGAGTCCGCCCGTTCCGCCAGATGAAGCCGGAGTGGAGCGGACCGCGCAGCGGCAATTTTCAGCGCCATGCTGGGGGTCATGGGGGGCGGGCGAAACGCCCCCCATGCCGTTCACCCGCAGAGGGCGCAATGAAATAGTGAGGAAGGTCGGTGAACGGAATATTCCACCTTATCGACCCTTCCCGTCATTCGCCAATATGCGGCAATACTGTCGCGGTAAATCCAGTTATCAGCGCGATAAATCATGCCTTCCCCCTGTCCGATTGTTGCCTTTGTCGCAAAACCCACAACCCTTTTCCCTTAAAAATCAACCTCCCTCTCCCTGGAGCGCGAATTGCATCACCTCTCCGGTCTCCCACCGTCAACGAGGTCACTATGAAGGGAAAGGAAATTCTGGCGCTGCTGGACGAACCCGCCTGCGAGCACAACCAGAAGCAAAAATCCGGCTGCAGCGCCCCTAAGCCCGGCGCTACCGCCGGCGGCTGCGCCTTCGACGGCGCGCAGATAACGCTCCTGCCCATCGCCGACGTCGCGCACCTGGTGCACGGCCCCATCGGCTGCGCGGGCAGCTCGTGGGATAACCGCGGCAGCGTCAGCGCCGGCCCGGCCCTCAACCGGCTCGGCTTTACCACCGATCTTAACGAACAGGATGTGATTATGGGCCGCGGCGAACGCCGCCTGTTCCACGCCGTCCGTCACATCGTCGACCGCTATCATCCGGCGGCGGTCTTTATCTACAACACCTGCGTACCGGCGATGGAGGGGGATGACCTGGAGGCCGTCTGCCAGGCCGCACAGACCGCCACCGGCGTCCCGGTCATCGCCATTGACGCCGCCGGTTTCTACGGCAGTAAAAATCTTGGCAACCGAATGGCGGGCGACGTGATGCTCAGGCAGGTGATTGGCCAGCGCGAACCGGCCCCGTGGCCAGACAACACGCCCTTTGCCCCGGCCCAGCGCCACGATATCGGCCTGATTGGCGAATTCAATATCGCCGGCGAGTTCTGGCAGGTCCAGCCGCTGCTCGACGAGCTGGGGATCCGCGTCCTCGGCAGCCTCTCCGGCGACGGCCGCTTTGCCGAGATCCAGACCCTGCACCGGGCGCAGGCCAATATGCTGGTGTGCTCGCGCGCGCTGATCAACGTCGCCCGGGGGCTGGAGCTGCGCTACGGCACGCCGTGGTTTGAAGGCAGCTTCTACGGGATCCGCGCCACCTCCGACGCCTTGCGCCAGCTGGCGACGCTGCTGGGGGATGACGACCTGCGCCGCCGCACCGACGCGCTAATCGCCCGCGAAGAGCAGGCGGCGGAGCAGGCCCTGGCGCCGTGGCGCGAGCAGCTCCGCGGGCGCAAAGTGCTGCTCTATACCGGCGGCGTGAAATCCTGGTCGGTGGTCTCGGCCCTGCAGGATCTCGGCATGACCGTGGTGGCCACCGGCACGCGGAAATCCACCGAGGAGGACAAACAGCGGATCCGTGAGCTGATGGGCGACGAGGCGGTGATGCTTGAGGAGGGCAATGCCCGCACCCTGCTCGACGTGGTGTACCGCTATCAGGCCGACCTGATGATCGCCGGCGGACGCAATATGTACACCGCCTGGAAAGCCCGGCTGCCGTTTCTCGATATCAATCAGGAGCGCGAGCACGCCTACGCCGGCTATCAGGGCATCATCACCCTCGCCCGCCAGCTCTGTCTGACCCTCGCCAGTCCCGTCTGGCCGCAAACGCATACCCGCGCCCCGTGGCGCTAGGAGAACACCATGGCAGATATTATCCGCAGTGAAAAACCGCTGGCGGTGAGCCCGATTAAAACCGGGCAACCGCTCGGGGCGATCCTCGCCAGCCTCGGGCTGGCCCAGGCCATCCCGCTGGTCCACGGCGCCCAGGGCTGCAGCGCCTTCGCCAAAGTTTTCTTTATTCAGCATTTCCATGACCCGGTGCCGCTGCAGTCGACGGCCATGGATCCGACCGCCACGATCATGGGGGCCGACGGCAATATCTTCACCGCGCTCGACACCCTCTGCCAGCGCCACAGCCCGCAGGCCATCGTGCTGCTCAGCACCGGTCTGGCGGAAGCGCAGGGCAGCGATATCGCCCGGGTGGTGCGCCAGTTTCGTGAGGCGCATCCGCGCCATAACGGCGTGGCGATCCTCACCGTCAATACCCCGGATTTTTTTGGCTCGATGGAAAACGGCTACAGCGCGGTGATCGAGAGCGTGATCGAGCAGTGGGTCGCGCCGACGCCGCGTCCGGGGCAGCGGCCCCGGCGGGTCAACCTGCTGGTCAGCCACCTCTGTTCGCCAGGGGATATCGAATGGCTGGGCCGCTGCGTGGAGGCCTTTGGCCTGCAGCCGGTGATCCTGCCGGACCTCTCGCAGTCAATGGATGGCCACCTCGGTGAAGGGGATTTTACGCCCCTGACCCAGGGCGGCGCCTCGCTGCGCCAGATTGCCCAGATGGGCCAGAGTCTGGGCAGCTTCGCCATTGGCGTGTCGCTCCAGCGGGCGGCATCGCTCCTGACCCAACGCAGCCGCGGCGACGTGATCGCCCTGCCGCATCTGATGACCCTCGACCATTGCGATACCTTTATCCATCAGCTGGCGAAGATGTCCGGACGCCGCGTACCGGCCTGGATTGAGCGCCAGCGCGGCCAGCTGCAGGATGCGATGATCGACTGCCATATGTGGCTTCAGGGCCAGCGCATGGCGATGGCGGCGGAGGGCGACCTGCTGGCGGCGTGGTGTGATTTCGCCCGCAGCCAGGGGATGCAGCCCGGCCCGCTGGTCGCCCCCACCAGCCACCCCAGCCTGCGCCAGCTGCCGGTCGAGCAAGTCGTGCCGGGGGATCTTGAGGATCTGCAGCAGCTGCTGAGCCACCACCCCGCCGATCTGCTGGTGGCTAACTCTCACGCCCGCGATCTGGCGGAGCAGTTTGCCCTGCCGCTGATCCGCGTCGGTTTTCCCCTCTTCGACCGGCTCGGTGAGTTTCGTCGCGTCCGCCAGGGGTACGCCGGCATGCGAGATACGCTGTTTGAGCTGGCCAATCTGCTGCGCGACCGCCATCACCACACCGCCCTCTACCGCTCGCCGCTTCGCCAGGGCGCCGACCCCCTGCCGGCTTCAGGAGACGCTTATGCCGCCCATTAATCGTCAGTTTGATATGGTCCACGCCGACGAGTGGTCGATGAAAGTCGCCTTCGCCAGCTCCGATTACCGCCACGTCGATCAGCATTTCGGCGCCACGCCGCGGCTGGTGGTCTACGGCGTCAAAGCCGACCGGGTCACCCTGCTGCGGGTGGTGGAGTTCCCGGTCGCCAGCGGTCACCAGACCGAGAAGATAGCCGAGCGCATCCACGCCCTTGAGGATTGCGTCACCCTGTTCTGCGTGGCGATTGGCGAGGCGGTTTTTCGCCAGCTGCTGCAGGTGGGCGTCCGCGCCGAACGCGTCCCAGACCAGACCACCATCCTCGGCTTGCTGCAGGAGATCCAACTCTCCTGGTATGAAAAAGCGCAGCGCCGCAGCGCGCGGCAACGCGATCCGCAGCGCTTTAACCGCCTGCTGGAGGAGCCGGCGTGGCGGGAGGAGCCCGACCCGCTCCCCTGATCCTGTCGTTTATGTGACAAAGCCCACAAAACGCCACAACAGTGTCGGCCCTGTCGGGGGCGCTTAACCCGCCAGGTCATTAACAAATAAGGTTTTTATGCGTTGGTATCGCAATTGCTTGGGGGTCAGTACCCCCGCCAGTCTGCGGTGTACCGCGCCCCGGCGTTTTCGTCATCATCCCTGGAGCTGACAGCATGTGGAACTACTCCGAGAAAGTGAAAGACCATTTTTTTCATCCCCGCAACGCGCGCGTGGTCGACAACGCCAACGCGGTGGGCGATGTGGGTTCATTAAGCTGCGGCGATGCGCTGCGCCTGATGCTGCGGGTTGATCCGCAGACCGAGATCATCGAGGAGGCGGGCTTCCAGACCTTCGGCTGCGGCAGCGCCATCGCCTCCTCTTCCGCGCTGACGGAGCTGATTATCGGCCACACCCTGACCGAAGCCGGGCAGATCACCAACCAGCAGATTGCCGACTACCTCGACGGTCTGCCGCCGGAAAAAATGCACTGCTCGGTGATGGGCCAGGAAGCGCTGCGTGCGGCCATCGCCCATTTTCGCGGCGAAAGCCTTGAGGAGGAGCATGAGGAGGGCAAGCTGATCTGTAAGTGCTTCGGCGTCGACGAAGGGCATATTCGCCGGGCCGTGGTGAACAACGGCCTGACCACCCTCGAGGAAGTGATCAACTACACCAAAGCCGGCGGCGGCTGCACCGCCTGCCATGAAAAAATTGAGCTGGCGCTGGCGGCGATCCTCGCACAACAGCCGCCAGCCCCCCTGCCGGTGGAGACGGCCCACGATGCGCACTGGCAAAGCGTGGTCGATACCATCAACGAACTGCGCCCGCACATTCAGGCCGACGGCGGCGACATGACGTTGCTCAACGTCACCCCGCGTCAGGTGACCGTCAGCCTCTCCGGCAGCTGCAGCGGCTGCATGATGACCGACATGACCCTCGCCTGGCTGCAGCAAAAGCTGATGGAGCGTACCGGAACTTACATGGACGTGGTGGCGGCCCCGGCCGCGGTTAACTAACCCAAGGGGGATACGATGAAACCTGTTTATCTCGATAACAACGCCACCACCCGTCTCGACCCGATGGTTCTCGACGCGATGATGCCCTTTTTAACCGACTTTTACGGCAACCCTTCGTCGATACACGATTTTGGTCTGCCGGCGCAGGCGGCCCTTGAACGGGCGCACCAGCAGGTGGCCGCCCTGCTCGGGGCCGACTACCCCAGCGAGATCATCTTTACCTCCTGCGCCACCGAGGCCACCACCACCGCTATCGCCTCGGCGGTGGCCCTGATGCCGGAGCGGCGCGAGATCATCACCAGCGCGGTCGAACATCCCGCCACTCTGGCGGTGTGCGAGCAGCTGGAGCGCCAGGGATACCTGATCCACCGTATCGCCGTGGATCAGCAGGGCGCCCTGGATATGGCGCAATTTCGGGCGGCGCTTAGCCCGCGCGTGGCGCTGGTCAGCATCATGTGGGCCAATAACGAAACAGGCGTCATGTTCCCGGTGCCCGAACTGGCGGAGCTGGCTCATGAGCAGGGCGCGCTGTTTCACTGCGACGCGGTGCAGGTGGTGGGCAAAATCCCGATGACGCTCAGCCAGACGCGGATCGATATGCTCTCCTGCTCGGCGCATAAATTCCACGGCCCCAAAGGGGTGGGCTGCCTCTGGCTGCGGCGGGGAACGCGTTTTCGCCCGCTGCTGCGCGGCGGCCACCAAGCGCATGGCCGGCGGGCCGGTACGGAAAATATCAGCGGCATTGTCGGGATGGGCGCCGCCAGCGAGCTGGCGCAGGTTCATCTGCCGGGCATGGCGCAGATTAGCCAGCTGCGCGATCGTCTTGAACAGCATCTCCAGGCCACTATCCCGGCGGTGACGGTGATGGGCGGCAGCCAGCCGCGGGTGCCCGGCACTCTCAATCTGGCCTTCGAGTGTATCGAGGGCGAGGCAATCCTGCTGCTGATGAATCAGGCCGGGATCGCCGCCTCCAGCGGCAGCGCCTGCACCTCCGGCTCGCTGGAGCCGTCGCACGTCATGCGGGCAATGAATATCCCCTACACTGCGGCCCACGGCACCATCCGCTTCTCCCTCTCACGCTATACCCGGGAAAAAGAGATCGACTACGTCATCGCCACCCTGCCGTCGGTTATCGACCGGCTGCGCGCCCTGTCGCCCTACTGGCGACAGGGTCAGCCGCACCTGCAGGATGGCGCCTTCACGCCGGTCTACGGCTAAGGCGGGGAGACAATGATGGGACGCGTACTGATTAACGACACTACCCTGCGCGATGGTGAACAGAGTCCCGGCGTGGCCTTTCAGGCCAGCGAAAAGATCGCCATCGCCGAGGCGCTGTACGCGGCGGGGATCGAGGCCATGGAGGTCGGCACCCCGGCGATGGGCGAGGAGGAGTGCGCCCGTATCCGGCAGGTGCGCCGACAGCTCCCGGGCGCCACGCTGATGACCTGGTGCCGGATGCAGGCGGGAGAAATTCGCCAGAGCGCCGACCTGGGCATGGACTGGGTGGATATCTCCATCCCCGCCTCCGACAAGCTGCGGCAGTACAAACTGCGCGAAGGCTTACCGCTGCTGCTGGAGCGGCTGGCGGCCCTGATCCACCTCGCCCACACCCTTGGCCTGAAGGTCTGCATTGGCTGTGAGGACGCCTCGCGAGCCAGCGACGCGACGCTGCAGGACATTGCCCGCCTGGCCCGGGAGGCGGGAGCCACCCGTCTGCGCTATGCCGATACCGTCGGTATCCTCGACCCGTTCACTACCGCGGCGCAGATCGCCGCCCTGCGCCGCGTCTGGCCCGGCGAACTCGAGATGCACGCCCATAACGATCTGGGCCTGGCTACCGCCAACACCCTGGCGGCGGTGCGCGCCGGGGCCACCAGCGTGAACACCACCGTGCTGGGCCTGGGCGAACGCGCGGGCAACGCGGCGCTGGAGACCGTGGCGCTCGGACTAGAGCGCTGCCTGGAGGTCAAGACCGGCGTGCGTTTCACCGCCCTGCCGGCGCTGTGCGAACAGGTGGCCCTCGCCACCCGCCGCCCGGTGGACCCCCAGCAGCCGCTGGTGGGCGAGCTGGTCTTTACCCACGAATCCGGCGTGCACGTTGCGGCGCTGCTGCGCGACAGCGAGAGCTATCAGGCGATCGACCCCGCCCTGCTGGGCCGCGGCTATCGGCTGGTGCTGGGCAAACACTCCGGTCGCCAGGCGGTTAACGGCGTCTTCGATCGGATGGGTTATCACCTGACATCAGCGCAAATTGACCAGCTGCTGCCAGCGCTCCGTCGCTTTGCCGAAAACGGCAAACGCAGCCCGCGGGATGATGAGCTGGCGGCAATCTACCACGCGCTCTGCGGCGCCGAAACGCTGCAGGCCAGGGGGTGAGTATGGAGTGGTTTTATCAGATCCCCGGCGTGGGCGACCTGCGCTCCGCCGATGCGTTCTTTCAGTTTTTCGCCGTTCCCTATCAGCCCGAGCGCCTGGCGCACTGCAGCCTGCCGGTGCTGGCCACCTTTCACCGCAAGCTGAAGGCGGAAGTGCCTCTGCTCAACCAGCTGGAGGATAACCCGCGCGCGCACTGGCTGCTGGCGCGCCGACTGCTGGCGGAGAGTTATCAGCAACAGTTCGAGGAGAACACGCCATGAGACCCCGATTTACCTTTAGCGAAGCGGTCCGCGTCGTGCGCGCCATCCGTAACGATGGCACCTATGCGGGCCTGCCGTCCGGCGCCCTGCTGGTGCGCCGGGGCAGCATCGGCTATGTCCGCGACTGGGGAGTATTCTTGCAGGACCAGATCATCTACCAGATCCACTTCCCGGACTGCGACCGGGTGGTCGGCTGTCGCGAACAGGAGCTGATTGCCGGCGATCGGCCCTGGCTGGCCGGCAATCTGCAGTATGGCGATAGCGTAATCTGTCAGACGGCGCTGGCGATGCAGGGCGAGATGGTGGTCAGCGTAGGTCAGTTGGGGCGCATCGAAGCCACCGACCGGGGCGAGCATGGCGACGGCTATATCGTCGACTTCGGCGGCCGCTGGTTCCAGGTCCCGGTAAGCGCGCTGGCGCTGGCAGAGGAGGAAGAATAATGGAGCCATGGCAACGATTTGGCCGGCAGCGGCTGGCGCAGAGCCGCTGGAACTGCGAGCCGGCGGCCATCGACGCGGTCGACCGGCAGGCCTTCGAGGCGGCCTGGCAGCGCCAGGCCCAGATGGAGCAGCTCATTGTCGCCCAGATTGCGCCGGAGGCGATCCCCGCCGCGCTGCTGGAGGGCCTCGCCACTTCGCTGGGCGCCTGGCTGGATGAAGGAGGATTTACGCCAGCGGAGCGGGCGGCGATCGTCCTGCACCACGCCCGGCTGGAAAGCGCCTTCGCCGGGATTGCCAGCCAGGCGCCGCGGCCGGATCCCGCCACGGTGCAGGCCTGGTATCTGCGGCATCAGGCGCAGTTTATGCGCCCGGAACAGCGTCTGACCCGCCATCTGCTGCTCACCGTCGATGGCGACGACCAGGCGGTTTACTCGCGTATACGGGAGCTTCATGGTCAAATCGAAGCCTCCCGCGAGGCGTTTGCGCCGCTGGCCCAGCGACACTCCCACTGCCCGAGCGCGCTGGACGGCGGGCGGCTGGGGTGGATCGGCCGGGGGCTGCTCTATCCGCAACTGGAGGAGGCGCTGTTTGCGCTGGCGGAAAATGCGCTGAGCGCGCCGGTGGCCAGTGAGCTAGGCTGGCATCTGATCTGGTGTGAGGCCATTCGCCCTGCCGCGCCGATGACGCCTGAGCAGGCGCTGGAAAGCGCCCGCGATTACCTCAGTCAACAGAGCCAGCGCCGCCACCAGCGCCAGTGGCTGGCCGAGATGCTAGCGCGCCAGCCGGGGCTGTGCGGGTAGCCGACAGGCTACCCGCCATCGCCTACAGCAGATGCGGTTTAATCTCCTCAAGCCAGGTCGCCAGCCGCGCGTCGGTCTCGTCGAACTGGTTATCCTGGTCCAGGACCAGTCCGACAAAGCGATCCCCCTCCAGCGCCGATGAGGCGCTGAACTCATATCCCTCGTTCGGCCAGCTGCCGATCATCGTCGCCCCGCGGGCACGCAGGGCGTCGTACAGCGGCCGCAGCCCGCTGGCGAAGTTATCCGGATAGCCACGCTGATCGCCGAGGCCAAACAGCGCCACCGTTTTCCCCTGCAGGCTAACGTCGCCGAGGTTGCGGATAAACTCGGCCCACGACTCGCTCTCGCCCCCGGCCTCAAGGCCCGGCAGCTGGCCGTCGCCCAGCGTCGGCGTCCCCAACAGCAGGGCCGGGTAGGCCAGCAGGTCCGCCAGCGTGGCGCGGTTAATATTGACCGGGGCGGCGGCGGCCTCCCCCAGCTGCTTGTGGATCATTTTCGCGATCTTGCGGGTTTTACCGGTATCGGTACCAAAGAAAATGCCAATGTTCGCCATAGTACGCTCCTGTCGGAATGGTGTTGAAAAAAGGAATGACGACAGAGGTATTGCGAAGGCTGTGCCAGGTTGCCCTGCACCGCGACGGCCCATCCCTGCCCCATCAGGATCGCTTCGCATCACGATGCCGCGCGCCAAAGGCGCACCCGGCGGGGCGAAAGGTAAAAATCCGTGAATTTTCCCCCTGTCGGATCAATGTTTCGCGTGGTCGTTCCGATAAGGGCGCACACTTTGCATGGTTATCCGGGTTCGGCTTACCCCGCCGCGTTTTGCGCACGGTGTCGGACAATTTGTCATAACTGCGACACAGGAGTTTGCGATGACCCTGAATATGATGCTCGATAACGCCGCGCCGGAGGCCATCGCCGGCGCGCTGATTCAACAACATCCGGGGCTGTTTTTTACCATGGTGGAACAGGCCTCGGTGGCCATATCCCTCACCGATGCCAGCGCCAGGATCATTTACGCCAACCCAGCGTTTTGCCGCCAGACCGGCTATTCGCTGGCGCAATTGTTAAACCAGAACCCGCGCCTGCTGGCCAGCAGCCAGACGCCGCGCGCGATCTATCAGGAGATGTGGCATACCCTGCTCCAGCGTCAGCCCTGGCGCGGTCAGCTGATTAATCAGCGTCGGGACGGCGGCCTGTACCTGGTGGAGATTGACATCACCCCGGTGCTTAGCCCGCAGGGGGAACTGGAGCATTATCTGGCGATGCAGCGGGATATCAGCGTCAGCTACACCCTCGAACAACGGCTGCGCAACCATATGACCCTGATGGAGGCGGTGCTGAATAATATCCCCGCCGCCGTGGTGGTGGTGGACGAGCAGGATCGGGTGGTGATGGACAACCTCGCCTACAAAACCTTCTGCGCTGACTGCGGCGGCCGGGAGCTGCTCACCGAGCTGCAGGTCTCCCCTGGCCGGATGACGCCCGGTGTGGAGGCGATCCTGCCGGTAGCGCTCCGCGGGGCCGCGCGCTGGCTGTCGGTGACCTGCTGGCCGTTGCCCGGCGTCAGTGAAGAGGCCAGCCGCTACTTTATCGACAGCGCGCTGGCGCGGACCCTGGTGGTGATCGCCGACTGTACCCAGCAGCGTCAGCAGCAGGAGCAAGGGCGCCTTGACCGGCTGAAGCAGCAAATGACCGCCGGCAAGCTGCTGGCGGCGATCCGCGAGTCGCTGGACGCCGCGCTGATCCAGCTGAACTGCCCGATTAATATGCTGGCGGCAGCACGTCGGCTGAACGGCGAGGGAAGCGGGAATGTGGCGCTGGAGGCCGCCTGGCGTGAAGGGGAAGAGGCGATGGCGCGGCTCCAGCGCTGTCGCCCATCGCTGGAACTCGAAAACCCCGCCGTCTGGCCGCTGCAGCCCTTTTTCGACGATCTGTGCGCCCTCTACCGTACCCGCTTCGATCCCGACGGGCTGCAGGTCGACATGGCCTCACCGCATCTGATCGGCTTTGGCCAGCGCACCCCGCTGCTGGCGTGCTTAAGCCTGTGGCTCGACCGCACCCTGGCCCTCGCCGCCGAATTGCCCTCCGTGCCGCTGGCGATGCAGCTCTATGCCGAGGAGAACGACGGCTGGCTGTCGCTGTACCTGACTGATAACGTACCGCTGTTGCAGGTGCGCTACGCCCACTCCCCCGACGCGCTGAACTCGCCGGGCAAAGGCATGGAGCTGCGGCTGATCCAGACCCTGGTGGCGCATCATCGCGGGGCCATTGAGCTGGCTTCCCGACCGCAGGGCGGCACCTGCCTGACCCTGCGTTTCCCGCTGTTTAACACCCTGACCGGAGGTGAAGCATGATCCCTGAATCCGACCCGGACACCACCGTCAGACGCTTCGACCTCTCTCAGCAATTCACCGCCATGCAGCGGATAAGCGTGGTGCTGAGCCGGGCCACCGAGGCCAGCAAAACGCTGCAGGAGGTGCTCAGCGTATTGCACAACGATGCCTTTATGCAGCACGGGATGATTTGCCTGTACGACAGCGAGCAGGAGATCCTCAGTATCGAAGCGCTGCAGCAAACCGGCCAGCAGCCCCTCCCCGGCAGCACGCAGATCCGCTATCGCCCCGGCGAGGGACTGGTGGGGACCGTGCTGGCCCAGGGGCAGTCGCTGGTGCTGCCCCGGGTCGCCGACGATCAGCGTTTTCTCGACCGCCTGAGCCTCTACGATTACGATCTGCCGTTTATCGCCGTACCGTTGATGGGGCCCAACGCCCGGCCAATAGGGGTGCTGGCGGCCCAGCCGATGGCGCGCCAGGAAGAGCGGCTGCCGGCCTGCACCCGTTTTCTCGAAACCGTCGCCAACCTCGTCGCCCAGACCATCCGGCTGATGATCCTTCCGGCCTCACCCGCCCTGTCGAGCCGCCAGCCGCCGAAGGTGGAACGGCCGCCGGCCTGCTCGTCGTCGCGCGGCGTGGGCCTTGACAATATGGTCGGCAAGAGCCCGGCGATGCGCCAGATCGTGGAGGTGATCCGTCAGGTCTCGCGCTGGGACACCACCGTGCTGGTACGCGGCGAAAGCGGCACCGGGAAAGAGCTGATCGCCAACGCCATCCATCACCATTCGCCACGGGCTGGCGCCGCCTTCGTCAAATTTAACTGCGCGGCGCTGCCGGACACCCTGCTGGAAAGCGAACTGTTCGGCCATGAGAAAGGCGCCTTTACCGGGGCGGTGCGTCAGCGTAAAGGACGTTTTGAGCTGGCGGATGGCGGCACCCTGTTCCTCGATGAGATTGGTGAAAGCAGCGCCTCGTTCCAGGCCAAGCTGCTGCGTATCCTCCAGGAGGGGGAGATGGAGCGGGTCGGCGGCGATGAGACCCTGCGGGTGAATGTCCGCATCATCGCCGCCACCAACCGTCACCTGGAGGAGGAGGTCCGGCTGGGCCATTTCCGCGAGGATCTCTACTATCGTCTGAACGTGATGCCCATCGCCCTGCCCCCGCTGCGCGAGCGTCAGGAGGACATCGCCGAGCTGGCGCACTTCCTGGTGCGCAAAATCGGCCAGCATCAGGGGCGCACGCTGCGGATCAGCGAGGGCGCGATCCGCCTGCTGATGGAGTACAGCTGGCCGGGTAACGTTCGCGAACTGGAGAACTGCCTCGAACGATCGGCGGTGATGTCGGAGAGTGGCCTGATCGATCGCGACGTGATCCTCTTCACTCACCAGGATCGTCCCGCCAAAGCCCTGCCTGCCAGCGGGCCAGCAGAAGACAGCTGGCTGGACAACAGCCTGGACGAACGTCAGCGACTGATCGCCGCGCTGGAAAAAGCCGGCTGGGTGCAGGCCAAGGCGGCACGGCTGCTGGGGATGACGCCGCGCCAGGTCGCTTACCGGATCCAGATCATGGATATCACCCTGCCGCGTCTGTAGGCCGCGGTGTCAGGTTCAGGACATTGTCGTCAGTGCGGCAGGAACGCGACAATGTTGTGCCGCAGGGATGCGGGATAACGCTTTATTTTTCAGCCAGATAAAAAATTCGTCTCTGGTACGTCGTTTGCAGCAGGAAGGTATCGCCCAACCATGAAGGTACGACCATGACTTCCTGCTCTTCTTTTTCCGGCGGTAACGCCTGTCAGTCGGCGGACGCCAGCGCGTTAGCGCCGCGGGTGGCCGACAAGGTCGCCGCGCACCCCTGCTACTCCCGCAGCGGGCACCACCGTTTCGCCCGGATGCATCTTCCGGTCGCCCCGGCCTGCAATCTGCAGTGCAACTACTGCAACCGTAAATTCGACTGCAGCAATGAATCCCGTCCCGGGGTGTCATCGACGCTGCTGACCCCCGAGCAGGCGGTGTTGAAAGTGCGCCAGGTGGCCCAGGCCATCCCGCAGCTGTCGGTGGTCGGCATAGCCGGGCCCGGCGATCCGCTGGCCAATATGACCCGCACCTTCCGCACCCTGGAGCTGGTCCGCGACCAGCTTCCGGACCTCAAATTATGCCTGTCAACCAACGGGCTGATGCTGCCCGACGCGGTCGATCGCCTGCTGGAGGTCGGCGTGGATCACGTCACGGTGACCATCAATACCCTGGATGCCGATATCGCCGGGCAAATCTATGCCTGGCTGTGGCTCGACGGCGAACGCTACCGCGGCCGGGAAGCCGGGGAGATCCTGATTGCCCGCCAGCTTGAAGGAGTCCGCAGGCTGACCGCCGCGGGAGTGCTGGTCAAGATAAACTCGGTGCTGATCCCGGGGATCAACGACGGCGGCATGGCTGAGGTCGGCCGTCGTTTGCGGGAAAGCGGCGCGTTTATTCACAATATTATGCCGCTGATTGCCAGACCGGAGCACGGCACGGTCTTTGGTCTCAACGGCCAGCCGGAGCCGGACGCCGGGATGCTCGCCGCGATCCGCAGCCAGTGCGGGGAGGTGATGCCGCAGATGACCCACTGCCACCAGTGCCGTGCCGACGCCATCGGCATGCTGGGCGAAGATCGCAGCCAGCAGTTCACCCGGCTGCCGGACCCGGACAGCCTCCCCGACTGGCTGCCCATCCTCCACCAGCGCGCCGAACTTCATGCCAGCCTCGCCACGCAGGGGGAGTCGGACGCGGATGACGCCTGTCTGGTGGCCGTGGCCTCCCGCCACGGCGAGGTCATTGACTGTCATTTTGGCCATGCCGACCGCTTCTCGATCTACAGCCTGTCGGCCGCCGGTATGGTGCTGGTGGGCGAGCGCTTTACGCCAAAATATTGCCGCGGCGAAGAGGAGTGTGATCCACAGGAGAACGAGGCCAGACTGGCGGCGCTGCTGGCGCTGCTCGCCGACGTAAAAGCGGTGTTCTGCGTGCGTATCGGCCATACGCCATGGCAGCAGCTGGAATTACAGGGCATTGAGCCGCAGGTGGACGGCGCGTGGCGTTCGGTCGCCGAGGTGCTGCCTGCCTGGTGGCAGCGGCGGCGCCAGAGCCTGGCGGCATCGCGTCTGCGTCAGGGGGTCGCCTGATGGCGCCCGTCGACTGGTTGACCCGCCTGTGGCGATTGTATCACGCCGGAAAAGGCTGCTTTCCGCTGCGGATGGGGCTGACGCCCGCGGCATGGCGGGCGCTGCAGCAGCGGCTGGGCGAGGTGGCGACGCCGCTGGACAGCGCGACGCTGAGCCGCCGTCGGCTGATGACCGAGCTGAATGCTACCCGCGACGAAGAGCGTCGGCAGCTGGGGCAGTGGCTGACGGAGTGGATGGCGCCGGGGGCTGAACCGATGGCGCAGATCGTTGCCGAGGTGGCGCTGGCGTTTAACCATCTGTGGGAGGATCTGGGACTCGATTCGCGGGCGGAACTGGGCCGACTGATGAGCGACTGCTTTCCACAGCTGGTGGTGCAGAACGTTCACCATATGCGCTGGAAAAAGTTCTTTTACCGCCAGCGCTGCCTGCAGTCGCAGGGGGAGATTGTCTGCCGATCGCCGAGCTGCGACGAATGCCTGGAGCGCAGCCTCTGCTTCGAACCGCCGCCGCTATAAACAAGCCGCAGCCCCCTGCGGCTGACCCAACCACACTCGCGTTTAACCCCTTTACGCGAGTTTCTGCCGGGTGGCGCTTCGCTTACCCGGCCTACAAAGACATTTACATATCAAAAAGTTACTCAACACCGTAGGCCCGGCAAGCGCCGCGCCGCCGGGCAATATATCAGGCTCCGTGTCCAACATGTTGCCGGGTGGCGCTTCGCTTACCCGGCCTACATAACCATTTATATATCAGAAGGTTAACCATCACCGTAGGCCCGGCAAGCGCAGCGCCGCCGGGCAATCAGGCCGAGTGCCGGTGTTTGTGCCGGATGGCGGCTGACGCCTCTCCGGAACCGCGCTGAACGGTAGCCCGGCTAAGGCGTTTACGCCGCGAGCCGGGGATTTGACGCCGGATATCACTCCGGCAGCGTCCAGTCGCCGTCACCCAGCGCGCGCTGCATAATCAACGTATCTCGCCAGTCGCCCATCTTGTAGCCCACGCTGCGCAGTTGACCCGCCACGGTAAAACCAAACTTTTTATGGATCGCCAGCGAACCGACATTGTTATGGCCATCGCCAATGATCGCCAGCATCTGCCGCCACGGGCCTTTCTCGCATTCGGCGATCAGCCGCGACAGCAACGCGCTGCCGATGCCGCGCCCGCCCATCCCGGATTCCACGTAGATCGATTCCTCAAGCGTGTAGCGATAGGCCGGACGAGGCCGATAGAAGGTGGCGTAGCAGTAGCCGACGATGGCGCCGCGCCACAGCGCCACCAGCCAGGGCAGCCCGTTATCGCGGACGGTTTTGATCCGTTTACGCATTTCGTCAACGGTAGGGGGGATCTCTTCAAAGGAAGCGCGGCCATTGAGCACGTGCCAGACATACAGCGCGGCGATGGCGTGCGCATCGTCGGGCAGCGCTTCACGAATTTCTAAATCACTGTCGAGTAACGGGGCCTCTGCGGGCATGGCGGCGCTCCTGAATCTGCCGGAGAGACATTCTCCGGCGTGCAGCGTAATACAGAAGCGCCAGGCTGAATAGTCCTGCCGCTGATTATTGCGGATCCGCCGGGGAGACCGGCGTTGGTGCCGCTTCACCCCAGTATTTCTGCTTACTGGTTTTACCAATCCCCGGGTTCATGCTGTTGGTCGGATCGTTCTGGCGATAGAACTGCTGCAGGCTCTCCGGGGCCTCATACAGATGACCCACGTTATGCTCCGCCGGGTACTGGGCGCCGCGCGCTTTCAGCAACGCCAGCATCTGCTCTTTCAGAGCGTGGGCGTCGACTCCTTTCTTGACGATGTAATCCTGATGGAACACATGGCACATAAAGTGGCCATAGTAGAGCTTATGCACCAGCTGGCTGTCGATCTCCGGCGGCAGATGTTCGAACCACTCGGTATCGTTGCGGCGCAGGGCGATATCCAGCGCCAGAATATCTTCGACTTCATCAGCATGCACCGCCTGATAGCGGATGGCCGCGCCGGCGGCGGCAAAGCGGTGCAGAAACGCCTTGCTGCCTTCCTCCGGCGTACAGGCGAAGAAATCCCCCTCGGCCTGCTGGAAGTATTCCGTCAGCCAGCGCTGCGCTTCTTCGATGCCATCCCCGGCCATCTTCAGCAGCAGATGATGTTCATATTTATCACGCCAGGTTTTCATCCGCTCCGGTAAGTGCGCCGGGAAGACGTGGCCGAGCTTCTGCATAAAGCGGTCGGTAAAGTGCGGCTTAAACAGCGAGACTTTCTCCAGCATCGCGTCGGTGCGCCCCTTCATGGTGAAGAAGAACGGCATTTTGTCGGTGCCGAGCTTGTCGATCATCAGGAAGGTGTCTTTGCCATACTTCTCGGCGATATCGTAAATATCGCGGTGCATATATTCCCCGGCCACCGGCAGATGCTGGAACTCGGCGAGGATATGGCGGCGGATCTCGGTCAATACCTGCGGCTGGTTGGTGCCAATGTAAAACACCTGCTGGCGTTTTTCCGCCGGGAAGGTATCCAGACGCGCGGCGAAAACCGCCAGCTTGCCGGCGCAGCCGGAGGATTCGAACAGGCGGTCCGGGTCGGCGTTGTAGCGCGCCGGGGTGTCGGCATCGACATCGCGCACGCGGGTCACATAGTCGTGATCGTGGGCGTGGCGGCCGTCGTGCAGCACATCGCTATCGCTGATGCGCTCGTCGTCGAGGCGGCTGAGGATCTGCTCCGGCGTGCTGCCGAGATCAATGCCCAGATGGTTGACCAGCTTCAGCTTGCCGTCGGCGTCAATCTGCGCGAACAGCGACATTTCGGTATAGGCGGGCCCGCGCTGCACCAGCGAACCGCCGGAGTTGTTGCAGATCCCGCCGATCACCGATGCGCCGATGCATGACGAGCCGATCACTGAGTGCGGCTCGCGACCCAGCGGTTTGAGCGCTTTTTCCAGCGAATAGAGGGTAGTGCCGGGCCAGGCCAGCACCTGCTCGCCTTTGTCCAGCAGATGCAGTTTATCCAGGCGCAGAGTGCTGATAATCACGATCTCGCGATCGTAATCATTGCCGTTGGGGGTCGAACCTTCGGTCAGGCCGGTGTTGGCCGCCTGCATCAGAATAATTTTATCGGCGTCTACGCAGGCGTTAAGCACGCGCCAGAGTTCCAGCAGGGTGCCGGGAAAGACAACCGCCAGCGCCTCGCCCTGACCGGAGCGGAAGCCTTTGCGGTAGCGTTGGGTTTTTGCCGGGTCGGTCAGCAGATGCGAAGGGCCAACCAGGCGCGCCAGATCCGCCAGAAACGTTTTATGGGTATTAGTGGGTGCAGATGACATGTTCCACTCCTTGTGGTGGTGCGCGAAATATCGAGGATAAGCATAGCGCTTTGTATGACAATTTGATGCATGAATGTTTCGCAAAAATCAGAGAAGAACCTTAGCATTCTGCGGGCGCGTTGTTTATATATATGGCAAACTGCGGTTTTTATTATGTTTTACCGAGTCCCCGTCTGAGAAAAAGCGAGATAACAATGAAATGGCTCTGCACTGTAGGCGTCGCCGTGAGTCTGGCGCTGCAACCCGCGCTGGCGGATGAACTGTTTGGTAACCACCCTCTGACCCCGCAGGCGCGGGATGCCTTTGTCACCGATCTGCTGAAAAAAATGACGGTAGACGAGAAAATCGGCCAGCTGCGTCTGATAAGCGTTGGCCCGGATAACCCGAAAGAGGCGATCCGCGAAATGATCAAAAACGGTCAGGTGGGGGCGATTTTTAACACCGTCACCCGGCCGGATATCCGCGTGATGCAGGATCAGGTGATGCAGCTTAGCCGCCTGAAGATCCCATTGTTCTTTGCCTACGATGTGCTGCACGGTCAGCGCACCGTGTTCCCGATAAGCCTAGGCCTGGCCTCATCGTTTAACCTTGACGCCGTGAAGACCGTGGGCCGCGTGTCAGCTTATGAAGCCGCCGATGACGGCCTGAACATGACCTGGGCGCCGATGGTCGACGTCTCCCGCGACCCGCGCTGGGGACGCGCTTCCGAAGGGTTCGGGGAAGACACGTATCTGACCACGATGATGGGCCAGGCGATGGTGGAGTCGATGCAGGGCAAGAGCCCGGCGGATCGCTATTCGGTGATGACCAGCGTCAAGCACTTCGCCGCCTACGGCGCGGTGGAGGGCGGGAAAGAGTACAACACGGTCGACATGAGCCCGCAGCGCCT
Source organism: Klebsiella sp. HMSC25G12 (assembly GCF_001807705.1). Classification (NCBI taxonomy): domain Bacteria; kingdom Pseudomonadati; phylum Pseudomonadota; class Gammaproteobacteria; order Enterobacterales; family Enterobacteriaceae; genus Klebsiella; species Klebsiella sp. HMSC25G12. Next base: position 113,150 of record NZ_KV789904.1, on the reverse strand, counting down.
GTTCAACGACTATATGCCGCCGTACAAAGCCGGGCTTGATGCCGGCAGCGGCGCGGTGATGGTGGCCCTGAACTCGCTGAACGGCACCCCGGCGACTGCTGATTCCTGGCTGCTGAAAGACGTCCTGCGCGACCAGTGGGGCTTTAAAGGCATCACGGTCTCCGACCACGGCGCCATCAAAGAGTTGATTAAGCACGGCGTGGCCTCCGACCCGGAAGACGCGGTGCGCGTGGCGCTTAAGTCCGGCATCAACATGAGCATGAGTGACGAGTATTACAGCAAGTACCTGCCGGGGCTGGTGAAGTCTGGCAAGGTGACCATGGCCGAGCTGGATGACGCCACCCGTCATGTGCTCAACGTCAAATATGACATGGGGCTGTTCAACGATCCTTACAGCCACCTGGGACCAAAAGATTCTGACCCGCAGGACACCAACGCGGAAAGCCGCCTGCATCGCAAAGAGGCGCGGGAAGTGGCCCGCGAAAGCCTGGTACTGCTGAAAAACCGTCTCGATACGCTGCCGCTGAAAAAATCCGGCACCATCGCGGTGATTGGCACGCTGGCGGACAGCAAACGCGACATGATGGGCAGTTGGTCCGCGGCCGGGGTGGCCGACCAGTCGGTGACCGTCCTGACCGGCATCAAAGAAGCGCTGGGTGATAACGGTAAAGTGATTTACGCCAAAGGGGCGAACGTCACTGACGATAAAGGCATCGTCGATTTCCTTAACCTGTATGAGAACGCGGTGCAGGTTGACCCGCGCTCGCCGCAGGAAATGATCGACGAAGCCGTCGCGGCGGCGAAGCAATCCGACGTGGTGGTTGCCGTGGTGGGCGAAGCGCAGGGCATGGCGCATGAGGCCTCCAGCCGGACCGACATCACCCTGCCGCAGAGCCAGCGCAATCTGATTGCCGCCCTCAAAGCCACCGGCAAACCGCTGGTGCTGGTGCTGATGAACGGCCGTCCGCTGGCGCTGGTGAAAGAGGATCAGCAAGCCGATGCGCTGCTGGAGACCTGGTTTGCCGGCACTGAAGGCGGTCACGCCATCGCCGACGTGCTGTTTGGCGACTATAACCCGTCGGGCAAACTGCCGATGTCTTTCCCGCGCTCGGTGGGGCAGATCCCAACCTACTACAGCCACCTGAATACCGGCCGGCCGTATAATCCGGAGAAACCGAACAAGTACACCTCGCGTTACTTCGATGAAGCCAACGGCCCGCTGTATCCGTTTGGTTACGGCCTCAGCTACACCACCTTTAGCGTCTCCGATGTCACCATGTCGTCAGCCACCCTGCCGCGCGACGGCAGCGTGACCGCCAGCGTGCAGGTGACCAACACCGGCAAACGCGAAGGGGCAACGGTCATTCAGCTGTATCTGCAGGACGTCACTGCCTCCATGAGCCGGCCGGTGAAAATGCTGCGCGGCTTTAAAAAGGTCAACCTCAAGCCGGGCGAAACGCAAACCGTCAGCTTCCCGATTGACGTCGACGCGCTGAAGTTCTGGAACCAGCAGATGAAATACGTTGCTGAGCCGGGCAAATTCAATGTCTTTATCGGCGTGGACTCCGCCCGCGTGAAGCAGAGCGAGTTTGAACTGTTGTAAGGAATAGCCCTTAAGCTCAACGTGACACGTTAAAGGCCGATTAATCGGCCTTTTCTTTTTCGCATCGCTGGCAAATGGACTACGCTTTTCTCTTAAGCTTCTGTAAGCGAAGCGCAAAAGAACTGAGGGACGCGGGATGAAGATGGCAATGAAATGGTCCGGTGCGCTGGCGCTGGCCGCCCTGATAAGTTTACCGCTGCAGGCGGCGGAGCCGGTGAAGGTCGGCTCGAAAATTGATACCGAAGGCGCGCTGCTGGGCAATATGATCCAGCAGGTGCTGGAAAGCCACGGCGTAAAAACGATTAATAAAATCCAGCTCGGCACCACGCCGGTGGTGCGCGGAGCGATTGTCGCCGGCGAGCTGGATATCTATCCGGAATATACCGGCAATGGCGCCTTCTTCTTCAAAGATGAAAACGACCCGGCGTGGAAGCATGCCCAACAGGGCTATGAGAAGGTGAAGCGCCTCGATCAGGAGAAACATCAGCTGGTATGGCTCACCCCGGCGCCGGCCAACAATACCTGGACTATCGCCGTGCGCCAGGACCTGGCGGAGAAAAATCACCTGACCTCGCTGGCCGACCTCAGTCGCTACCTGAAGCAGGGCGGCGAATTTAAGCTGGCGGCCTCGGCGGAGTTTATTGAGCGCCCGGACGCGCTGCCGGCGTTTGAAAAAGCGTATGGTTTCAACCTCAACCAGAACCAACTGCTGTCGCTGGCCGGGGGCGATACGGCGGTGACCATCAAAGCGGCGGCGCAGCAGACCTCGGGCGTAAACGCGGCGATGGCCTACGGCACTGACGGCCCGGTCGCGGCGCTGGGGTTACAGACGCTGAGCGATCCGCAGGGCGTGCAGCCGATTTATGCCCCGACGCCGGTGGTGCGTGAGGCAGTGCTCAAAGCCTATCCGCAGATCGCCGACTGGCTGAAGCCGGTCTTTGCCAGCCTCGATGAAAAAACCTTGCAGCAGTTGAACGCCCGTATTGCGGTGGAAGGCCAGGATGCGAAGCGCGTGGCGGCAGATTATCTGCAGCAGAAAGGCCTGCTGAAGTAAGCCACCGGTGACCATTCGCTGTACTCACCGCGTCGGCCTGCTGCTGACAGGTCTGCTGCTGGTTACGCTGGCGCTGCCGTTTATTACTTACGCGCCGAATCGCTTACTCTCCGGCGAAGGGCGCGGGCTGTGGCAGGTGATGCCCTGGCTCGCCGGCGTTCAGATGGCGGCAGTCCTTGCCGGGATGCTGCTTTGCTGGTTGCCAGGCAGGGCCGCGCCGCTTCTTCACCTGCTGCTGGCCGAACTGCTCTTCCCGCTGCTTATCTGGGGCAGCGGACAGGCGGCGCTTGAGCTCTCCCGGCACGGCTCGCCGCTGGCGCGCACCTCGCCCGGCAGCGGCCTGTGGCTGTCGCTGGCGCTTTGTCTGCTGCTGGCCAGCGAGGCCATCCGTCATCTTACCGTCCGGCCGCTGTGGCGCTGGCTGCTTAATGCGCAAGTCTGGCTGTTGCCCATCATCCTGCTTGCTACCGGGGCGCTCGATCAGCTCTCTCTGCTGAAGGAGTATGCCAACCGTCAGGAGGTATTTGACGACGCCCTGCGCCAGCATCTGCTTTTGCTGTTCGGCACCCTGCTGCCGGGCCTGCTCATTGGCCTGCCGCTGGGGGTATGGCTGTGGCGACGTCCGCGCTGGCAGGCGCCGGCCTTCACCGTGCTCAATGTGATCCAGACTATCCCGTCGGTGGCGCTGTTCGGCCTGCTGATTGCACCACTTGCCGGTCTGGCGCGCTATTTCCCGGCGCTGGGCGAGCTGGGCGTCTCCGGGACCGGCATGGCGCCGGCCCTGATCGCCCTGACTTTGTATGCGCTGCTGCCGCTGGTGCGCGGGGTGGTGACCGGCCTGCAGCAGGTGCCGCAGGACGCCCTGGAGAGCGCGACGGCGATGGGCATGAGCGCCGGGCAGCGCTTTCGTCAGGTGCAGCTTCCGCTGGCGATGCCGGTGCTGCTGCGCAGCCTGCGGGTGGTCAGCGTGCAAACCGTCGGCATGGCGGTGGTGGCCGCGCTGATCGGCGCCGGCGGCTTTGGCGCGCTGGTGTTTCAGGGGCTGCTGAGCAGTGCGCTGGATCTGGTGCTGCTGGGCGTGGTACCGACCATTGCCCTGGCGGTGGTGGTGGATGCCCTGTTCGCCCTGTGGGGCGCCTGGCTAAAAGGAGAGGCCGATGATTGAGTTTGAAGGGGTCAGCAAAGTGTTTGCCGGCCACCCGGCGGTGAAGGACCTGACCCTGGAGCTGCGCGAAGGCGCCTTCTCGGTGCTGGTGGGGACCTCCGGCTCGGGCAAGTCGACGACGCTGAAGATGATCAACCGCCTGCTGGAGCCGGACCGTGGCACTATTCGTTTTGCCGGCGAGGACATCCGTCAGCAGCCGGTCCTGATCCTGCGACGGCGGATGGGCTATGCCATCCAGTCTATCGGCCTGTTTCCGCACTGGACGGTGGCGCAGAATATCGCCACTGTGCCGCAGCTGCAAAAATGGCCGCGGGCGAGGATCGCCGACCGGGTCGACGAGCTGATGGCGTTGTTAGGGCTGGAGGCGACGCTGCGCGACCGTTACCCGCATCAGCTCTCCGGCGGCCAGCAGCAGCGGGTGGGGGTGGCGCGGGCGCTGGCGGCGGATCCGGAGGTGCTGTTGATGGATGAGCCCTTCGGCGCCCTCGACCCGGTGACCCGCGAGGCGCTGCAGCAGGAGATGCTGCGCATCCACCGCCTGCTGGGGCGGACGATTGTGCTGGTGACCCATGATATTGACGAAGCGCTGCGTCTGGCGGACCACCTGGTGCTGATGGACGGGGGCGAGGTGGTCCAGCAGGGGGCGCCGCTGGAGATGCTCCTGCGGCCGAAAAATAGCTTTGTGCAGACCTTTTTTGGCCGCAGCGAGCTGGGCGTGCGCCTGCTGTCGCTGCGCGAGGTGGGGGACTATTTGCGTCCCGGCGAACGGCTGGCGGGCGAGGGGCTGACCGTCACCATGACCCTGCGGGAAGCGCTGTCGCAGTTTGTCGCCCGGCGCTGCGAGGCGCTGCCGGTGGTCGATGCCGAAGGCAGGCCCTGCGGCACGCTGCATTTTGCCGATCTGCTGCGCCAGGAGGCGAGCCATGAAGGCGCTTCGTGAGCCGCTGTGGTGGCTTATCGCGCTGTTTATCGGCCTGCTGGTAGGGCTGCCCTACAGCGCGCCGCTGTTCAGTCGGCTGTTCCCGGAGCTGCCGCGGCCGGTCTATCAGCAGGAGAGCTTCTGGGCGCTAACCCTCGATCACGGCTGGCTGGTGGTGGCGTCCAGTCTCGCGGCAACGGTTGTGGGACTGGGGGCAGGGGTGGCGGTCACCCGGCCCGCCGGCAGCGCGTTTCGCCCGCTGGTGGAGACCATCGCCGCTATCGGGCAGACCTTTCCGCCAGTGGCGGTGCTGGCGATGGCGGTGCCGGTGCTGGGATTTGGCTGGCTGCCCGCGCTCATCGCCCTCGCGCTGTATGGCATACTGCCGGTGTTGCAGGGGACGCTGGCCGGGCTGAGGTCGATACCGTCGGGGGTGTCAGGGGTGGCCGAAGGGATGGGAATGACCGGCTGGCAGCGTTTGTATAAGGTGGAGCTACCGCTGGCGGCCCCGGTGATACTGGCGGGGATCCGCACCTCGGTCATCGTCAATATTGGTACCGCGACCATTGCTTCGACGGTGGGGGCCAGTACGCTCGGGACGCCGATCATCATCGGCCTGAGCGGCTTTAATACCGCCTATATTGTTCAGGGGGCGCTGCTGGTGGCGCTGGCGGCGATTATCGTCGACCGCGCGTTTGAGCGTCTGACCCGCTGGATCAGCCGACACCGCCACGCACAATAAAGGAATAGCCGGCCAGCATTACGCCGCTGATCCCGCCGATGGCCATAAGTAAGAAGAGGGTGACGACCGCGATTTTCGCTGGCTTCATAATAGGCTCCTGATGTTAACAGGGGGATTATACGGTGAAGCGCAGGTGTTAATGAAACATTAATTGCGGTTTAGCGTGCCGCGCCGGGGTTTTTGCCGCGTTTGCTCAGCAAATGCACCGGGAAAAGTGTGATCCTGTCCGTCATTTTTCATTTTTATGCAGGGCTTCAAAGAAAGTTTTCGCCAGGCAGGGTATGGTACGCGCTTTCAGGCATGTGTGGTTTGCGGGTATGTACGAGTTTGATCTGGTGTTGCTGCTGCTTCAGCAGATGTGCGTATTTTTGGTCATCGCGTGGTTGATGAGCAAAACCCGGCTGTTTATCCCCCTGATGCAAGTCACCGTTCGCCTGCCGCACAAGCTGCTGTGCTACGTCACCTTCTCCATTTTTTGCATTATGGGGACCTATTTCGGTCTGCATATCGAAGACTCCATCGCCAACACCCGCGCCATCGGCGCCGTGATGGGCGGCCTGCTCGGCGGCCCGGTGGTCGGCGGGCTGGTGGGGCTGACCGGCGGCCTGCACCGCTACTCGCTGGGGGGAATGACCGCCTTAAGCTGCATGGTCTCCACCATCGTTGAGGGGCTGCTGGGCGGGCTGGTGCACAGCGTGCTGGTCAAACGCGGCCGGCCGGACAAGGTCTTTAGCCCGCTGACCGCCGGGGCGATCACCTTCGTGGCCGAGCTGGTGCAGATGATGATCATTCTGCTGATTGCCCGCCCGTTCCAGGACGCCCTGCATCTGGTGCAGAGCATTGCTGCGCCGATGATGGTCACCAATACCGTCGGTGCGGCGCTGTTTATGCGCATTCTGCTGGATAAACGGGCGATGTTCGAGAAATACACCTCCGCCTTTTCCGCCACGGCGCTGAAGGTGGCGGCCTCGACCGAGGGGATCCTGCGTCAGGGATTCAACGAAGAGAACAGCATGAAGGTGGCCCAGGTGCTGATCCAGGAGCTGGATATCGGCGCGGTGGCGATCACCGATCGCGACAAGCTGCTGGCGTTTACCGGCATCGGCGACGATCACCATCTGCCGGGCAAGCCTATCTCCTCCTCGTATACGCAACGGGCGATTGAGACCGGGGAGGTGGTCTACGCCGATGGCAACGAGGTGCCTTACCGCTGCTCGATTCATCCGCACTGTAAGCTGGGGTCGACGCTGGTGATCCCCCTGCGCGGTGAGAACCAGCGGGTGATAGGCACCATTAAACTGTATGAGGCGAAAAATCGCCTGTTCAGTTCGATCAACCGCACCCTCGGGGAGGGGATTGCCCAGCTGCTGTCGGCGCAGATCCTCGCCGGACAGTACGAGCGGCAGAAGGCGCTGCTGACGCAATCTGAAATCAAGCTCCTGCACGCCCAGGTCAACCCGCACTTCCTGTTTAACGCGCTTAACACGCTGAAGGCGGTGATCCGCCGCGACAGCGATCAGGCCGGCCAGCTGGTGCAGTATCTGTCGACCTTCTTTCGTAAGAACCTGAAACGGCCGACGGAAATTGTCACGCTTGCCGATGAGATCGAGCATGTTAACGCCTATCTGCAGATTGAGAAGGCTCGCTTCCAGGCTAACCTGCAGATCCAGATGGCGGTGCCCGAGGGGCTGGCGCATCACCAGCTGCCCGCTTTCACCCTGCAGCCGATCGTGGAGAACGCCATTAAGCATGGTACATCGCAACATCTTGGCGTCGGCGAAATTACCATCCGCGCCAGCCAGGACGATCGCTGGCTGCAGCTGGATATCGAAGATAACGCCGGGCTGTACCGGGCCAACCCCCAGGCCAGCGGGCTGGGGATGAATCTGGTGGACAGGCGTCTGCGGGCGCGTTTTGGCGCCGACTGCGGCATCAGCGTCACCTGCGAGCCGGAGCGCTTTACCCGTGTCACCCTACGTCTGCCCCTGGAGGAGAATGCATGCTGAGAGTATTGATCGTCGATGATGAGCCGCTGGCGCGGGAAAACCTGCGTATTTTGCTGGAGACTCAGCGCGATATCGAGATCGTCGGCGAGTGCGGCAACGCGGTGGAGGCGATTGGCGCAGTACATAAGCTGCGCCCTGACGTGCTGTTTCTCGACATCCAGATGCCGCGCATCAGCGGTCTGGAGATGGTCGGGATGCTCGACCCGGAGCATCGCCCCTATATCGTGTTTCTCACCGCTTTTGATGAGTACGCGGTGAAAGCCTTTGAGGAGCACGCTTTTGACTATCTGCTCAAGCCGATTGAGGCCGTGCGGCTGGAGAAAACCCTGGCCCGCCTGCGTCAGGAGCGCAGCCTGCAGGACGTGTCGCTGCTGGATGACGCCCGGCAGACGCTGAAATACATTCCCTGTACCGGCCACAGCCGTATCTGGCTGCTGCAGATGGAGGATGTGGCCTTCGTCAGCAGCCGGATGAGCGGCATCTACGTGACCGATCGCGAGGGAAAAGAGGGCTTTACCGAGCTGACCCTGCGCACCCTCGAGAGCCGCACGCCGCTGCTGCGCTGCCATCGCCAGTATCTGGTGAATATGGCGCACCTGAAGGAGATTCGCCTGGAAGAGAACGGCCAGGCGGAGCTGCTGATGCGCGCCGGGCAAACGGTGCCGGTGAGCCGGCGCTATTTAAAAAGCCTGAAAGAAGCGATTGGCCTGTAAAACTGCTACACTGCGCCCCATTGCAACATCGACAGTAAAAGGCACTCATGCTCAGTAATGATATTCTTCGTAGCCTGCGCTACACCCTGAAAGCCAATAATAACGATATGGTGCGCATTCTTGCGCTTGCCGATATGGAATCCACCGCCGCCAGCTTCGATACCTGGATGACGAAAGAGGATGAAGAGGGTTTTGTCCGCTGCCCGGATATTATCCTGTCGGGTTTCCTCAACGGCCTTATCTATGACAAGCGCGGCAAAGATGATTCGGCGCCGGAGCTGGCGCTGGAGCGTCGGGTGAATAACAACACGGTGCTGAAAAAGCTGCGGATCGCCTTCTCGCTGAAAACGGACGATATCCAGGCGATCATGAGCGAGCAGAAATACCGGGTGTCGGTGCCGGAAATCACCGCCATGATGCGCGCCCCGGAGCATAAAAACTACCGCGAGTGCGGGGATCAGTTTATGCGCAACTTCCTGCGCGGGTTGACCCACCGGGTGCATCACCCGAAGGCGTGATGTTTAGCCGGGTGGCGGCTTCGCCTTACCCGGCCGACAAAACCCGTCGGCCCGTGCAAGCGTAGTGCCGCCGGGCAAAAAAAAGCCGGAGATACTCTCCGGCTTTTTTGTTATTTCACCTGCTGACCCGGCTTCGCGCCGTCGTCAGGGCTTAACAGGAAGATATCCTTCCCGCCAGGGCCGGCGGCCATCACCATGCCCTCGGAGATGCCGAAGCGCATTTTCCGCGGCGCCAGGTTGGCGACCATCACCGTCAGGCGGCCAATCAGCGGCTGCGGATCCGGGTAAGCGGAGCGGATGCCGGAGAAGACGTTACGTTTTTCGCCGCCGAGATCCAGCGTCAGGCGCAGCAGCTTGTCGGAGCCCTCGACGAATTCCGCGTTTTCAATCAGCGCCACGCGCAGATCGACTTTGGCGAAATCGTCAAAGGTGATGGTCTCCTGAATCGGATCGTCCGCCAGCGGACCGGTGACCGGCGCCGCGGTGGCTTTCACCTCTTCTTTAGAGGCTTCCACCAGCGCTTCCACCTGTTTCATCTCGATGCGGTTATACAGCGCTTTAAACGGATTGACCTTATGCGCCAGCAGTGGCTGCTGAATGGCATCCCAGCTGAGTTCGCTGTTGAGGAACGCTTCCGCACGCGCCGCCAGCTGCGGCAGCACCGGCTTCAGCCAGGTCATCAGCACGCGGAACATGTTCAGACCCATGGTGCAGATGGCCTGCAGGTCGGCGTCGCGGCCTTCCTGTTTCGCCACCACCCACGGCGCCTGCTCATCGACGTAGCGGTTAGCCACGTCGGCGAGGGCCATGATTTCGCGGATTGCCTTACCGAACTCGCGGCTGTCCCATGCTTCGCCGATGCTTTCCGCCGCGTCGGTGAAGGTTTTATACAGCGCCGGGTCGGCCAGCTCAGCGGCCAGCACGCCGTCGAAACGCTTGCTGATAAAGCCGGCGTTGCGCGAGGCGAGGTTAACCACCTTGTTGACGATGTCGGCGTTCACGCGCTGCACGAAATCTTCCAGGTTCAGGTCGATGTCATCGATGCGCGAAGAGAGCTTGGCGGTGTAGTAGTAGCGCAGGCTGTCAGCGTCGAAATGATTTAACCAGGTGCTGGCCTTGATAAAGGTCCCGCGCGACTTGGACATCTTCGCGCCGTTAACCGTCACGTAGCCGTGCACGAACAGGTTAGTCGGCTTACGGAAGTTGCTGCCTTCCAGCATTGCCGGCCAGAACAGGCTGTGGAAGTAGACAATGTCCTTGCCGATAAAGTGATACAGCTCGGCCGTGGAGTCTTTCTTCCAGTATTCGTCGAAGCTGGTGGTGTCGCCGCGCTTGTCGCACAGGTTCTTGAAGGAGCCCATGTAGCCGATCGGCGCGTCCAGCCAGACGTAGAAATATTTGCCCGGCGCGTTGGGAATTTCGAAGCCGAAGTACGGCGCATCGCGGGAGATGTCCCACTGCTGCAGGCCGGATTCGAACCACTCCTGCATTTTGTTCGCTACCTGCTCCTGCAGCGCGCCGCTGCGGGTCCACGCCTGCAGCATTTCGCTGAACGACGGCAGGTCGAAGAAGAAGTGCTCGGAGTCACGCATTACCGGCGTAGCGCCGGAGACCACCGATTTCGGGTCGATAAGTTCGGTGGGGCTGTAGGTCGCGCCGCACACTTCGCAGTTATCGCCATACTGGTCCGGAGATTTGCACTTCGGACAGGTGCCTTTCACAAAACGGTCCGGCAGGAACATGCCTTTTTCCGGATCGTAGAGCTGAGAGATGGTGCGGTTTTTAATAAAACCGTTCTCTTTCAGGCGGGTGTAGATAAGCTCTGACAGCTCGCGGTTCTCGTCGCTGTGCGTCGAGTGATAGTTATCATAGCTGATGTCGAAGCCGGCAAAATCGGTCTGATGCTCCTGACTCATTTCGCCAATCATCTGCTCCGGAGTGATACCGAGCTGCTGCGCTTTGAGCATGATCGGCGTGCCGTGGGCGTCGTCGGCGCAGATGAAGTTGACCTCGTGGCCGCGCATTCGCTGGTAACGGACCCAGACATCAGCCTGGATGTGCTCCAGCATGTGGCCGAGGTGGATGGAGCCGTTGGCGTACGGCAGGGCGCACGTTACCAGAATTTTCTTCGCGACTTGAGTCATAGTGAGCATTACATCTTCTGTTGTAAAAAGGGCTTCCGATATTACCAAAAGGGCTGTGGGTGCGCCATAAATGGCTGCCCATATATGGATAATCGTTAGCTGTGATAAACTCTGTGATTACTGAAAGCATCTCAAAACAACAAAGGAGTCGGGATGAATTCGCAATCCCAGGCCAAATCCCCTGAGCGCCTACGTGCGATGGTCGCCGGGACGCTGGCCAATTTCCAGCACCCAACCCTGAAGCATAATCTCACCGCCCTCAAGGCGCTGCACCATGTCGCCTGGCTGGACGATACCGTTCATATTGAGCTGCAGATGCCGTTCGTCTGGAGCAGCGCCTTCGAAGTGCTGAAAGAGCAGTGCAGCGCCGAGCTGCTGCGCATCACCGGCGCGAAGGCCATCGACTGGAAGCTGACCCACAGCATCGCGACCCTCAAGCGCGTGAAAAACCAGCCCGGAGTCAACGGCGTGAAGAACATTATCGCCATCAGCTCCGGCAAAGGCGGCGTCGGTAAATCTTCTACTGCCGTAAACCTGGCGCTGGCCCTGGCGGCGGAAGGGGCGAAGGTGGGCATTCTGGATGCCGATATCTACGGTCCGTCGATTCCGACCATGCTGGGCGCCGAAGACAGTCGCCCGACCTCACCGGACGGCACCCATATGGCGCCGATCATCAAGTATGGCCTGGCCACCAACTCTATCGGCTACCTGGTGACCGACGACAACGCCATGGTCTGGCGTGGTCCGATGGCCAGCAAGGCGCTGATGCAGATGCTGCAGGAGACCCTGTGGCCGGATCTTGATTACCTGGTGCTGGATATGCCGCCGGGCACCGGCGACATCCAGCTGACCCTGGCGCAGAACATTCCGGTGACCGGCGCGGTGGTGGTCACCACGCCGCAGGACATCGCGCTGATCGACGCCAAAAAAGGCATCGTGATGTTCGAGAAAGTGGAAGTGCCGGTGCTGGGGATCGTGGAAAACATGAGCATGCATATCTGCAGCAACTGCGGGCACCACGAGCCTATCTTCGGCACCGGCGGCGCGCAAAAACTGGCCGAGAAATACCACACCCAGCTGCTGGGTCAGCTGCCGCTGCATATTACGCTGCGGGAAGATCTGGATAACGGCACGCCGACGGTGGTGGCGCGTCCGGACAGCGAATTTACCGACATCTACCGCCAGCTGGCGGGCCGGGTGGCGGCCCAGATGTACTGGCAGGGAGAAGTGATCCCGGGTGAGATTGCCTTCCGCGCCGTTTAAGGCCGCGGCGAGCGCATCAGCCAGTATCTGCCCTCGGGCGACGCGCCCTGTGCTTCGATGGTCCAGCCATGACGCTGGTAGAAGCGCAGGGCGTTTTTATTTTCCATCAGGCATTTCAGCGTTCCGCTGGCGGTAAAGCTCTGTTCGACCTGCGCCAGCAGCGCGCTGCCGATATGTTTGCCCTGCCAGTCGGGGTCGACAAACAGATGGTGAAGGAAATTATCGGCGGTCCATACGGCGGCAAAGCCCACCGGCTGGCCGTCGCATTCCGCGACCCACAGTTGTTCATCCGCGGTGGCGGCATCGAAATCCTCCAGCCGCCACGCCGCGGCGGGAAGCCAGGTCCACGATAAACTGCGCGCCCGCAGGAAGATCTGGCGCAGCGCCGGAGAGTCCGCTGGCTCGCCGGGGCGGACGTGGAGGTTGCGCGGATCAGCGATGATAGAAGATCTCGCCATCGTACACTTTGAGAATTTTGCCTTCGGTATCGGTGATCAGCACGTAGTTACCGCCCATGTAGGTCCAGTGGCTGCCGACGTCCGGTGCAGGCAGGTTACGCTGCTGCCACTGTTTGATGTTGTATTCCGGGGTGAGGTACATCGCCGGAACGGTGTCGCCGATGTGAAACTGGGTGAAATCGGCAGTGAACTCTTTCAGCGCATACTGATCGATCCCCGCGGCAGTAGCCGTCCAGCTGGCGCCAGCGGTGGCAAGAAGTACGCCCAGAAGCATCATTTTTGTTTTACGCATAATTTCCTCAATATTACCTGGACTCAAATTAGCAGCCTCGTATCATTCCTGATGCGTTGCTGAAATGGCAAGCACTGGATTTTTAAAAAGTGTAAGCAAAACACGGCACAAGTCTTGTGCCGCTTGCGTTGCAGCGACGGTGATGCGTATTTTGGGAGCAATCTGAAGCAGGGGAGAATCGGCATGTTCAGGCTGGAAGATCTGACCTTATTTGTCCGCGCCGCGGCACTGGGCAGTTTTAGCGACGCGGCGCGCGAAGCCGGACAACAGCCGGCGCAGGTCAGCGCGGCGATTAAGCGTCTGGAGACGATCCTCAATATTCGCCTGTTTGCCCGTTCGACCCGCAGCCTGCGCCTGACGCCGGAGGGGGAGACCTGGCTGCCCTACGCCACCCAGATGCTCGATACCCTTGAAGCCGGTCTGCAGAAGATCCAGACCCCGGACGATGAAGTTCGCGGCATGTTGCAGATTGCTGTGCCGTCGGACCTCGGGCGCAACCTGCTCCTGACCCTGTTCCGTGATTTCCGCCAACGCCACCCGGCGCTGCGTTTGCGGTTACTCTTTTCCGACCAGCTGACCGACGTGTTTAAAGATCCGGTGGACGTCGCGTTTCGCTATGGTAATAACGACGATGCCTCGTTTATCTCGCTGCCGGTGGCGCCGGAAAATCGTCGGGTGCTGGTGGCCTCGCCTGAGTGGATCGCCCGCCACGGCGAACCGCAGACCCTCGAGGAGCTCAGCCAGCACAATGCGTTGATCTACATTTTGCGCGGCCGTCCGTTCGACCGCTGGTCGCTGAGCCTCGACGGTGTGGTTCAGCAGCAGAAGGTCTCCGGCACGGTGATGAGCGACGACGCCGAGGTGATCCGTCGGCTGGCGGTGGCCGGGGAGGGCATTGCCTATAAATCGATGCTCGACGTCAGCGACGATCTGCGGGCGGGGCGCCTGCGGCGCCTGCTGCCGCGTTATCAGGGGGATGTGGTGCCGTTGAATCTGATTTGTCCGCACCGCAAACAGCTCTCTGCCGCGGTGCGTTTGTTATATGAAGAGGTGAAATCACATTGTGAAGGGCTTAATGCCTGACTAAGGTCGCGAAGTAATACACCAGCGGGACAGCCAGCACCCACAGGCCAATCGGGATTTCCCGCCACTTGCCGGCGATAGCCTTGATCACAATGTAAAACAGCAGCCCGCCGGCAATCCCGGTGCCGAAGCTGTTGGCGATAAGGGTGATCATCACCATCATCAGCACCGGCAGCCCGTCGGTGAAGTTGCCAAGATCCACTTTGCGCAGGCCGCTGAACATGTTGAGGCCAATCAGGATCAGCGCCGGGGCGGTGGCTTCTTTCGGGATCATCAACGCCACCGGCGTGAACAGCAGCATCAGAAGGAACATTACCGCCGCCGACAGGGCGGTGAGGCCGGTTTTGCCGCCGGCTTCCGCTGCCGCCGAAGACTCAATCAGCGCCGTCGCCGCCGGGATCCCCACCCATGGGCCGACCGCGGCGGCAATCGAATCGACCATAAACGGGCGATTAATCTGCGGCATGTTGCCTTCTTCATCCAGCAGCCCCGCCTCGCCGCCCACCGCCAGCGTCGTCCCCATGGTGGAGAAAAACTCAGAAGCGAAAAAGACGAACAGGAACGGCAGGAAGGCGATGTTTAACGCCCCCAACAGGTCAACCTGCCCCAGCACCGGGGTTAGCGAATGGGGAACGTCGATAAAACTTGTCGGCAGATGGGTGACGCCGAAGGGGATGCCCACCAGCGTGGCGCACAGAATGGCCCACAAAATCGCGCCCGGAACCTTACGCGCCTGCAGGGCTATCGCCAGGAACAGGCCGCACAGCGCCACCAGCGCGCCGGGGGCGAGAAAGTCGCCGAGCATCAGCGCGTTGGTTTTCGCATTGGCCAGCACCAGCCCGGCATTGCGAAAGCCGAGGACGGCGACAAACAGGCCGATGGAGGCGGTGAGCCCAAGCTTGATCGACTGCGGTACCGAGCGGGTGACCACTTCGCGCAGGCCAAAGCGGGTCAGCAGGAAGAAGAGGATCCCCGACCAGCAGGCAATCCCGAGGCCAGTCTGCCAGCCAATCCCTTCGCTACCGGCCAGCGTCACTCCCACCAGCACCGAGCCGCCAATCCCCGGGCCGACGATAAACGGCAGGTTGGCATAAAACGCCATCAGCAGAGAGCCGACGACGAAGACCAGAATGGTGCCGGTGGTGGCGGCGCCTTTGTCCATCCCGCCGATCGCCAGCAGCCCCGGGATGACCACCAGTAAATAGGCGGCGGCGAGAAAGCCGGTGATCCCGGCCAGGCATTCGGTGCGTAGCGTACCGCCGCGCGAGCGCAGCGCAAAGCGGCGCTCCAGCCAGTTAGCGCGGGCGGATGAGTGAAGTGTGTTATCGGCCATGCTCAGGCTCCCTGAGGATTATTGTTGTGATCGGTTGGCTCCGGGGTCTCCCGGCAGGCTATCAACGGGTCGACTATCTGACGGCTGCCGCCGTCGGTCAGACCCAAATCGGTTAAATGCGGCCCGGCGTTACAGGCAAGGCAGGTTCCTTCAATGGCCTTGAACACCCGGTACGGTGGCTCCCAGTCGGCGACTTGGCTGCTCAGATCGCGCAGCTCGCGGAACTGACGCGCCAGCTCGGCGGCCGGGAGATCCGACAGCATGCCGGCAATCGGCATTGCCACATGGGCAAGGATCTCGCCCTGTTGCGCCAGCGCCATCCCGCCGCCGGAGGCGATAAGCTGGTTGGCCGCCAGCGCCATATCATCAGCGTCGCGCCCGAGCACCACCAGATTGTGCGAGTCGTGGGAGTAGCTGGTGGCGATGGCGCCGCGCAGCTCACCCCAGCCTTCGAGCAGGGCGATTTGCGGTGTCGCCTGGTGGCGGCCGTGGCGGTGCTTAACCCAGATCAGACTGAAACCGGCGGGCAACTGGACTTTCCCGTCACGAACCTGCACTTCCACTTCGCCCCACTGGGTGAAGCGCGCGCCGCGGATATGACGCAGGCGGGCGACGCCGTGACGAATGCCCTGGACGCGCAGAACAAAGTCATCGGCGCGGAGGGGGGCGATCGGCAAAGTATCGCGCGGCGGCGTCACGCCCGGCGCGGGGGCGATCGGCTTCCGCAGGCGGCCAGCATGGGCCAGCCGTTCCCCCCCAACGTAGACTTCACGGGCCACCAGTTTCTCCAGGGAATCAAACACCACCAGATCCGCGCGCCGCCCGGCGGCAATCAGCCCGAGATCGTGGCGCTGCAGGCGAATAGCGGCGTTGAGGGTGGCGAATCGCAGCGCATCGACCGCCGGTAAACCGTGCTCGATCAGCAGGTTAAGCAGGGCGATGATCCCGCCTTTCTCCAGCAGCATATCCGGCGGCACGTCATCGGTGCAGACGGTGATTTGCGAGGAGAGGTGCGGCAGCGTTTTTAACGCCGCGACGATATCCGGCAGCAGATAGGGGTGCGAGCCGCGGATCTCGATCGTCAGACCGGCGCGCAGTTTTTCCAGCGCGTCGTCCGCCGAGGTCAGTTCATGATCGGAGGTGACGCCGGCGGCGAGGTAGGCCTGCAGGTCAGCGCCGCTCAGGCCGCGGGCGTGGCCTTCAATCAGTTTGCCGCTGTTGAGACCGGCCTGGACAATCTCCTGCATCCGCTCGCTACCGTGCAGCACGCCGTGCATATCCATCACTTCCGCCACACCGCGTACTTCCGGCCAGCCGAGCATGGTCTCCATCTCCGCGCCGGCGAAATCGGCGCCGGACATTTCGAGACCTGGCGTGGAGGGGACGCTGGACGGCGCGGCGACCATCACCTGCAGCGGCAGATGGCGGCTGGCGTCAACCGCGTAGCGCACGCCCTCGACGCCGAGGACGTTGGCCAGCTCATGCGGATCCCAGAACACCGCGGTGGTGCCCTGGGTGAGGACGATTTCCGCGTAGCGCTCCGGCGGCAGGTGCGAGCTTTCGAGGTGTACGTGGGTGTCCATCAGGCCGGGGGACAGGTAGCCACCGGCCAGGGAACGTACTTCATGGGCGTCGGTGCGGCTGCCGCGCGGGTGGACGCTGGCGATCATCTCGCCGACGATACCGACGTCAGCGGGGCGAATTTCGCCCGTGGCCATATCGACGATCTGCGCCTCGACCAGCAGCAGATCAAACGGGGATTCGCCGCGCGCGGCCTGCACGGCGCGACGACGGACTTGAGCATTGCTGGACATAACCACTCCGGCACAAGGATAATGCGGATACTCTATGGGCACAGCAAACGTTTGCCCAGATGAATAAATTTATCACCCGATAAGCTCGGGTTATTGTGCAGGACCACCGTAGCGAACCCGATAATGAACGAACCCTGGCAGCGTCTGCCCGCGCTCTCTCTTAAACAGCTTCAGTATTTCGTCACTCTGGCCCAGCTGCGCCATTTTACCGATACCGCCAGTCGGCTGGCGATTAGCCAGCCGGCGCTGAGCAGCGCGCTGCGGCAGATTGAAACGGTGCTCGGCGGCAAGCTGGTCAACCGTACCGCTTCGGCGGTCACCCTGACTGAACTGGGGGCGGCGATTTTACCCCACGCCCAGCGGATCCTCAGCGTAGCGCAGGCGGCCTTTTTCGATATGCAGCAGATCGTCGAGGCGGGCGGCGACGGGACAGTGCGCATCGGTCTGGTGCCGTCGGTCAGTTCGCTGCTGTTCCCATTGCTGCCGCAGACCCTGGCCCAGGCCTTTCCGCGTCTGCGCATTGAATTTCACGATCAGACCAACGATGCGCTTATCCAGGCGCTGCTGCGCGGCGAGATTGATTTCGGCATCGGGGCGATCGACAGCTCAGTGCCTGCTGAACTGCTGGTCTATCCGCTGCGCGAAGATCCCTTTGTGGCGGTGCTGCACCGTGACGATCCGCTGGCCGCGCAGGCGCACTTGCCGTGGAAACAGCTGGTGGGGCGGGATATTGCCGTCTTCTCGAAGGGTAATATTCAACGGCTGGTGGCGGCATTAGTGGAGAGCCATCGCCTGACGCTGACCACCCGCTATCAGGTGGACTATATCGAAACCCTGTATGGCCTGGTGCGCTCGCGCTTAGCGGTGGCGATTCTGCCGGCGCTGTACACCACCCATCTGCAGGACCCGGCGCTCCAGGTCGCCCAGTTGCAGCAGCCGGCGCTGACCCGTACGGTGGCCCTGATGCGCGGCCCGCAGGCGCTGCCGCCGCTTATCGAAGCCTGTTTTTCCCTGCTGCAGGGAGAATTGCGCTAGGGCAGGTGCTTGATCAGCACGTCTGCGGTTAAGTGATTGATGTACTCCAGCGAATGTGAGGAGAGGACGCCCAGCAGCCGGTTATGGTGCCCGGCAATAATTAAATCGATCTGCCGCTGCCGAACGCAGGTTTCCACGTCTTCAAACCGGCGGGTGGGCACCAGCGAGAGGGTTTCAACCGGCAGGGAGACAGTGCAGGCCAGCTCGTTGAGCAGGGCCTTGGCCTGGATCACCTCCTGTGAAACCTGATCGTCGCGCAGGCTGTCGGAAACATAGTTCAGCGCCCGATAGTCGGTGCTGATGTGGGCGATGGTGATGCGCATGCCGTTCTCTTCTGCCATTCTGGCGGCATGCTCGAGCAGCGGGACGCCGTCCTGACTGCTGTTAATCAGTACCAGCGCATGGTGATAAACGGCCATGGCGTATATCCTCGGTAGGCTAAATAGCGCATGATGTCATCATTTTCCGCCCGCTAGCAGCGGAATGCAATCCCGCCCGGTCGCTTGATGAGCATGATGGCCGCGCGGGTGTCGTTGCAGGGCTAAAGGCTTGTTGTATGAACCGGTGAGTTGCGGTAAATTCCACAACGCTTAACAATTTCACTATTTTGACTCGGGGTGCCCTTCTTCGTTGAAGGCTGAGAAATACCCGTACCACCTGATCTGGATAATGCCAGCGTAGGGAAGTCAGAGACCGCAGGGTCATTGCTTCTACCTCGTCTGGCGGGAGCAAACCATGCCTGAGCTGCTGAATCCCGCGCCTGTCGCGCACCTGCGCCATCTGCTGCGCGCCCATTCCCCCCTTGTGCACTGCATGACCAATGATGTGGTGCAGACCTTTACCGCCAACGTTCTGCTGGCCGTCGGCGCCTCGCCGGCGATGGTGATCGATCCCCGCGAAGCGGCGCAGTTTGCCGCTATCGCCGATGCGCTGTTAATTAACGTCGGTACCCTGACCGAAGATCGCGCCGTGGCAATGCGCGTCGCGGTGGAACACGCCCGTCAGGCCGGAAAGCCCTGGACGCTGGATCCGGTGGCGGTCGGCGCCCTGACCGTGCGCACGGCCTTTTGTCACGAGCTGCTGGCCCTCCAGCCGGCGGCCATTCGCGGCAATGCCTCTGAAATTCTGGCGCTGGCCGGGATGAGCGCCGGCGGGCGCGGGGTGGATACCACCGATACGGCCGCCGCGGCGCTGCCGGCGGCCCAGGCGCTGGCTCGTCGGCTGGCAACCGTGGTGGCGGTCACTGGCGAGGTGGACTACGTCACCGACGGCGAGCGGGTGCTCAGCGTGGCGGGGGGTAATCCGCTGATGACCCGGGTGGTGGGCACCGGCTGCGCGCTGTCGGCGGTGGTGGCGGCGAGCGCGGCGCTGCCGGGAGACCGGCTGGAAAACGTGGCCGCCGCCTGCGGGCTGATGAAGCAGGCCGGGGAGATCGCCGCCAGTCAGGGAGGCCCTGGCAGCTTTATTCCGGCGTTTCTCGACGCGCTGTATCAGGAGGTGCAGGGATGAAACGCATCAACGCCCTGACCATCGCCGGCACCGATCCCAGCGGTGGGGCCGGTATCCAGGCCGATCTGAAAACCTTCTCCGCGCTGGGGGCCTATGGCTGCTCGGTGATCACCGCCCTGGTGGCGCAGAATACCCGCGGCGTGCAGTCGGTCTATCGCATTGAACCGGATTTTGTGGCCGCGCAGCTCGACTCGGTGTTCAGCGATGTGCGTATCGATACCACCAAAATCGGCATGCTGGCGGAGACCGATATTGTGGAAGCCGTGGCCGAGCGGCTGGCGCGCTACCGGGTGGCCAACGTGGTGCTGGATACCGTCATGCTGGCGAAAAGCGGCGATCCGCTGCTGTCGGCCTCGGCGGTGGAGACCCTGCGTCAACGATTGTTGCCGCAGGTGTCATTGATCACCCCGAACCTGCCGGAAGCGGCCGCGCTACTCGATGCCCCCCATGCGCGCACCGAGCGCGAGATGCTGGAGCAGGGGCGGGCGTTGCTGGCGCTGGGCTGCGGCGCGGTATTAATGAAGGGCGGCCATCTCGACGACGCCGAAAGCCCGGACTGGCTCTTCACCCGCGAAGGGGAACAGCGGTTTACCACGCCTCGCGTGCAGACCAAAAATACCCACGGCACCGGCTGCACGCTCTCCGCCGCGCTGGCGGCGCTGCGCCCCCGTCATGCGGACTGGGCGGCCACCGTCGCCGAGGCGAAGGCCTGGCTGTCGGCGGCCCTGGCGCAGGCCGACTCTCTGGAAGTGGGCCACGGCATCGGGCCGGTGCACCATTTCCACGCCTGGTGGTAAATGGCAGCGCAACGGGACAGCAGAATCTCCTGAAAAAATGGCCCCCCGGCTGGAAAATAGGCTAAGTCGGTACCAGGCTTAACCTGCCCAAAAAAATTGGGTTGGGATAATGCATGCCGGCTTCGGCCGGCCTTACGGGAGATTGCTATGACTGATATTACGCAGTTGCTGGGCAAAGATGCCGAGAGCCTGTTGCAGCACCGTTGTATAACCATTCCGGCCGACCAGCTGTATCTGCCTGGGGCAGATTATGTTGATCGGGTGATGGTGGATAATAACCGACCACCGGCGGTGCTACGCAATATGCAGACCCTGTACAATACCGGACGCCTGGGGGGAACCGGCTACCTTTCCATTCTGCCGGTTGACCAGGGCGTGGAGCACTCGGCGGGCGCCTCCTTCGCCGCCAACCCGCTGTACTTTGATCCGAAAAATATCGTCGAGCTGGCGATCGAAGCCGGCTGTAACTGCGTGGCGTCGACCTACGGCGTGCTGGCCTCGGTGTCGCGCCGCTACGCGCATCGCATCCCTTTCCTGGTGAAGCTCAACCATAACGAAACGCTGAGCTACCCCACCGAATACGACCAGACCCTCTACGCCAGCGTTGAGCAGGCGTTCAATATGGGGGCGGTGGCCGTGGGAGCGACGATCTATTTCGGCTCGGAACAATCGCGTCGTCAGATAGAAGAGATTTCCGCCGCCTTTGAGCGGGCCCATGAGCTGGGCCTGGTCACCGTGCTGTGGGCCTATCTGCGCAATTCGGCGTTCAAGAAAGATGGCGTCGACTATCATGTCTCCGCGGACCTGACCGGTCAGGCCAACCACCTGGCGGCCACCATCGGCGCCGATATCGTTAAGCAAAAAATGGCGGAGAATAACGGCGGCTACAAAGCGGTTAACTTCGGCTATACCGACGATCGGGTGTACAGCAAACTGACCAGCGATAACCCCATCGATCTGGTGCGCTACCAGCTGGCCAACTGCTATATGGGCCGCGCCGGGCTGATTAACTCCGGCGGCGCGGCGGGCGGGGAGACCGACCTTGCCGACGCGGTGCGCACAGCGGTGATCAATAAACGCGCCGGCGGTATGGGGCTGATCCTTGGTCGCAAAGCGTTTAAGAAATCGATGGCTGACGGCGTGAAGCTGATCAATGCCGTGCAGGACGTCTACCTTGACGGGAAAGTGACTATCGCCTGATAAGCACGAGTATCGTTGGGATCCCCGGTGGCGCGACGCGCACCGGGGTTACCGTTCTTTATGCGCCTTCAGGCCGCGCCGTTACCGCGTCAGCAGCCAGCGGGCGGTATGTTCATCGGTCACCAGACCATTGATCCAGCCGCCTTTAAGGGCCGCCAGGATCGCCGGTCGTTTGTATTCTCCACAGGCCGCGGCAATACGCGGGCAGTGGTTCTGACGGATATCATAGCTGGTGATCATGCGGTTGATCTCGCTGTCTACCACGTGGCCTTCCGCATCGATAAACCGTCCGAGGATCTCTCCGATGCCGCCGCGCGCGGTCAGCTCATCCATTTGCGCCTGATTGATAAACCCGTCTTTAAAGATCGGACTTTGCGTGCCCAGGGGACCAATGCCGACAAAAATCACGTCCGCCTCTTGGGCGACGCCGGAGACGCTGCGGAATAAGCGGTTGGTGCACCACATCTCATGCTCCTCCGCGCTCTGGGCGTAGCGCGGCGCCGGCCACTGATAGTACTTGGCCTTAATTTTGCGGGTCAGCAGCAGGGGCACGTCATCGTAATAATTGCACTGCCCGTCGGCGTTCATGGCGCTGATCAGCGCCACGCAGCGGGTATTCAGGCTGTCAAAATCGATGCGCTGCAGCGCTTTTTTCAGGGTCAGGCCCGAGCCCAGGCCGATGATTTTCTCCTTATCATCCTGCAGATAGCGAGCCATCAGCTGATAGCAGCCAAACGACACGCTGTCGAGGGTGCTTTCTTCGCTAAAGGCGGGGACCACATTGCACTCGATCAATCGATACTTTTCCTGCAGCAACTGCGCATAATCGAGGCAGTTTGCTACCGGATGGTGCAAATTAATCGACACTATCCCTTCTTCTTTCGCCGCGGCGATAAGCCGTTGCACCACCGGTCTGGAGGTGCCCAGCTGGCTGGCAATCTCGCTCTGATTCTGACCGGCGATGTAGTACATCCATGCGGCACGCACCTTCTGATCCAACCGGATATCGTCTTCTTTACTCATGGTTTCCCGCCCTAAGTTGCTGACCAGGGCTCGCAATTGGCCCGGCGAATACCCGCATTCTCGCCGTGGTTGGCATAACTGGCAAGCTTTTGCTCTTGTCTGGTCATTTGTAATTTAATTGGGTAATTGTTCTTTTGTGATCCGTGGCTCTTATTTTGGTCAAATGATCAATTACAGTGGCGCCATCAACTCAAGGAGAACAGAACATGAACAATCAATTCACATGGCTTCATATCGGTCTGGGTTCTTTTCATCGCGCGCATCAGGCGTGGTATCTGCATCGTCTGATAGCGTCCGGGGATAAGCGCTGGCACATCGCGGCAGGAAATATTCGTAACGACGCCGAGCAGGTGGTGCAGGCGCTGGCGGCGCAGGGAGGACGTTACGTCCTGGAGACCGTCAGCCCGGAAGGGGAGCGCGACTATGAAGAAATTACTTCTATCCAGAAATTGCTGCCGTGGCAGGCCGGGCTGCAGCCGCTGATTAACGAAGGGGCGAACCCGCAGACCAAAGTTATCGCCTTTACTGTGACGGAAGGGGGGTACTACCTGAACACCCGCCATCAGCTGGAAACCAGTAACCCCGATCTGCAGGCCGACCTGCAAGGCGAGTGCAAAACCATTTATGGCACCCTCGCGCGGATCCTGGAGAAGCGCATGGCCGACGACGCCGGGCCGCTGACCCTGCTCAACTGCGACAACGTGCGCCACAACGGCGAGCGTTTCCACGACGGCATGGTCGAGTTCCTGCAGCTCACCGGCAAACAGGCGGTGATTGACTGGATGGCGGCCAATACCACCTGTCCGAACACCATGGTGGACCGCATCACCCCGCGTCCAGCGGCCGATCTGCCGGCCCGTATCAAAGCGCAAACCGGGATTGATGACAAAGCGCCGGTGATGGGGGAGACCTTTATCCAGTGGGTGGTGGAGAACCACTTCCGTGATGCCCGCCCGAACCTGGAAGCGGTCGGCGTGGAGATGGTCGAGTCGGTTATCCCGTATGAAGAGGCGAAAATCCGCATTCTGAACGCGTCGCACAGCTGCATTGCCTGGGCGGGAACCTTAATTGGCCAGCAGTATATTCATGAAAGCACGCTGACCGATGCTATCTACGCCATTGCCGACCGCTACGTCACGGAGGATGTCATTCCCTGCCTCGGCGATAACGGCATTGATCTGCCCACCTACCGGGATGTGGTGCTTAAGCGCTTTACCAACCCCTATATCCAGGACACCAACCAGCGCGTCGCCGCCGACGGCTTCTCGAAAATTCCGGCGATGATCGCCCCCACGCTGCAGGAGTGCTATCAGCGCGGCGTCCGCCCTGAGGCGACCGCCATGCTGCCGGCGCTGTTCTTCGTCTTTATGGAGCAGTGGCATAAGGGAACGCTGCCCTATCAGTACCAGGACGGCATCCTGGATGCGCAGGCGGTGCATGAGATGTATGAGGCTCAGGATCCGGTGGCTGTCTATGCCCGCGATAAAGCCCTGTTTGGTGACCTCGCCAACAACGCGGATTTTCTGGCGCTGATGCGCGAGAAAGTCGCCGCCGTTTACACGCTGATTAAATAAGAGGTGGCTATGTATCTGGGTATCGATCTCGGCACATCGGAAGTCAAAGCGCTGGTCATTGATGAGAACTATGAGGTTATCGCCAGCCATAGCGCGCCGCTGAGCATTCAGCGGCCCCATCCGCACTGGTCAGAACAAGCGCCGGAGCTATGGTGGGAGGCGACGGAGTACCTGATGAGCACGCTACGGGAAAAATGCGCGCAGCACTGGCCGGCCATCAAGGCGATTGGCCTCTCCGGACAGATGCACGGCGCGGTGTTGCTGGATGAAGAGGGGGAGACGATCCGTCCGGCCATTCTGTGGAACGACACCCGCTGCGCCGCAGAGTGCGCCGAGCTGGAGGCGATGGCGCCGGAGCTGCATCAGGTGGCGGGCAACCTGGCGATGCCGGGCTTTACCGCGCCGAAGCTGCTGTGGGTGCGCCGTCATGAGCCGCAACACTTTCAGCGCACCGCAACGGTGCTGCTGCCGAAGGATTATCTGCGCTATCGGATGACCGGGAAGAAAGTCTCCGACATGTCGGACGCCGCCGGGACGCTGTGGCTGGACGTGGCGAAGCGCGACTGGTCCGACGCTCTGCTGGACAAGTGCGGCCTGTCGCGCAGCCACATGCCGACACTGGTCGAAGGCTGCGAGGTTTCCGCCACCCTTGATCCGCAGGTGGCGGCGCGCTGGGGGCTGAACGCCTCGGTGGTGGTGGCCGGGGGCGGGGGGGATAACGCGGTTAGCGCCATTGGCGTCGGCGCGGTCTCGCCGGGGGATGCGTTTATTTCGCTCGGCACCTCCGGGGTGCTGTTTGTGGTGACCGACGCCTATCGTCCGGCGCCGCAGTCGGCGGTACATGCGTTTTGTCACGTGCTGCCGAACCTGTGGCACCAGATGAGCGTCATGCTGAGCGCCGCCAGCTGTTTGCAGTGGTTCTGCCGCCTGACCGGCACCACGGAGGTGGCGCTGCTGGCGGAAATTGCCGAGCTCAGCGAGGAGGAGAAAGCCCACGCCCCGTTCTTCCTGCCCTATCTCTCCGGCGAACGTACCCCGCATAACGATCCTGACGCGCGCGGCATGTTCTGGGGCATGACCCACGCCAGCCTGCGCGCCCAGCTTGGCTACGCGGTGCTGGAAGGGGTGAGCTTCGGTATCAACGACGGCCTGCAGGCGTTGAAAGAGAGCGGTACGCCCATCGCGCAGTGCTCGCTGGTGGGCGGCGGCGCCCGCAGTCCTTTCTGGGCCCAGCTGCTGGCCGACATTCTCGCTATGCCGGTGGTGACCCATAAAGGGGGAGAGACCGGCGGCGCGCTGGGCGCGGCGCGGCTGGCCTGCCTGGCGGCGGGCAAACCGATTGCCGCGGTGTGTGAAAAACCGGAAGTCTGGCAGACCTGGCGTGCGGATCCCGTTCGCCACCACACCCTGATGCAACGCTACGCGCAGTTTAAAGACCTGTATTTAAACGACCTGAATTATCGGCAGCACTGATTTTCATCATAACAGCCGCTTCGTTGCACATCGCGGAGCGGCCACCCTGTACCCTGAAAACGAGGTCATTATGTCTATCAATAATAAACAGTGGCTCGGTTTACCCCTGAACCTGCTCTGGGGATACATCGCCATTGCCGTATTTATGACCGGCGACGGTTTTGAATTAGCCTTTCTGTCGCACTATATCAAAGCGCTCGGCTTCTCTCCGGCGGAGGCCTCCTTTGCCTTTACCCTCTACGGCCTGGCCGCCGCGCTGTCGGCGTGGATTTCCGGCGTGGTGGCGGAAATTATCACCCCGCTGAAAACGATGATGATTGGCTTCGTACTGTGGTGCGTGTTCCACGTGCTGTTCCTCGTTTTCGGCCTCGGTCACGCCAACTATGCGCTGATCCTGATTTTCTACGGCATCCGCGGCTTCGCCTATCCGCTGTTCCTCTACTCGTTTATCGTGGCGATTGTCCATAACGTCAAAAGCGACAATGCCAGCTCGGCCATCGGTTGGTTCTGGGCGGTCTATTCCATCGGCATCGGCGTGTTCGGCAGCTATATTCCGAGCTTCACCATTCCGCACATTGGCGAACTGGGGACTTTATGGCTGGCGCTGGCCTTCTGCGTCACCGGAGGTGTGATTGCCCTGGCTTCCCTGCGCCATATTCAAACGCCGCAGCATATGCAGAATCTCACCACTCGCCAGAAATTTTCCGAGCTGGGACGCGCCGCGACGCTGCTCTATACCAACCGCAATATTCTGCTGTCGAGCATGGTCAGGATTATCAATACCCTCTCGCTGTTCGGTTTTGCGGTCATTATGCCGATGATGTTTGTCGATGAGCTGGGCTTCACCACTTCAGAATGGCTCCAGGTATGGGCAGTCTTCTTCTTCACCACCATTTTCTCTAACGTGCTGTGGGGGATCCTGGGGGAAAAACTGGGCTGGATGAAGGTGGTGCGCTGGTTCGGCTGCATCGGGATGGCGCTCTCCAGCCTGGCGTTTTACTACATCCCTCAGCACTTTGGCCATAGCTTTGCGATGGCGCTGATCCCCGCCATCGCCCTCGGGATCTTTGTCGCCGCCTTCGTGCCGCTGGCCGCCGTGTTCCCGGCGCTGGAGCCGAAGCACAAAGGCGCGGCGATTTCGGTCTATAACCTGTCGGCGGGGATGTCGAACTTTCTCGCGCCGGCGATTGCCGTGGTGTTGCTGCCGTTCTTCAGCACCATCGGGGTGGTGATTGCCTACACCGCATTGTACGTGGTGGCCTTTTTCCTCTGCGCCTTTATCCGCGTGGAGCAGCCGGGGTTCTCCCACAAGGAAGCAACCGCCCGCGAGCAGGTTGAATTCTCTTAGGTGATGCGGCTGGCATGAAGCGCATGCCAGCCTTAATGAGGTGAACGAATGAGTATGCAGGCGGTTATTTTTGACATGGATGGCGTGATTATTGATTCCGAGGCGCTGTGGCGCCAGGCGCAGATTGACGCCCTCGCGCAGTGGGGCGCAACGGCGAGCGTGGATGAGTGTGAAACCCTCACCAAAGGCAAACGCCTCGACGAAATCGCCGGCACCTGGTGCCGCTATTTTCAGCTTGATCTCGACCCGCAGCGGCTTGAAGCCGCGATATTGCAGCGTATTACCGGCCTGATCGCCACCGAAGGCGAGCCGATGCACGGCGTGCATGAGGCGTTACGCTATTTTCGCGAGGCGGGCTATCAAATTGCGCTCGCCACGTCATCATCCCGCCAGGTTATTGCCGCTGTGCTGAACAAGCTCTCGCTCTGGCACTTTTTCGACGTGGTTTCCAGCGCAGATGATGAAGAACGTGGAAAGCCACATCCGGCGGTGTACCTGACGACGCTGCGCAAGCTCAATCTCAACGCCAGCCAGTGCCTGGTGATTGAAGATAGCTTTACCGGCTTTTGCGCGGCTCAGGCCGCCGGTATTCCCACGGCGGTGGTTGCCGAAGATAGCCGGCAGGGGCGCTATCAGGCCGCTGTCGGCCGCTATCAAACCTTACCTGAACTGCTGGAAGCGCTTAACGCCGAGCCAGCGGCGGTCGCATAACTTACGCTTTCGTGAGCGCAGAAAATCCCGGGATGTACACGGTCGGTCACTCTCTTTTCTGCGCTCACGCCCTTTTTTCTCCATGCCGATCCGCCTCACATTTCGCTCATCTTTTGTGAAAACAGTCACGTCTTGTTGTGCCAATGCCCAAATTTATGGCCTTGCTTAGCGGTGTTTGTCCGAGGCACTGCTACGTAATTGTGCTTAGATTATATATTGAAACGTATTTTCAATAATGTAAAACCGATTTGCCGATTTACCTCTGTCGATCGGATTTGGCCGTGATAAGGATTGAGCATGAAAATTGAATCTGTGAATGTCACCGTTTTCCAGTATCCCACTCGTCGGGTTTCCGACAGCGCCGGGCACTCCCATCCGGGGGCTGAAAGCATGGCCAAAATGGCGATGCTGACCATCACCGCTGATGATGGGGCGCAGGGTTTTTCGTTTGCGCCTCCGGAAGTCGTGCGCCCGTTCGTGGTGAATACTTTTTTTCGCAAAGTGCTGGTGGGGCAGGACCCGTTTAACCGCGAGCGTATCTGGCAGGATCTTAACCACTGGCAGCGCGGCAGCGCACATCAGCTAACGGAGCGCGCGCTGTCGTTTGTTGAACAAGCGCTGTGGGACCTGATTGGCCGCAGCCTCAGGATGCCGGTCTACAAGCTGCTTGGCGGCTATCGCGACACCGTCCCGGCTTACGGTAGCACCATGTGCGGCGACGATCTACCGGGCGGCCTGTCGACCCCGGAAGAGTATGCCGCCTTTGCCGAAAAGCTGGTCGCCCGCGGCTACAAGGCCATCAAACTGCACACCTGGATGCCGCCAATCTCTTTTGCGCCCAATCCCAAAATGGATATTAAAGCCTGCGCGGCGGTGCGCGAAGCGGTAGGGCCGGATATTGACCTGATGATTGATGGCTATCACTGGTACAGCCGCGCCGAGGCGCTGTGGATCGGCAAAGCGCTGGAAAAACTCAATTTCGCCTGGTTTGAAGAGCCGATGGAGGAGGATTCGATGTCCTCCTACGCGTGGCTGGCGGAAAACTTGTCGATTCCCATCGTCGGGCCGGAGAGCTTCGGCGGCAAGCACCACATGCGCGCCGAATGGGTGAAAGCCGGAGCCTGCGACATTCTGCGCGCCGGCGCTAACGGCGTGGGGGGCATTACCCCGACCATGAAGGTGGCGGCGCTGGCGGAATCTTTCGGCATGGATTGCGAAGTCCACGGCAACGGCGCGGCAAGCCTGGCGGTGGTCGGCGCGATCCGTAACTGCCGTTGGTATGAGCGCGGCCTGCTGCATCCGTTCCTCGACTACGATGAACCGGCGGCCTATCTCAACAGCATTGTCGACCCGATGGATGATCAGGGATTTGTGCATTTGTCACAACGTCCGGGCCTCGGCGAAGACATTAATTTTGCGTATATCGAAGCCAATACCGTTAGCCACGACTGATTTAAAAAAATAAATGCCCGATGGCGCTGCGCTTATCGGGTCTGCGGCCCGGTAGACCGGATAAGGCGAAAATGCCGCCATCCGGCAACATGTACCCTACAGTACAGGCAAACAGAGATATGAAAAAAACCTCCTTACTGGCAGCGTGTATTCTCGCGCTCGCCATGTCGATGGGGAGCGGAGAGGCGGTGGCGAAAACCCCGCCCGATCAGCTCATCATCGGCATGAATATGAATAACCTGCTCACCCTTGACCCGGCGGCGATGACCGGTAACGAAGTGGTGGGGATCGTGGTCAACCTCTACGACTCGCTGGTGGAGCTTGACCCTGAGCAGCTCACCACCGTTAAGCCCGCGCTGGCGAAATCCTGGGATATCAGCCCCGACGGCAAAACCCTGACCTTTCATCTGCGCGACGACGTCAAGTTTCACTCCGGCAACCCGCTGACCGCCGCCGACGTCGTGTGGTCAATGCGGCGCATCCTGCACCTCAACCTGGCCCAGGCCTCGGTATGGAAATCCTATGGCTTCAGTAAGAAAAATATCGACAGCCAGGTCAGCGCGCCGGACCGCTTCACGGTGCAAATCGTATTACCCAAAGATAACGATCCGCAGCTGGTGATTTACTCGCTGGCGGCGCTGGGCAACCTCGGGGTGCTGGACAGTAAAACGGTACAAAGCCACCAGCAGGATAACGATTGGGGCAACCGCTGGCTAACCACCCATGAAGCCGGTTCCGGGCCGTTTACGCTGGAAACCTGGCAGGCAAAAGAGGTGCTGCGCATGAAGCGCAATCCTGACTACTGGCGCGGCGAGGCGAAAATGAGCCGCGTGGTGCTGCGCCATTTCCAGGAGTCGCAAACTCTGCGCCTGATGATCGAAAAAGGCGACCTCGATATTGCCAACAACATGGCGGTTTCCGATATCAACGCCCTGCGCAGCGACCCGCAGCTGACCGTCGATGCGGTGCAGCGCGGCACCATGTACTACGTGGCGATGAGCATGAAAGAGGCGCACTTCGCCAATCCGAAAGTGCGCGAGGCGGTGCGCTATCTGATTGATTATCAGGGTATCAATAAAGCGCTGATGCCGGGCTACGGCGTACTGCACCAGCGGCCGATTAAGGCGGGCATGCCATCCACGCTGCCCGACCCTGGCTATAAGCTGGACGTGGCGCGGGCGAAAAAGCTGCTGGCGGAAGCGGGATATCCCAACGGCTTTGATACCACGCTGCGGGTACTCTCCGATCAGCCATTTCTTAACATCGCTATCGCCGTGCAGTCGACGCTGATGCAGGCGGGGATTAACGCCAAAATCATCACCGGCACCGGTAACCAGATCTACGGCGCGATGCGCGAGCGTAAATTTGATCTGCTGGTGGGACGCGGCGGCAGCGGAATGGAGCCGCATCCGCACTCCAGCCTGCGCGCGCTGGTCTATAACCCGGATAACAGCGATAAGGCGCGCCTGACCAACTTCCAGGGCTGGCGTACCGGTTTTTACGACCCGCAGCTTAATACGATGATTGACCAGGCCCTGCTGGAACGCGATCCGCAAAAACAGGTGGCTGACTACCAGGCCATCCAGACACGCTACGACCAGCTGGTTCCGGCTTTAATTCCGCTTTCGCAGATGGTTGATTCGGTCGTCGTGCGCAACGAGGTACGGGAGTATCAGCCGCACCCCTCCGCCACCACTTTTCTGCGTGACGTATATAAAGTCCGCGAAGGAGATAAAGGATGAGTACCGCAATCCTTGCGCCCGGCTCACGCGGCCGGCGCTTATCCAAACGGCTGCTGCAGGTGGTGATTACGCTGTTCGGCCTGCTGCTGCTGACCTTTACCATTGGCCGCGTCATGCCCATCGACCCGGTGCTGGCGATTGTCGGCCCGGATGCTGACCAGAGCACCTATCAGCAGGTTTACCAGCAGCTGGGGTTTGATAAATCGCTGACCACCCAGTTTGGCATCTATTTCGTCAACCTGTTGCACGGCGATCTGGGCAACGCGCTGCTGACCGGGAAACCGGTGGTGGACGATATTATCCGCGTCTTCCCGGCCACCATGGAGCTGGCAACGATGGCGATTATTGTCGGCGCGGGTCTTGGTATTCCGCTGGGCGTGTTGGCGGCGGCGCGGCGCAATAGCGTCTCCGATTATGTGGTACGCATTATCAGCCTGGCGGGCTACTCGACGCCGATCTTCTGGGTCGGAATGATGGGACTGCTGGTGTTCTATGCCTGGCTTGGCTGGGTAGGCGGCGCCGGGAGGGTAGATCTCGGGCTGGATGGTGTGGTGCCGCGCCGCACAGGCCTGATGACCGTTGATGCGCTGCTGGCAGGCAACGGCCAGGTGTTCTGGAACGCCATTAATCATCTGATTCTTCCCGCCTCGCTGCTGGGTTTTCACTCGCTGGCTTATATCAGCCGTATGACCCGCAGCTTTATGCTGGCCCAGCTGTCGCAGGAGTTCATTATTACCGCGCGGGTGAAAGGGCTGACCGAGCGTCAGGTTATCTGGAACCATGCGTTTCGTAACATCCTCGTGCAACTGCTGACGGTAGTGGCGCTGGCCTACGGCGCGCTGCTGGAAGGCGCGGTGCTGATTGAAACCGTCTTCTCATGGCCGGGTTTCGGCTCCTACCTTACCGGTAGCCTGCTGCTGGGCGATATGAATGCGGTGATGGGCTGCGTGCTGCTGGTGGGCGTGATCTTCGTGATGCTCAACCTGCTCTCCGACATGCTGTATCAATTCTTTGACCCGAGGACAAAATCATGACCGTTTCTCTGGATTCGCCGCTTTCGGGCAGTGCGGGCGAAGGCCGTCAGCGGCTGCAACGCGCGGCGGCGCGGGCCGTCGGGTTTATCGGCAAAATGGCGCGCAATCCGCTCACGGCCATCGGCGGAGGCATTATCTTTCTGCTGCTGCTGGTGGCGATTTTCGCGCCGCTGATTGCGCCTTATAACCCGCTGGTACAGGACCTGAATAGTGCGCTGGTCGCGCCGAATGCACAGCACTGGTTCGGCACCGATGAGTTTGGCCGGGATATCTTTAGTCGCCTGGTGTACGGCTCCCGCATCACGCTCTATATCGTGCTGCTGGTCTCGGTGACTGTCGGTCCGCTCGGGCTGCTGCTGGGCGTCAGCGCTGGCTATTTCGGCGGTAAAGTCGATATGGTGCTGATGCGCGTCACCGATATTTTCATCTCCTTCCCGAGTCTGGTCCTGGCGCTGGCGTTTGTCGCCGCTTTAGGACCGGGGCTGGAGCACGTGGTTATCGCCATCACGCTGACCGCCTGGCCGCCGATAGCCCGTCTGGCGCGCGCCGAAACGCTCTCTTTGCGCCAGGCCGATTTTATCTCCGCCGTGCGTCTGCAGGGCGCTTCATCGGCCCGCGTCCTCTGGCGCCATATCGTGCCGCTGTGTCTGCCCTCGGTCATTATCCGTATCACCATGAATATGGCCGGGATCATTCTGACCGCGGCCGGCCTCGGCTTTCTCGGCCTCGGCGCGCAGCCGCCAGAGCCGGAGTGGGGAGCGATGATCTCCAGCGGGCGCACTTATATGATGGAGTGCTGGTGGGTCGTAACCATTCCGGGGCTGGCGATTCTGATCAATAGCTTAGCGTTCAACTTCTTAGGAGATGGCCTACGTGACATCCTCGATCCCCGCAGTGAATAATGCACCGCTGCTCGACGTGCGCGATCTGTGCGTCGACTTTGTTAACGGTAGCGCGGTGACCCACGCCGTGCGCGGCGTCTCCTTCCAGCTGGGGCATGAGAAGCTGGCCATTGTCGGCGAGTCCGGTTCGGGTAAGTCCACCGTTGGGCGCGCGCTGCTGCAGCTGCATCCGAAAAAGGCCCGCATCAGCGCCAGCCGGATGCAGTTTGCCGACCTCGATCTGCAGCATCTTAGCGAAGCGCAGATGCGCGGCGTACGCGGCAAACGTATCTCTATGATTATGCAGGACCCGAAATATTCGCTTAATCCGGTGGTCTGCGTGGGTAAGCAAATCGCCGAGGCCTGGCTTACTCATCATCCCGGGCGCAAAGATGAGGCGAAAGCCAGGGCGCTGGAGATGCTGGAGGTGGTGCGTATTCGCCAGCCGGAGCGCGTTTATCAGCTTTATCCGCATGAAATATCCGGCGGACAGGGGCAGCGCATCATGATCGCCATGATGCTGATTACCGACCCGGAACTGATCATTGCCGATGAGCCCACCTCCGCGCTGGACGTGTCGGTGCGCCTGCAGGTGCTGGGCCTGCTGGATGACCTGGTTCAGTCGCGCGGGCTGGGGCTGATTTTTATCAGCCACGATATCAACCTGGTGCGCAGCTTCTGCGACCGCGTACTGGTGATGTACGCCGGACGGGTAGTGGAGTCCATCGCCGCTAAAGATCTCGATAACGCCCGTCACCCCTACACTCAGGGATTGATTAACTCGCTGCCGGATATGCTGCATCGTCGCCCGATACTGCCGGTGCTGCAGCGTCAGGCCAGCTGGTTAACGGATTAAGGAGCGGATAATGATTGAAGTTCAACATCTCAACCTCGCGTTTGGCTAGGGGGAGAAGCGTAACCAGGTGCTGTATGACGTCAGTTTCCACGTTAAGCCCGGCGAGATCTACGGTCTGGTAGGAGAGTCCGGTTCCGGTAAAACGACGGTGCTCAAGTGCCTGGCGGGGCTGTTTACCCACTGGCAGGGGGAACTGACCATCGATGCTCAGCCCTTAGGGCATGAAATTAGCCGCGAGCGCTGCCGTCAGGTGCAGATGGTATTTCAGGACCCCTACGGATCGCTGCATCCCCGTCACACCATTGGCGATATCCTCGAAGAGCCGCTGCAGATCCATCGTTTCAATGACCGCGACCGGCGGATCAATGCGCTGCTGGATAAAGTTGGCCTCAACCGCGCTTTTCGTGAGCGCTATCCGCATCAGCTCTCCGGCGGGCAGCGGCAGCGCGTGGCGATAGCCAGAGCGCTGATTCTTGAGCCACAGGTGCTGCTGCTGGATGAGCCGACGTCGGCGCTGGATGTGTCGGTGCAGGCTGAGATCCTTAACCTGCTGGCGGAATTGCAGCGGGAGGCGAAGCTCACTTACCTGATGGTCACCCACGATCTCGGGGTTATTGCCCACTTATGCCAGAAAGTGGCGGTGATGCAGTACGGGAAGATCCTCGAAACCCTGACGGTCGATGCGTTGGTCAGCGGCGAGGCGCGGACGGCCTATACGCAGATGCTGGTTAACGCCAGTCGGCAATATACGCGCGAAATGGCGCGCGAGGTGGCGGAGTACTAAGCTTGATGGCGCATTGTCTCACGGCAGATGCGCCCATTTTAATGGGTAATTATTTGATATTATGTGAGTTTGAGGTTGTAGATATCGTCTATTAATGTAAGTGCGGTGTTTGGATCGATATCCTGCCCAGGTTTTTCCTGCAGCCGCAGGTGCCGTTTTACCTTAACATTCAGAGGCTCAATCAACGAACCCGGCTGCTGTATACCAGCCGGGCGCCGTCTTTGCTTTGCGAAGCCTGATCAACGTAGCAGCGGGCAGTCGGGCGGCAGCCGGCAGCGCAGGGCCGCCGGTAACAGCTCCATGCGGAAGGTTTTTCCGCTGAGCGGCTCGCCGTCGAGGTTAAACGTCATCTCATGGGGGGCGGTGATCTCAAACCATGAGGAGACACCGTCAACAATATTCGGCGAGTTTTCCGGATTCGCCAGGGTGCTGAACAGGGCAGGGATCAGCTCTTCGCCGGTGAAAATGCGCAGATGCAGCAAACCATCGTTAATCAACGCCTCCGGGCACAACTGCTGGCCGCCGCCGGCCTGGCGGCCGTTGCCGATGCCAATGACCAGCGCATCGCCCTGCCAGTGAAAGTTCTCCCCGCGGATCTCGCAGCGGTCCGGCTTCAGGGTATCCATACGCATCAGGCCATGGATTAAATAAGAGACACCGCCGAGCGCGGCTTTTAGTTTTTCCGGCGTTTCGGTGGTGATTCGGGTGCCGAACCCGCCGGTCGCCATATTAATAAAGCCGGTTTTATCATTCACCCGGGCGATATCTATCGGCACATCGCGGCCGACGATCGCCAGCTTGAGGGCGCTGGCCAGATCCTGCGGAATGCCGACGCTGGTGGCAAAGTCGTTGGCCGTGCCCAGCGGTAAAATCCCCAGCGCCATCTTGCTACCGCGCTCCACCAGCGCGGTCGCCACTTCATTAATGGTGCCGTCGCCGCCGCCGGCGATCACCGTTTCAACGTTCAGCTGCAGGGCTTCATCGATAAACCGCACGGCATCGCCCTTTTCCCAGGTGACGCGGACGTGAATATCGATCCCTTCGTCGCGTAACAGGTTAACCGCCTCGCGTAACTGCGGTTCATTGGCACCTTTGCCGTTAAGGATCAGTAAGCTGGCAGGAAACGTAGACATCATCAAGGGAACCTTTATTGCTTAATGTTGCATAAAGTGTACCGCATGACGCAAGCGAAGACCGGAGGAGAGGCAAAAAAATAAGCCCGCGTAAGGGAGATTACGCAGGCTAAGGAGGTGGTTCCTGGTACAACTAGCATTTATGGGTTATGTTTTTCAGCGAAATGGATGATACCTGTTTCGATCGAAACGGTATGTGATCCGATTCTAATATCCTTACATCATGAAAAAATAACGCAAATTAACTAGTTACCGTGCGGATTTCTGGTTGTCTGACCAGTGAAGTTGCGCATCAGCAGCGCATACTGCAGGGGCAGGTCGTCCGGCACAGGCAACCATACGGTATAACCATCGCCCGGGGCCACCGGCATGGCTTCGCCTTTGCCATTTTCCATATGCTCGAGGGTGAAGTTGACGTTACCCTGCGGGGTCATCAGCTCGAGGCTGTCGCCGACGCTGAACTTATTTTTGACCGCCACGGCCGCCAGCGGGCCGTTACGCTCCCCGGTGAATTCGCCGACAAACTGCTGGCGCTCGGAGAGGGAGTAGCCGTACTCGTAGTTCTGATAATCGTCATGGGTATGGCGGCGCAGGAAGCCTTCGGTGTACCCGCGATGGGCCAGTCCTTCCAGGGTCTCCAGCAGGCTGGTATCGAACGGTTTGCCTGCGGCGGCATCGTCGATGGCCTTGCGGTAAACCTGGGCGGTACGCGCGCAGTAGTAGAAGGATTTGGTGCGGCCTTCGATCTTCAGCGAGTGAACGCCCATCTGGGTCAGACGCTCAACGTGGGCGATAGCCCGCAGATCTTTCGAGTTCATGATGTAGGTGCCGTGCTCGTCCTCAAAGGCGGTCATGTACTCGCCCGGACGTTTGGCTTCCTCAATCATAAAGACTTTATCGGTCGGCGCGCCGATGCCGAGGGTGGGCTCCACGGTCTGCACCGGGATCGGCTCATATTTGTGGACGATGTTACCGACGTCGTCCTCTTTGCCTTCCGCCACGTTGTATTCCCAGCGGCAGGCGTTGGTGCAGGTCCCCTGGTTCGGGTCGCGCTTGTTGATATACCCGGAGAGCAGGCAGCGGCCGGAGTAGGCCATGCACAGCGCGCCGTGGACGAAAATCTCGATCTCCATCTCCGGCACCTGGCGGCGAATCTCTTCGATTTCATCCAGCGACAGTTCACGCGACAGGATCACCCGGGTCAGCCCCATCTGCTGCCAGAATTTGACCGTCGCCCAGTTGACAGCGTTGGCCTGCACTGAAAGATGGATCGGCATCTCCGGGAAGTGTTCCCGCACCAGCATGATTAAACCCGGATCGGACATGATCAGCGCGTCCGGCCCCATCTCCACCACCGGCTTCAGATCGCGAATAAACGTTTTCAGCTTGGCGTTATGCGGGGCGATGTTGACCACCACATAGAATTTTTTACCCAGCGCGTGGGCTTCATTGATGCCGAGCTGCAGATTTTCGTGATTGAATTCGTTGTTACGCACGCGCAGCGAGTAGCGCGGCTGGCCGGCATAAACGGCATCGGCGCCATAGGCGAAAGCGTAACGCATATTCTTCAGCGTTCCCGCCGGGGAGAGGAGTTCTGGTTTAAACATGGTGTTCTCGTTCTGATGACAGGTCAGATTCGCCGCACCTGGTGCGGCGAGTTGGGGAGTGTCCCCACATTAAGGGCGGGCATTGTAGCGCCGCGGCGAAGGGGAGTAAATATCAGATGGGTATCTTTCAGTATGGCTAATTTGTTTGCCATTTTGAACCTGGGCAGTGCTCACACTGACAGCACTCATAACGCCTGGGGGGATAGGCTCTGGAGTTCCCCGGGTTGCGGCGTAAACGCCTTACCCGGGCTACGGATTGCAGAGGGCGGTGAACGTGTAGCCCGGCTAAACGCAGCGCGAGCCGGGAAAAGGCTCACTACGCCAGTCGACAGGCGTCCGCCTCCCAGCGGTAGCCAACGCCATACACCGCGCGAATAAACGACTGCTCGGCGTCCAGCGCCTCCAGCTTGCGCCGCAGGTTTTTGATGTGGCTGTCGATGGTGCGGTCGGTGACTACCCGATAATCGTCATACAGATGGTTGAGCAACTGTTCGCGGGAGAAGACCTTGCCCGGCTCCTGGGAGAGGGTTTTCAGCAGCCGGAACTCGGCGGGAGTGAGGTCCAGCAGCTTGTCGCGCCAGGAGGCCTGAAAACGACCTTCGTCGACAATCAGCGGGCTCTGGGCGTCCAGAGCCTGCAGATCGC
Source organism: Klebsiella sp. HMSC25G12 (assembly GCF_001807705.1). NCBI lineage: Bacteria > Pseudomonadati > Pseudomonadota > Gammaproteobacteria > Enterobacterales > Enterobacteriaceae > Klebsiella > Klebsiella sp. HMSC25G12. Next base: position 75,239 of record NZ_KV789904.1, on the reverse strand, counting down.
GCTGCGGCTTGCAGCGGCGAAGAATGGTTTTCACCCGGGCGACCACTTCCCGCGGGCTGTAGGGCTTGCAGATATAGTCGTCGGCGCCAATTTCCAGCCCCAGCAGTCGGTCGATCTCTTCGATTTTCGCCGTCACCATCACCACCGGAACGTCGGAGAAGCGGCGAATTTCCCGGCACAGCGTTAAACCGTCGGTGCCGGGCAGCATCAGGTCCAGCAGGATCAGGTGCGGCGGCGTCTGCCGAACGTAGGGCAGGACCTTGTCACCGTGGTTAATCAGCGTAGGCGCATAGCCGGCGGCTTGCAGATAATCAATCAGCAGCTGGCCGAGCTTCGGTTCATCTTCCACGATAAGAATGCGTGGGGTGTTTTCATCTACAGGCAATTCAGTCATACGTCTCTCGGTAAATCATGTTCCAGAGGTAACTCAACTTTAATGCTAACCCCGCCAAAAGGCGAATGGTCGGCACGCAGGGTGCCGCCGTGGGCCGCGACAATATTGAGGCAAATCGCCAGTCCGAGGCCGGAGCCGCCGCTGGCGCGATTGCGCGATCCTTCCGCCCGGTAAAAGCGTTCGCACAGGCGGGCCAGCTGCTCATCGCTGACGCCGGGGGCGCTGTCGGCGAAGTCAATCACCAGCATTCGGCCGCTGCGACGGGCGGTGATGTGCAGGCTGCCGCCGCTGTCGGTATAGCGCAGGCTGTTCTCCAGCAGATTGTTGAAGAGCTGCATCAGGCGGTCGCGGTCGCCGAAGATCATCGCCTGCTCGGGGAGCGACACCTGAATGCTCAGCTGCCGGCTGGCGAAGCGCTCGCGAAAAGCGCCCGCGGCCACCTCCAGCAGGGTGATGATATCCAGCGACGTTTTCTGGTAGGCCAGCGCCCCCTCATCGGACATCGACAGCTGATGGAGGTCGTCCACCAGCTTGGTGAGGGTAGCCACCTCGGCCTGCAGGGAGGGGATGGACTCGGGGGTGAAGCGCCGGACTCCGTCCTGAATCGCCTCCAGCTCGCCGCGCAGCACCGCCAGCGGAGTACGCAGCTCATGGGAGATATCGGCCATCAGATCGCGACGCATCTGCTGGTTGCGCTCCAGGGTGCTGGCGAGCTGGTTGAAATCCTGCGCCAGGCGGCCGAGCTCGTCGCCGCCGGTCACCGTCACGCGGGTGGAAAAGTCGCCCGCCGCCAGCTTATGGGTGCCTTCCACCAGCCGCTTCACCGGCGCCAGCAGGCCGCGGGCCAGCGGGAAAGTGGCCAGCGCGGCAAGCAGGGTTGCAAGGGCGACAATCAGCCAGCTGGTGCGCTTTTGCTGCCGGTCGAAGTTAATATCGGTATTGCGCGTCAGCCGCTCTACCGGCGAGGCGATCACTTTGCCTACCTCCACGCCGTTGACCACAATGCTGCGCTGGGTGCCGTCCTCCGGTACGCGCTCACGGGGCCCCACCAGCACGCGGCCCGACTGATCGACCACCCAGAACATGGTGCGCCAGCCGTGGGGCGGCATTTCCGGCCTCGGCGGCGGGGTGTCGCTGGGGCCGTCGGGCGGCCCATCCGGCGGCGGCCCATCCGGCCCCTGACCCTCCATCGGACCCGGCTTCATGCCGTGTCCCGGCGGCGAACGGTCGTCGTTATCCCGTTCGAAGGTGCGCAGCAGCTGGAAGATAAAGCGGTCGTTGTTGCGCAGAAACGCCCAGCTGCCGTGCTGGGCATACTGCTCACTCAGCGCGTCGCTGAGCATGGTTAACCGCTGCTCATTACCGCGCTTGATGTAGTCGATAAACCCACGTTCGAAACTGATACGCACCGCCCAGTGCATGCTGATCAGCAGCACGATGCAGGTGGCGAAAATAGCGAGGAACAGCTTACCGGTAATGCCCGGGCGCCAAAATTTCACGATCCACTCCTGTTGCGTCGACGGATGACAGTATTAGTGCCGACGTCATCCGGTACCCGGGAAAAGATGAGCGCCGGGAGGGCGATGATCGCCGCCATGCTCAGATAGGTATAGAGAAAGACCTGATGGGTGCTGGCGGCGTCGAGGCTCATATGCTGTTGGCCATACAGCCCCAGCAGCAGCCCGGCGATGGTCACGCCGATACTCATCGACAGCTGCATCACCATCGACAGCAGGCTGTTGCCGCTGCTGGCCAGATCGTCCGGGAGATCTTTCAGCGTCAGGGTATTCATTGAGGAGAAGCGGCTGGAGTTGATCATCCCCTGCAGAAACAGGACCAGCGGCAACGCGTAATACCAGCCGGCCAGGGCGCTAAACATAAACAGCAGACTGACCGCCGCCAGGCCCAGGGTGCTGACGACCAGTACGCGGCGGTAGCCAAAGCGGTTGACCACCTGGACCACGATCTGCTTCATCCCCATGCTGCCGAGCACCATCGGGATCATCATCAGCCCGGCGTGAAAGGGGGAGAAGCCGAGGCCAATCTGCAGAAACACCGGGGTCATAAACGGCAGCATACCGCTGCCGATGCGTCCGGCGAAGCTGCCGCCGAGGCCGAGGGAGAAGGTGCGGTTACGAAACAGGTTGAGGCTGAACAGCGCCCGGGCGTTACCGCGGGCGTGCCACAGGTACAGCAGCAGGGCGGCGAGGCCGACGGCCACCAGCCCCGCCAGCCAGCGTGACGATATACCGAGCCCTTTCTGGCCGTCCAGCGCCAGGGTCAGGGTCGCCATCCCGGCGGCCAGCAGCAGAAAGCCGGAGAGGTCGAAGCGCCGGGTCTGCAGGGTGTAGTTGGGCATCAGGCAGAGGGTGGCGATGGCGCCGACGATCCCCACCGGGATATTGATGAGGAAGATCCAGTGCCAGGAGGCATACTCCACCAGCACCCCGCCCAGCGCCGGGCCGAGCAGCGGGCCAACCTGGCCCGGCAGGGTGACGAAAGTCATCGCCGCCATGTACTGATCGCGTGGGACGATCTTCATTACCGTCAGGCGACCAACCGGCACCATCATCGCGCCGCCGATCCCCTGCAGCACCCGCGCCATCACCAGCTGGTCAAGGGTGCTGGCCTGGGCGCAAAACAGCGACCCGGCGGTAAACAGCACGATGGCGGTGAAGAAGATATTGCGCACCCCGACCCGGTCGGCCAGCCAGCCGCTGGCCGGGAGCATGACCGCCACCGTCAGGACATAGGAGACGATGATCATATGCATATGCAGCGGGCTCTCCCCGAGGCTTTTGGCCATCGAGGGGAGGGCGGTGTTAACGATGGTGGTGTCCAGCGACTGCATAAAGAAGCCGAACGCCACTATCCATAGCTGCCAGCGCACGCTGGCCGGGAGGTCTGTCATGTTATTCGCTTACCGGTTGAGAGGAGTGACGCGAAAAACGCAACCGCAGACGGTCAAAGAAAAGATAGACCACCGGCGTGGTGTAGAGCGTTAACAGCTGGCTCATCACCAGACCGCCGACGATGGTGATCCCCAGCGGCTGGCGCAGCTCAGAGCCATCGCCCCCGGAGAGCACCAGCGGCAGGGCGCCGAACAGCGCCGCCAGGGTGGTCATCATAATCGGCCGGAAACGCAGCAGGCAGGCCTGGAAAATCGCCTCTTCCGGCGCCAGATTGCCGGTGCGCTGCGCCTCAAGGGCAAAATCGACCATCATGATGGCGTTTTTCTTCACGATGCCAATTAATAACATGATCCCGATAAGGGCGATTAGGCTGAACGGGGCATCGAATATCTCCAGCGCCAGCAGGGCGCCCACTCCGGCGGAGGGCAGCGTCGAGAGGATGGTCAACGGATGCACATAGCTCTCATACAGCATCCCCAGCACGATATAGACCGTGGCGATGGCCGCGAGGATCAGGATCACCTGCGCGTTCATGGTCTGCTGAAAGACCTGAGCGGTACCGGCAAAGGAGCCGCGCACGCTCGACGGCACCCCGAGCTGGGTCATCGTGCGGTTAATGGCGTCGCTGGCTTCCGACAGCGAGCGGCCGGTGGGCAGGTTAAAGGAGATAGTGGACGCCGCCGACAGCCCCTGGTGGTTCACCGACAGCGGGGCGTTGGCCGGCTGCCATTTGGCGAAATAAGCCAGCGGGATCGGCTTGCCCTCGCTATTGATAACAAACATCTTGTCGAGGGCGCTGACGTCCTGGGTGTAGGCCGGATCCACCTCCATCACCACCTTGTACTGGTTGAGCGGCTGGTAGATGGTGGAGATTTGCCGCTGGCCGAAGGCGTTGTTCAGCAGGTTGTTGGCGTCCTGGACGCTGATGCCGAGGCGCGACATCGTGTCCCGGTCATAGACCAGGTCCATTTCGGCGCCATTGTCCTGCTGATCCGAGTTGACGTCCGCCAGCTCAGGCAGCGCCGCCAGCGCTTTGCGGATCTTCGGCTCCCACTCGCGCAGCGCCGACAGGTCGTCGGACAGCAGGGTGTACTGATAGCTGGCGTTCGACTGCCGGCCGCCGACGCGAATATCCTGCACCGCCATCAGGAACAGGTTGGCCCCGGGCTCGTTGGCCAGCTTTTTGCGCAGCCGGTCGATCACCTGCTGCGCCGTCTCGTGGCGCTGGTCGCGTGGCTTGAGGGTGATAAACATCATCCCGCTGTTGACCCGCGAGCCACCGGTAAAGCCGGTGACGTTATCCACCGCCGGATCTTCACGAATGATCTTCATAAAGTCCTGCAGCTTGCCGCGCATCGCCTGGAAGGAGATGCTCTGGTCGGCCTGAATGCCGCCCATCAGCACCCCGGTGTCCTGCTCCGGAAAGAAGGTTTTCGGGATCGAAATGTAGAGCCAGACGCTGAGGGCGATGGTGCCGAGCACCACCAGGCCGGTCAGCCGGCTGTGCCTGAGCACCCATTTTAACGATTTCCCATAGCCGCCCTGCACGGCCACCAGCAGGCGGCCAAAGCCGCGGTTGCGCGTCGGCTGGTGGGGCTTGCCGCTTTTCAGCAGCCAGCCGCACATCATCGGCGTCAGGGTGAGGGACACCGCCAGCGAGATGCCGATCGCCACCGACAGGGTGACGGCGAACTCGCGCAGCAGGCGGCCGGGCAGGCCGCCCATCAGCAGCAGCGGCAGAAACACCGCCACCAGCGACAGGCTCATCGACAGCACGGTAAAGCCGACTTCGCGGCTCCCCTGCAGCGCCGCCTGCAGAGGTTTCATCCCCGCTTCCAGATGGCGGGAGATATTCTCCAGCACCACGATAGCGTCATCCACCACGAAGCCGGTGGCGATGGTCAGAGCCATCAGCGACAGGTTATTGAGGCTGAAGCCGCACAAATACATCGCGGCGAAGGTACCGATTAAGGAAACCGGGACGGCGACGGCCGGGATCAGCGTGGCGCGCCCCGAGCGCAGGAACAGGAATACCACGAGGATCACCAGCGCCACCGATATCACCAGCGTCTGCTCCACCTCCTCCAGCGAAGCACGGATGGTCGGCGAGCGGTCCTGGGCGATCTGCAGGTCGATAGCCGCCGGAATGGTCTGCTGCAGCTCCGGCAGGCGGGCGCGGATGCTGTCCACTGTCTGGATAATATTGGCTTCCGGCAGTTTGCGGATCATCAGCAGGATCGCCGGTTTGGCGTTGGTCATCCCGGCGTTGCGCACGTCCTGCACCGAATCCGAGACGGTGGCGACATCCCCCAGTCGCACTGCGGCGCCATTCTGGTAGTGGACGATCAGCGGCTGATAGTCGGCGGCGGTCTTCAGCTCATCGTTGGTCTGCACCTGCCAGCGGTGCGCGCTGTCCTCCAGCGCCCCCTGCGGTTTGCGCACGTTAGCGTCGCTGATGGCGGTGCGCACCGCGTCCAGCGACACGCCCTGGTTGAACAGCGCCTGCGGGTTGAGGTCGACGCGCACTGCCGGCAGGGAGCTGCCGCCGACGTCGACATCACCCACGCCGTCAATCTGCGCGATGGTCTGCGCCAACTGGGTGGAGGCGAAATCATACAGCTCACCCTGGGAGTAGGTGTCCGAGGTCAGCGTCAGGATCATGATTGGCGCATCCGACGGGTTGGCTTTGCGGTAGGTCGGCCGGCTGGGCATCCCGCTCGGCAGCAGGCTTTGCGCGGCGTTGATCGCCGCCTGAACGTCGCGCGCCGCGCCGTTGATATCGCGGTCGAAGTTAAACTCAAGAATGATGCGCGTACTGCCCAGCGAACTGGAGGAGGTCATCTCATTGACCCCGGCTATCCGTCCCAGGGAGCGTTCCAGCGGGGTGGCCACCGACGAGGCCATGGTTTCCGGGGAGGCTCCCGGCAGCGAGGCGCTAACCATGATCACCGGGAAGTCCACCTGCGGCAGCGGGGCTACCGGCAGCAGCCGGAAGCCGAGAATGCCGCACAGGGTGATGGCCAGCGAGATGAGGATCGTCGCCACCGGGCGGTAAATGAAGAGGGCGAAAAACTTCACTTACGCCTCCTCTTCCTGACGCGGGAAGCGGCGCTTCAGGTGCAGCGACAGGCGGTCGAACAGCAGATAGATCACCGGGGTGGTGAACAGGGTCAGCACCTGGCTGAGCATCAGACCGCCGACCATGCCGATCCCCAGCGGACGCCGCAGCTCCGCGCCGACGCCGGTACTCAGCATCAGCGGCAGGGCGCCGAGCAGGGCGGCGAGGGTCGTCATCAGGATCGGACGAAAACGCAGCAGGCAGGCCTGGTAGATCGCTTCCCGCGGCGGCATGCCCTGCTCGCGTTCGGCGGCCAGCGCGAAGTCGATCATCATGATGGCGTTCTTCTTCACGATGCCGATCAGCAGAATGATGCCGATGATGGCGATCACATCCAGCTCGCTGCCCGCCAGCCACAGCGCCAGTAGCGCCCCGACCCCGGCGGTGGGCAGGGTGGAGAGGATCGTGATCGGATGGATAAAGCTTTCATACAGCACCCCCAGCACGATATACATCGCCACCACCGCGGCGACCACCAGCCAGACGGTGCTGCCGAGCGCCGACTGGAAGGCCAGCGAGCTACCCTGGAACTGGGTGCGGATATCGGTCGGGAAATCCAGCGACTGTTCGGCGGCGAGGATCGCGTCCACCGCTTCGCCCAGCGAATAGTTGTCCGGGACGTTAAACGAGATGGTAGTCACCGGGAACTGATCGAGGTGGTTCACCGACAGCGGGGTAAAGCGCTGCTCCACCGTGGCGATGGCGGTCAGCGGCACGATGCCGCCGTCGCTGCTGGTCAGGCGGATATTATCCAGCGCCGCCAGGCCCGGCGTCGCCTCGGTATCCTGCTCGAGCACCACGCGATACTGATTCGCCTGAGTGTAAATGGTGGAGATCAGCCGCTGGCCGAAGGCGTTGTACAGCGCGTTATCGACATCGGCCATTGAGATGCCGAGGCGGCTGGCGCTGTCGCGATCCACCTTGATATAGGCGGCCAGGCCTTTGTCCTGCCAGTCGCTGCTGACGTCGGCCAGCTGCGGCTGGGCCTGCAGGCGGCTGAGCAGCGGCGGCACCCAGGTGCTCAGCGCCTCGAGGGAGTTTGCCTGCAGGGTGAACTGGTACTGGGTGCGGCTCACCGTGGTGTCGATGGTCAGATCCTGGGTCGGCTGCAGGTAGAGCGCCACGCCCGGGACGCCGTCCACCGCCTGCTGCAGGCGGCTAATCACCGTCTGGACGCGGTCATCGCGTTCATCCAGCGGCTTGAGGTTGATCTGCAGACGGGCGCTGTTCAGCGCCGGGTTGGTGCCGTCGACGCCGACGAACGAGGTCAGGCTCTCCACGGCCGGATCCTTAAGGATAATGCTGGCCACCTGCCGCTGGCGCTCGGCCATGCTGGCGAAAGAGACCGACTGCGGCGCCTGGAGGGTGCCCTGAATAATACCGTTATCCTGGATCGGGAAGAAGCCTTTCGGGATAAAGACCCACAGGATTATCGACAGCGCCAGGGTGCTCAGCGCGACGCCGAGCGTCAGCCACGGATGGTTCAGCACCCGGCTCAGCCAGCGGCCATAGACGGCGATCACCCGTTCGAAGAAACGCTCGCTGGCCCGGGAGAAACGGTTCTGCTTGCGCAGCGATTCGTGGCTTAACATACGGGCGCACATCATCGGCGTCAGGGTCAGGGAGACCACCGCCGAGATAAGAATAGCGACGGCAAGGGTGACGGCGAATTCGCGGAACAGACGGCCGACGATATCGCCCATAAACAGCAGCGGGATCAGCACCGCGATCAGCGAGAAGGTGAGGGAGATAATGGTGAAGCCGATTTCCCCGGCGCCTTTCAGCGCGGCGGCCAGCGGCTTCTCGCCTTTTTCGATATAGCGCGAGATGTTCTCGATCACCACGATGGCGTCATCCACCACAAAGCCGGTGGCGATGGTCAGGGCCATCAGCGTCAGGTTATTGATCGAAAAGTCGAGGAACACCATCACCGCGAAAGTGCCCACCAGCGACAGCGGCACCGCGACGCCGGGAATAATGGTCGCCGGGACATTGCGCAGGAACAGATAGATGATCATCACCACCAGGGCGATGGCCAGCATCAGCTCAAACTGGGTGTCGCGCACCGAGGCGCGAATGTTGGTGGTCCGGTCGGAGAGGACCTGCACCTTCACCGATTTCGGCAGGCTCTCGGTGAGCTGCGGCAGCATCTGGCGAATGCTGTCGGCGGTGTCGATGATGTTGGCCCCCGGCTGACGCTGAACGTTCATCACGATGGCCCGCTGCTGGTTGGCCCACGCCCCGAGCCAGCTGTTTTCGGCCCCTTGTTCGACGCTGGCGACATCGCCGAGACGGATCGGCGCCCCGTTCTGATAAGCGATAATCAGCCGGCGATAATCCTCAGCGGACTGCATCTGATCGTTAGCGGAAAGCGTCACCGCGCGGGCCGGGCCGTCGAGGCTGCCTTTCGCCGAGTTAACGTTGGCGCTGGTGATAGCGGTACGCACGGTTTCGCTGGTCAGGCCGAGGGCGGCGATGGCCTGGGCGTTAAGCTTCACCCGCACCGCCGGGCGCTGGCCGCCGGCGAGGGTCACCAGACCGACGCCGGAAACCTGGGAGATCTTCTGCGCCACCCGGGTCTCCACCATGTCCTCTACCTGGGTCATCGGGATCGCGGAGGAGGTGACGGCGAGGGTCATGATCGGCGGATCCGCCGGGTTCACCTTGCTGTACACCGGCGGGTTGGGCAGATCGCTCGGCAGCAGGTTGGTGGCGGCGTTAATGGCCGCCTGCACTTCCTGCTCGGCGACGTCCAGCGGCAGGGTCAGCTGGAACTGCAGCGTGACTACCGAGGCGCCGCCAGAGCTTTGCGACGACATCTGCTTAAGGCCGGACATCTGGCCGAACTGGCGCTCCAGCGGGGCGGTGATAGCGGAGGTCACCACATCCGGGCTGGCGCCCGGATAGAGGGTAACCACCTGAATGGTCGGGTAATCGACTTCCGGCAGAGCGGAGACCGGCAGGAAGCGGTAGCCGATGATCCCGGCTAACAGGATCGCCACCATCAGCAAAGTGGTGGCGACCGGACGCATAATAAACAGCCGGGACGGGCCGCCGGTGCGGCCTGGGGGTAACACCTGCATCAGGAACGCGCTCCGTGTTTACCGCTCTGGCGCGGAGCGGGCTGCGCCTGCTCGCTGCCGCTGGCGGTGACAACTTCCACCTTCGCCCCCTCGGTCAGACGGTCAATCCCGTCGGTGACTACGCGATCCCCGGCGGAAAGCCCGGCGCTGATGACCACTTTCTGGCTGTCCTGGATGCCGGGCGTCACGCTGTGTTTGCTGACCTTGTTCTCGTCGTTCAGCACCCACACAAAATGCCCTTCGTTGCCCATCTGCAGGGCGGCGGCGGGGATCACCACCGCGTTCTCTTCGGTATCCACCAGCAGGCGGGCGTTAACGAACTGGTTGGGGAACAGCGCGTCATCCAGATTGCTGAAGCGCGCCTTCAGCTTAATGGTCCCGGTGGTGGCATCGATCTGGTTGTCGAGACTCAGCAGCTCGCCGACGCTGATTTTCTGCTTATTGGTGCGATCCCAGGCTTCGACGCTGAGCGCTTTGCCCGCTTTCTGCGCCTGCACCACCGTGGCGATGCTGTTTTCCGGCAGGGTGAAGACCACATCAATCGGGTGCGTCTGGGTGAGAACCACAATCCCGGTGGTGTCCCCGCTGGAGATCTGGTTGCCAATATCCACCTGCTTTAAGCCGACGCGGCCGTCAATCGGCGCGGTGATGCGGGTCCAGTCGAGCTGCAGCTGGGCGCTGGCGACGGCGGCTTCATCGGCCTTTACGGTGCCAGCGGATTCCACCACCAGCGACTGCTGGGTGTCGAGCTCCTGGCGGGAGACGAGGTTGGTTTTCACCAGTTGCTGGTAACGGGCGAGATCGCGGCGGGCGTTCGCCAGGGTGGCGTTATCTTTCGCCAGCTGACCCTGCGCCTGGGCGAGGGCGACTTTAAACTGGCTGGGGTCGATCTGCGCCAGCAGGTCGCCGGCTTTGACCTGCTGTCCCTCCTGGAAGTGAAGGCTCAGTAGCTGGCCGTCGACCCGGCTGCGCACGGTCACGGTATTGGCCGCCGTCACGGTACCCAGCCCGGTGAGATAGCGTGGCACCGCTTGTTCGGTCGCGGTCGCCGCCTGCACCGGCGCCAGCGCGCCGCCGAAACGGCCATGACGCGCGCCGCCCGCCCCCTGCGGGCCTTGTCCTGCTGCGGGAGCGCTGCTGCCGCTCGTGCCACGATCGTGCCAGAACCAGTAGGCGGCTCCGGCGATAATCACTACCGCCAGCGCGGCGCCCCAACGACGTATGTTACTGCCTTTCATTAGTTTACGGTCTCATCCTGAAGCGTTTCGCTGAATGATACTAGTTTAGTGAGGGAAGGGGCCGTAAAAATGGAGGAATTATGAAAAGAAGGTTGAGAAATGTCTGGATAACCGCCGCGACGCCGGGCGGTCTCGTTGGAGATTTCCGGGGTGATATCAACTTTTAGTTTAAAAAAGTAAAAAATAGTTGTATCCGGGAGGGCTTTAATTAGATTTATGCGGTGAATAAATCAGTGCATTTTCATAATAATAACATATGCACTTAAAAATCAACGTGTTAAATAATCAGGGGTCATTGCTGTGGCAAACGCAAACAAACTCACGCTCTTTATCGTCATTTTTATGCTGATGGGGATCCTCTCCGGCGCGGCTATCCATGCCTACGCGACGCCGACCACCATCTCCGCCTGGGCGGACAACATTACGCTGCTGACCGATCTGTTTCTGCGGTTGATCAAAATGGTCATCGCGCCGTTGGTATTCAGCACCCTGACGGTCGGCATTATGCGTCTCGGCGAGACGGCGACCATTGGCCGGGTAGGCGGGAAGGCGATGGTGTGGTTCATCACCTCCTCGGTATTATCCATTCTCGTCGGGCTGGTGATCGTCACCTTCCAGCACCCGGGCGCCGGGTTAAACCTGGCGGTGCCGAAAGAGGCGGTGGATACCGGCCTGGCGGTCAGCGGCATGAGCCTGAAAGGATTCCTGTCGCATACCATCCCCACCAGCATCACCGAGGCGATGGCCAACAACGAGATCCTGCAGATTGTGGTGTTCTCGATGTTCTTTGGCATCGCCGGCGCGTCGCTGGGCGAGAAGTTTAATGCCCCGCTGGTGGCGGCCCTCAATGTGGTGTCGCACATTATGCTGAAGGTGACGGGCTACGTGATGTACGTTGCGCCGCTGGCTATCTTCGCCGCCATTTCGTCGGTGATTGCCTCCCAGGGGCTGGGGATCCTGCTCAACTATGCTTCGTTCATCGGCGGTTACTACCTGGCGGTGCTGTTGACCAGCGCGGTACTGATCGCCGTTGGCTATATGGTGCTGAAAAAAGAGGTCTTCCGTCTGCTGAACATGCTGAAGGACCCGGTGCTGGTGGCGTTTACCACCAGCAGCTCCGAAGCGGCCTATCCGAAGACCCTTGAGCGGCTGGTGAAGTTTGGCTGCTCGCGCAATATCGTCTCGTTCGTCCTGCCCATTGGCTACTCGTTCAACCTCGTGGGCTCGATGGTCTACTGCTCCTTCGCCGCGATGTTTATCGCTCAGGCCTATAACGTACCGCTGAGCTTTAGCGAGATTACGGTCATGATGCTGACCCTGATGCTGGCCTCGAAAGGCATCGCCGGGGTGCCGCGCTCGGCGCTGGTGGTGCTGGCGGCCACGATCCCCAGCTTCAATATTCCGGTTGCCGGGATCCTGCTGCTGATGGGTATCGACCATTTCCTCGACATGGGGCGCTCCGCCATCAACGTGTTGGGTAACGGCATTGCCACCGCCATGCTGTCGAAAAACGAAGGTCTGCTGACCGACGAGGAAGCACAGCCGGACTGGGAAGCCGAGAAAGCGGAAGCCTGATCCTGCCGCGCCCTTTCACAAAGGGCGCCATTCCGCACGGAAAAAAAGACCCCTGACAGGCACGTCAGGGGTAATGTGACGAAGTATCAGTTTTCCTCGTAACTAGTCTTTTTTCTTATATAAAAACGCGCGGTAACGTCTTTATACCGAGGAAGCGTCAGAGTTTAACGTTATGTTCGGCAGCGCTGGCGCTTTTTTAGCATCCTACGGCTATTTTCGGATTCCAGACAATATAACTACGGGAATATCTTATTCTCTTCTGTTCGCTATTTGCCTACCAGCGCTCACGTAACAGATTCATAAACTGGAAAAAGTCGTGATTATTATTCAGGCTGTATTTTTCCATAATCTTATTCTTATGGTAAGCGGCGGTGCGGGGACTGACCCGCTGCAGGGCGGCGATTTTACTCATGTCCAGCCCTTCAAGAATACCGTGCACCACAGCGGTCTGCGACCGCGACAGGACACGATGCGGGCAGCTGGCGCAGCTCAGTTCCCGGCTCGTGGCGTCAGTGGCCGACGGGTCCATACAATGCTGTAGTTCGCTTTTAATGATCGCCAGCAGCTGTGGAATACTGGCCGTTTTCAGCGAGACAAAAATGACTCCTTTCAGGCAATTAATCATGAAATCGTCTTCCGGCAGCTGGTCGTAGCTGTGGAGGATAATCAGGGAGCTGCCTTTTTTTCTGTTTTTAATCAGGGTATTGCACAGATAGATTTCACCAGGGATCACTTCGCATATAATAATATCTTCGTCTGACAGGTCGTTATTGCGCCAGGAGAAACGGGCCCGCATATCGTCCCGGGAGAGATCATTAACCATGGCGACCAGCGATTCACGTACAAAGGTGTTGCGGGTATTGATGGTGACATTAATGTTTCTCATGGCGTTATTTCCTTATGCAAAACATAACGCCATGCTGTGACAAATCCTCCGGGCGTATGCGGTGTGTTGATTTTATAAACGTACCTGTAATCGTTTTTAATTATTATAAAGTGAATTATTTACGACGCGTCGAACGCTTATCGTTAAACGTAAACTTCTGCCGTCTCCTGTCTTTTAGATAGGAAATAAAACTGTATACAGAGATGCTGAAGAAAAATATGCATAGCAATAATATTAACCACGTTTGCATGGCCATCGTTTTTACCTTATTTGTGCTGCATGGTGTCAGAATTTACCGCGAACGGCTATTACGTTTTGTTATATGTTTTCCTGTCCACTGAAAATCATACGACATCATCCTGATGTGCTAGCACTATAAGAAAGTTCTTAAGCGCGTCGTCAGTCTCATTCCTCTCATTTCTCTCAGAAAATGAGAAAAATTAACACTTGCGAGTTATTCACACCCCGCGCAGCGGCCAGATCGCGCTTTCGATCAGGAAATAAACGCCAGTCCTTTGCCAAAGATCGCTCGTACGGGCAGGTGGATCCCTTGCTGGCGCGCCTTATGGCGCAGGCGGCTAATCACCACGTCGATGCGGTGCAGGTCAGGCTCGCTGTCGTGGGAAAACAGGCAGGCATGGAGGTCCAGCTTGCTGCACACCTCGTTGCGATTGCGCATTAACAGCTCCACCAGACGGTACTCCTGCTGGGTTAACTCCAGCGTCCGGGCATCGGGAGAAATCAGTTTATCCTCATGCAGACGCCACAGTCCGGTGGCGGCGGATGACGCGGTGCCGGGCGCCTCCGACGGAAGGGGGGCGGGTCGATCCTGCTGCAGGCGGGCGCCAAGGGCGGTGAGGGTCTCCGCAAGGTGGGCGAAATTAACCGGCTTAATCAGGTAAGCATCGGCCCCAAGGCTGAGCGCCTGCAGTTTATCCTGCTGCTGGCCGCGGGCGCTGACCACCACCAGACCGTAATGCCCCAGCTCATGCAGGTAGCTCAGCACGCTGAAGCCATCTTCCCCGGGAAGGCCGATATCAATCAGCACGATGTCCACCGGATGGCTATGCAGTTGTCGCCAGAAGGCTTCGGCGCTGCGCGAGCCCCACACCTCGAAGCCGCGATAGCCCAGCCAGGCCAGCAGTTCATCCAGCAGATCGGCGTTATCTTCAATTATCGCCAGCCGTAAAGCCATACGTCGTTCTCCTCTTAAGCAACTGTCGGGAGGGTGAGAATAAAGGTGCAGCCGTCCGGGCCATGCTCGGCCAGCCACAGTTTGCCATCATGAGCCTGCACGATCTGACGCGCAACATACAGTCCGAGACCGGTGCCGCCCGGCACCGGCGACGTGTGCTCGCCGCGACGATAGCGCTCAAAGATCAGTTCCGCTTGCCCGTCGGGCAGGCCCGGGCCGTGGTCGCGAATGCGCAGCTCGGTATGCCCGGCTTCGGAGCGGATATCGATGGCGATTTCACCGGGGGGCGAATACTTCACCGCGTTATCCAGCAGATTGGCGATGGCGATGCACAGCAGGCCGGCATCGGCCTGCAGTTGCGGGCTTTCCACCGCGCCGTGATGGCGGATGTTCAGGTAATGGTCGTGGGAGATGGCCACCACCGAGGCGGCCATGTTGATCACCGACAGCAGGGCGGTCTGCTGGCGATCGACGTGCAGGTCGTGTGAGGCGAGCCGGGCGTCGGCAAGGCAGTTATCGGTGAGCTGCACCAGACGGGTGGCGGCGCGCCCGATGCGATCGAAGCGCGCCTCCTGGCTGGCCGAGGCGGCCGAGAGGCGGAGATTTTCCAGCGCTGCCTGGATCACCGCCAGCGGCGTGCGGAATTCGTGCGCTACCATGCCCATAAACTGTCGCTGATGGAAGCTGGCTTCACGCTCAATCTGCAGCTCACGCGCCAGGCGCTGCTTCTGCTCCAGCTGGCGGTTTTCAGCGCGCACCCGCAGGATGGCAATGATCAGCACCGTAATGATGTGGACGATCAGCGCATACTGCCAGAGGGAATAGATCGCCATATGGAACGGGATTATCCCGTGGATAGACAACTGCACCAGCACCGCGGCGGCGACGTAGAACGGCGGCAGCAGACCCAGCAGCAGAGTGTTACGGTCGATGGCTTTTTTGCGCCACAGCCACCAGGAGGTGAACAGCAGCACCGGGGTGATAATGATGAAGATCACCCCTTCAATCTGCATCGCGAAGCCGTAAAACCCGAGCGGAATACTGACCTGCAGCACCAGGTTGAGGACCACCGCGGCGATCAGCAGCTGATGAAGCCGCGGCATATTCTTCTTCAAATCAAAAATCTCGCTGTGCAGCCAGAGGGCGGTAGCATAGCTGAACAGGGAGAGGCTGCTGATCATGAAGTCCTGGAACGGCAGCGCCGCGTGGCCGAAAAACCACTCCGGGAAGCCGTGCAGGGCGGCCACCAGCGGATAATTGAGCGAGAAAAGACAGATGCCCCACAGCAGACGCCGGCGCAGGGCCAGCGCCAGCCACAGCGCCACGCCGCTGGCGACGGCGGCCAGGCCGAAATAGAAGCTCCAGAAAGCGGTGTCGGCGGTCGCCCGTTGTACAAATTCCTGCGGCGAAGAGAGCGAGGCCAGCAGGATCAGGGTGCTGGTGCTGTGCAGGCGAAAGACCACCTCATAGCCGGCGGCGGTTGGCGGCGGGGGGATAATCAGCACGCTTTCCCGGTAGTGCAGGTCGCTCTCGCGGGCGACGTCGCGGTCGCCAAAGGTGCGCTGTTCCCAGGGGGCATCGCTGCCCAGAGGCCGGTAGTAAATGGTCAGATGGTCGACAAAAGAGGGGCCCAGCTGCAGCCAGCGCGGCTCCCCGGCAAACCACGTTCCCGGCAGCTCGCTGTGCAGCCACCAGGTTTTTCGCGAATAACCAAAGGAGGGGATCTGCCGGGTGGTGGCGAGCTGGTCCGTGGGCAGGGCGGCGAAGCGATCGACCGTCATCTGGCCGCTGGCGTCCGCGTACCACTGGACCGGAATATCAATGCCCACCTGGCGCGTCGCCGCCTGCGCCTGCGGGGCGACCAGCAGCAAGAGTAATCCATAGCTGAGCAGCCAGCCTGCCAGGAACTGCGGCCGGCAACGCCGGACCGCTGCGAAGATCGCAGACACCCTTTTCAATCACGCCCCCTTGCGGCATGCCAACGATACAGACCGCAGACATCTGGCTACGGTATGGATAATACGCCCCCGGAAGTGGGGAAGAGTGGACAGGCCTGTCCGGACGAACAGGCCATTTTGCGTGGGAGACCAGGAATATTCCAGCGTAATCTGCATCGGCAGGATCAGGACAGACCTGCTGCGCGGCGGCGGCGGGCTGGGGTTAGCGGAAAACCACCTGCGCCCAGCGGGCCAGCCCGGCGGTTACCGAGCCAAAATCATCGCCACCGGCCAGCGGAATACCCGGCAGCTGGGCGGTCAGCGCCTTTTTGATCAGCGGCGAGCGGGCGCTGCCGCCGGTAAGATAGATCACATCCGGGGTGGTCTGGCTGCTGTCGAGCGCGAGCTGCACCTGTTCCATAATGCGGGTCAACGGTTGATCCAGCGCCGCTTCCAGACCCTGCTGGGCGATGGCGGTGGCCAGCTCGTCCTGAATAAACGGCAGCGCGGTTTCGACGCTGGCGGCGCTGGAGAGGGCGATTTTGCTCTCTTCGGCGCTGCGCACCAGACGATAGCTGAGACGCTGGCGCCAGACCTTCAGCAGCAGAGCCACCTTGTCGGCATCCCGGGCGCTGCGCAGCAGATCGTTAAGCAGACGGCCGTTGGCGGTGCTGTAGAAATCACTCTGCGCCGGCACGTCGTTGATGGCCACCGCGTTCCACCACGGGAGGATCGGCAGCGCGGTGCCTTTCTCCGTTTCGCCGCCCATACCGAGAAGGGGCATCAGGCATTTGAAGGCCAGGGCAATGTCGAGGTCGTTGCCGCCGATGCGGCAGCCGCTGTGGCCGAGCAGGCTCTGCTGGCGGTCGGCGCGCTCCCGCCACTGCGGGCCCATCAATAGCAAGGAACAGTCGGTGGTCCCACCGCCGATATCGACGACCAGCACCCGTTTTTCTTCATTGAGGGTGGCTTCGAAATCGAGCCCGGCGGCAACCGGTTCAAACTGGAAGACCACATCGCGGAAACCGGCGCGGAGAGCCGCCCGCTCAAGGATCCCCTGCGCCTGGGCGTTCGCGTCGTCGCCGCCGAGGCCCTGGAAGTTAATCGGTCGGCCAATCACCGCCTGGTCGATCTGCTCGGGCAGCTGGCTTTCGGCCTGCAGTTTGATGTGCAGCATCATGGCGCAGACCAGGTCTTCAAACAGGGCCACCTGCTGCGGCTTCAGCCCGCTGGCGCCGAGGAAGGATTTTGGCGATTTAACGAAGTAGACCTCTTCCGGATCTTCAACATACTGATGCAGCGAGGCGAGACCGAACTGCACGCTGTTGCGCAGCACCTCGATGTCTTCGTCGCGGTTGGCGGCAATGGCCCGGCGCAGCAGCGCCTGGTTTTCATCGCTGTGGGTGGGGACGTCATGATGGCGATAGAGCCACTCGCTGACCGCTTCGCGCGTTGGCGCGCAGAGCATCGAGGGCAGCAGCGCGCTGCCGTTTTCCAGTGTCAACAGCTGAGGGGTGTTTTCCCGCATCACGGCCACCGAACAGTTGGCGGTGCCGTAGTCAAAACCAATAAACATCGTCTGCAAAATCCCCATGCCGTTGAAGAAGGGGGGCGACTTTAGCGGATCGTCGCCATGGCGACAACTGGAATTTAAAAGCAAGGCGCTGACGGTCAAGGGCGACTATCATTGAAACGCTATATAAAGGAGAGCTTATGGTGCTGTTACCCTGGACCCCGCCTTACGACTGGGCGTGGATGGTTGGTTTTTTGCAGGCGCGTGCCGTCGCCGGCGTCGAGCGCTTTGATGAAGGAGGCTATAGTCGCAGCTTTGGCGTTGAAGGGCATCGCGGGCTGATTCATCTGGCGCCGGACGAAGAGGCGCAGGGCCTGCGGGTGACCCTCTCCCCGGGGCTGCAACCGGTGGCGGAGATCTGCTATGCGCGAATTGGCCAGCTGTTTGATTTAGCCTGCGACCCGCGGCAGGTCGCCGGGGCGTTGGGCTTTCTGGCCCAGGCGCGGCCGGGGCTGCGCCTGCCGGGGGCGCTGGATGCCTTCGAACAGGCGGTGCGGGCGGTGCTGGGCCAGCTGGTGAGCGTGGCGATGGCCGCCCGGCTCACTGCCAAAGTGGCGGCTGGCTGGGGCGAACCGCTGACGGAGGCGCCCGGCTATGTGTTGTTCCCGACGCCAGAGGCGCTGTCCCGGGCCGACCCGCAGGCGCTGAAGGCGCTGGGAATGCCGCTTCGGCGCGCGGAGGCGCTGATCCACCTCGCCCGGGCGGCGCTCAGCGGCGAGCTGCCCCTGAAGGCGCCAGCGGACATTGACGCCGGGCTGCGTCAACTGCAGAGCATGCCCGGGATTGGCCGCTGGACGGCAAACTACTTTGCTCTGCGCGGCTGGCAGGCGAAAGATATCTTTTTGCCGGATGATTACCTGATTAAACAGCGCTTTCCGGGAATGACCCCGGCCGCCATCGCTCGCTATGCCCGTCGCTGGCAGCCGATGCGATCGTATGCGCTGTTGCATATCTGGTATACCGATGACTGGATCCCGGCGGCGGAATAGCCGTCCGGGGCGCATACCACTGGTATCGGGACGCTGAAATCCCTATAATTGCCGCGTTTGGCGGTCCGCCGCCACCCTCCATCTCTATCCAGGTTAATCAGGTCGCAAAAATTTATGACTGATATGTCCCATCAGTGCGTCATTGTAGGCATCGCCGGCGCATCGGCTTCTGGCAAAAGTCTTATCGCCAGTACTCTCTATCGCGAATTGCGTGAACAAGTTGGCGACGAACATATTGGCGTCATTCCGGAAGACAGCTATTACAAAGATCAAAGTCATCTGTCGATGGAAGAGCGCGTCAAAACCAACTATGACCACCCGAGCTCAATGGACCACAGTCTGTTGTTCCAGCACCTGCAGATGCTGAAAAGCGGCCAGCCGATTGAACTGCCGGTCTATAGCTACGTCGAGCATACCCGCACGCCGAACACCATTCACGTCGAGCCGAAGAAGGTGATCATTCTTGAAGGGATCCTGCTGCTGACCGACGCGCGCCTGCGTAACGAGCTTAACTTCTCTATTTTCGTCGACACCCCGCTCGATATTTGCCTGATGCGCCGTATTAAGCGCGACGTTAACGAGCGCGGCCGCTCCATGGACTCGGTGATGGCCCAGTACCAGAAGACCGTGCGCCCGATGTTCCTGCAGTTTATTGAACCGTCGAAGCAGTATGCCGACATCATCGTGCCGCGCGGCGGCAAAAACCGCATCGCGATTGATATTCTGAAGGCCAAAATCAGTCAGTTCTTTGAATAACCTGGCCGAATTGTGTAACGTGCAAAGAGTAGCCCTGTTGCCCTCTCCGCCGCGAAGCGTGCGGGAAGCAGCCTTATAAGGAGAAAGCCCATGCGTCTGTGTGACCGAGATATCGAAGCCTGGTTGGATGAAGGGCGACTCGCCATCAATCCGCGCCCACCCGTTGAGCGTATTAATGGCGCGACGGTTGATGTACGGCTGGGTAATAAATTCCGCACCTTCCGCGGCCACACGGCGCCGTTTATCGATTTAAGCGGTCCGAAGGCCGAGGTCAGCGCCGCGCTGGACCGCGTGATGAGCGAAGAGATTGTCCTGCCGGAAGGGGAGGCCTTTTTCCTGCATCCGGGCGAACTGGCGCTGGCGGTGACCTATGAGTCAGTCACCCTGCCTGCCGATCTGGTGGGCTGGCTGGACGGACGCTCCTCGCTGGCGCGCCTGGGGCTGATGGTGCACGTTACCGCGCACCGCATCGACCCGGGCTGGTCCGGCTGCATCGTGCTTGAGTTCTACAACTCCGGCAAACTGCCGCTGGCGCTGCGCCCGGGAATGCCTATCGGCGCGCTGAGCTTTGAGCCATTATCGGGCCCGGCGGCCCGGCCGTATAACCGCCGTGAAGACGCCAAATATCGCGACCAGCAGGGCGCGGTGGCGAGCCGAATCGACAAGGATTGATAACGTCAACGGGGTGTTGCTGAGGGTGCCATGAGACGAATACTGACAACGCTGATGATCCTGCTGGCGGTCATTGTCGCCGGGCTTACCTCGTTGGTATTGCTGGTCAATCCCAACGATTTTCGCGCCTATATGGTGCATGAGGTGGCAGAGCGCAGCGGTTATCAGCTTGAACTCGATGGCCCGCTGCGCTGGCACGTCTGGCCGCAGCTCAGCATTCTCAGCGGACGCATGACGCTGACAGCCCGGGGCGCCGAAGAGCCGGTGATCCGCGCCGACAACATGCGCCTCGACGTGGCGCTGCTGCCGTTGCTGTCGCACCAGCTGCAGGTGAAGCAGGTGATGCTCAAGGGGGCGGTGATCCAGCTGACCCCGAAAACCGAAGCGGTTCGCGATAGCGCTGCGCCGGTGGTGCCGCATGACAACACCCTGCCGCAGGCCCCGGAGGACCGTGGGTGGTCCTACGACGTGCGCCAGCTGCAGGTGGCCGACAGCGTGCTCTTCTTCCAGCATGAGAACGGCGAGCAGATCACTGTGCGTGATATCCGCCTGCAAATGGAGCAGGATGAGAATCACCGGGCCACCGTCGACTTCTCCGGCCGGATCAACCGCGACCAGCGCGACCTGGCGCTGAGCTTCTCCGCTACCGTGCAGGGCGGCGACTATCCCCACTCCTTAAAAGCCGATTTTAGCCAGCTAAGCTGGCAGCTGCGCGGCGCCGAGCTGCCCCCTGATGGCATTAATGGCCAGGGCAGTCTGCAGGCCAGCTGGCAGGAAGATGGCAAAACTCTGCGCTTTGACAACCTGAATCTGATGGCCAGCGGCAGCACCCTTACCGGTAACGGCAGCGTGGTGCTGGGGGATCGCCCGGACTGGTCGCTGGATCTCCACGCGACCACCCTGAATCTCGACAGCCTGCTGGCACCCTCCTCGCCAGCGACCGACAGCAGCGCCAGCCAGCAGGGCCAGAGCCAGACGCGACCGCTGCGTCCGGTGATCGCCGACAGCGATGAGCGCGAAGATTACCAGAGCCTGCGCGGCTTTAACGGCCGGATGGCCCTGAGCGCCGACCAGTTGCAGTGGCGCGGCCTGAACTTCACCCAGGTGCAGAGCGAAATCAGCAACCAGCAGGGGCTGCTGACGGTCAGCAAAATGCAGGGCAACCTCGACGGCGGGCAGCTCTCTCTCCCCGGCACTCTGGATGCCCGTGGCGACACGCCGCAGGCGGCGTTCCAGCCGGCGCTGCAGAATGTGGAGATCGGTTCGCTGATCAAAGCCTTTAACTATTCATTAAACCTGACCGGCAAGCTGTCGCTGACCGGCGAGTTTTCCGGAACGCGCATTGACGCGGATGATTTCCGCCGTCACTGGCAGGGGCAGGCCCAGCTGCAGATGGCCGATACCCGTACCGAGGGGCTGAATTTCCAGCAGCTGGTGCAGCAGGCCGTGGAGCGCAGCACCAACGTGCGGGCGCAGGAGAATTACGACAATGCCACCCGCCTGGATTCCGTGAGCAGCCAGTTGACGCTGGATAACGGGGTGGTGACGCTGAACCGCCTGCAGGGGCAGTCCGACGTGATGGCGATGACCGGCGAAGGTCAGCTTGATCTGCAGAAAGAGAACTGCGATATGCGCTTTAACGTGCGCGTGCTCGGCGGCTGGAAAGGGGAGGGCAAACTTATCGACCGCCTGAAACAGACCGCCATCCCGCTGCGCATCTACGGCGACTGGCAGTCGCTGAGCTACAGCCTGCAGGTTGATCAGATCCTGCGCAAACAGCTACAGGATGAAGCGAAGCAGCGTCTCAACGACTGGGTTGAGCGTAATAAAGGCAGCAAAGAGAGCAAAGACGCCAAAAAGCTGCTCGATAAGCTGTAATCTCCACCACCGCGGCCCGGGCCTTCCGGGCTGTGAGATTGTCGTCAGAGGGTGATGTCATGTTGATGCCGGGTGGCGGCTGCGCCTGACCCGGCCTGGGTTGTGCGGTGGGGTTATTCCCCGGTTTATGTCGCCATCCCGTAGGCCTGATAAGCGAAGCGCCATCAGGTAATGTGGCAGCTGTAGAGCATCAATTCCCCGTGATGAGAGAATGTCGTCAAAGTGTGGAGCCCCGTTGATGCCGGGTGGCGGCTACGCCTGACTCGGCCTGGGTTGTGCGGTGGGGGTAATACCCCGGTCTGCATTGCCATCCCGTAGGCCTGATAAGCGAAGCGCCATCAGGTAATGTGGCAGCTGTAGAGCATCAATTCCCCGTGATGTGAGAATGTCGTCAACGTGTAATGTCACGATGATGCCGTGTGGCGCATGCGCCTGACCCGGCCTGGGTTGTGCGCTGGGGGTAATCCCCGGTTTGCGTCGCTATCCCGTAGGCCTGATAAGCGCAGCGCCATCAGGCAGTGTGGCTGCTGTAGAGCATCAATTCCCCGCGATGTGAGAATGTCGTCAAAGTGTGATGTCACGATGATGCCGGGTGGCGGCTGTGCCTGACCCGGCCTGGGTTGTGCGCTGGGGTTATTCCCCGGTTTATGTCGCCATCCCGTAGGCCTGATAAGCGAAGCGCCATCAGGCATGGGTTTGATTATCTGTCCCACCGCCCGGGATACCCCGGGCCAGTTTTATGCCTGACGATTATACCTCATAATCCAGCTCATCCTGCTTTACCGGCGGGACGATCTGCACCTTCTGCACCCGATGGCTGTCGACCTGCAGCGTGCGCAGGGTATAGCCGTCAATCTCAATGGTCTCCCCCACCTGCGGCACATGCTGCAGATACTCCATCAGCAGCCCGGCGACGGTGTGGTACTCCCGTTTATCATCCAGCGGCAGCGGAACGTACTGCACCAGATCCTCCAGCGGCATATGGCCGTTAACCGTCCACGAACCGTCCTGATGATGCTGAATATCATGCCGGGCATCGATCTCCTCCACCTCGTTAGGCAGATTACCGGCGATAGTCTCCATCACGTCGCTCAGGGTCACAATCCCCTCGACGGAACCAAACTCATCGACCACAAAGGCGAAGTGGGTGCGGGCCTGACGGAACTGCTCAAGCGCGGAGAGGAGCGGTAACCCCTCCGGAAAGACCAACGGCTGGCGGACCAGCACCTGTAGATCCAGCGGCTCCTGGCGCAGGGACTGCTGGAGCAGGTCAATAACGTGAACCACCCCCAGCAGGTCTTCATTATCTTTCCCGCCGGTCACCACCAGCCGGGTGTGCTGATTTTTCTCCACCAGGCTGCGGATCTCTTCCTCCGGCGCGCTGAGGTTGATGCGCTCGATATCATGGCGCGACGTCATAATACTGCTGACGCTGCGCTGATTAAGGTTCAGCACCCGCTCAATCATCAACCGTTCCTGCGGATTAAACAAAGGATGATGGTCCTGATCGGCCACCAGCGACGCCGTGTCAGCATCCAGTTCAGCTTTTTCCTTCTGACCGCTCAGCAGGTTCATCACCGCCTCGGTGGTGCGCTGACGCAGCGTCATATTGGCCGACAGGAAGCGACGGCGGTTAAACAGCGCCAGCTGGTTAAGGGCTTCAATCATGACCGAGAAGCCAATTGCCGCGTACAGATAGCCTTTCGGGATAATAAAGCTGAAGCCTTCAGCAATCAGGCTGAAGCCGATCATCAGCAGGAAGCTCAGACAGAGGATGACAATGGTCGGGTGGCTGTTAACGAAGCGCGTCAGCGCCTTGCTGGCCATCAGCATCAGGCTGATGGCGATGATCACCGCGGCCATCATCACCGCCAGGTGGTCGACCATGCCGACGGCGGTGATCACCGAGTCGAGCGAGAAGATAGCGTCGAGCACCACGATCTGCGCCACCACGGCCCAGAATTTCGCCCCTCTGCGCTGGGTGGGATTATCGCTGTCCTTCCCCTCCAGCCGTTCGTTGAGTTCGACTGTAGCTTTAAACAGCAGGAATAAGCCGCCGAACAGCATAATTAAATCGCGGGCGCTGAAGCTGAAGTCGTGAAAAACAATCAGCGGTTTGGTCAGGGTCACCAGCCAGGAGATAGAGGCCAGCAGCAGCAGACGCATGACCATCGCCAGCAGCAGACCGGTGATACGAGCGCGGTCGCGCTGGGCGGGCGGCAGCTTTTCGGCGAGGATAGCGATGAAAACCAGGTTATCGATACCCAACACCAGTTCGATAACCACCAGCGTGACGAGACCTGCCCAGATTGACGGATCGGCAATCCATTCCATATGTATTAAAACCTGTACGACTGCGGTATGTGTTACCACGATCATGGATAAGATGAGTCTAAAATGCAATAACGACGCGGATATCACTCCGCCAGGGGTGGATATATTTCCAGCAAATTAAGAGAACAGAAAAGAATTATGTTCCAGAAAAGATCAGCGGAAAAATAACAATATGGCGGAACGCGCTGGAATAAGCTTGCTGATATCAGAACCATAACCCGCTGCGTTCTGCCCGGCGCAAAAGCGCGGGCAGTCCCGTCGTTCTCCACGGTAGGCACCCTTCCTCATCCCCGGGTGAAGTGCGAAGCCCGCTCACAAAATCGGCATAATTCACATCATGAAGTGAGCGCAGAATAGTGCCGATCGCAGTTCTCTGCCGTGGTTTACGGTTATTA
Organism: Klebsiella sp. HMSC25G12; assembly: GCF_001807705.1. NCBI lineage: Bacteria > Pseudomonadati > Pseudomonadota > Gammaproteobacteria > Enterobacterales > Enterobacteriaceae > Klebsiella > Klebsiella sp. HMSC25G12. The sequence continues at coordinate 50,304 of NZ_KV789904.1, read as the reverse complement.
TCCTGCCATATCTGGCTGTTTGTGCTGAAATATATTGCCTGGTGAAATTAATTATCTATATCTATTCTTTCCGGACACATGGGCGCCGCAGTCTGCAGCTGGCAGGGTCTGCGTACCAAAGGCCGCGGTGTAGGGGCCTTGCGGCGACATCGCGCTGTGCAGGGAAGCGGGCCGCTGAATATCCTGATGGAGAATAAGATTATTCTCACTTCAAACTGTTGGTAAAAGGAAGTTGTGTGTATTCTTTTAGGTGACAGTGAATTTAAGAATTTGGCGGGCAGATGCCCGGGCAGTATCCGTGTATTATCAGTTCCAATGGATTTGTGACATGTACAATTTTGCAAAACTGCGTGTTTTGCAACCAAACAGGTGAAGATGAATATGGCGAATTTGAAAGCGGTTATTCCGGTCGCAGGACTAGGCATGCATATGCTGCCGGCCACAAAGGCAATTCCAAAGGAGATGCTGCCGATCGTTGATAAGCCAATGATTCAGTACATTGTTGACGAAATCGTCGCCGCCGGGATCAAAGAGATTGTCCTGGTGACGCACTCCTCGAAGAATGCAGTAGAAAACCACTTTGATACCTCCTACGAGCTGGAAGCCCTGCTTGAACAGCGCGTGAAGCGCCAGCTGCTGGCGGAAGTCCAGGCCATTTGCCCGCCGGGCGTAACCATCATGAACGTGCGCCAGGCACAGCCGCTGGGTCTGGGCCACTCCATCCTCTGCGCCCGCCCGGTAGTCGGGGACAACCCGTTTGTGGTGGTGCTGCCGGATATCATTCTCGACGGCGGCACCGCGGACCCGCTGCGCTATAACCTCGCTGCCATGGTCGCCCGTTTTAACGAGACCGGCCGCAGCCAGGTGCTGGCGAAACGCATGCCGGGGGATCTCTCCGAATACTCCGTTATCCAGACCAAAGAGCCCATGGTGGCGGAAGGGCAGGTGGCGCGTATCGTCGAGTTTATTGAAAAACCGGACGAACCTCAGACCCTGGACTCCGACCTGATGGCGGTGGGCCGCTACGTGCTGTCGGCAGATATCTGGGCTGAACTTGAACGAACCCAGCCGGGCGCCTGGGGCCGTATCCAGCTAACCGACGCCATTGCCGAACTGGCGAAGAAGCAGTCCGTTGACGCGATGCTGATGACCGGCGAAAGCTATGACTGCGGTAAAAAAATGGGCTACATGCAGGCCTTCGTCACCTACGGGATGCGTAACCTGAAAGAAGGTACCAAATTCCGCGAAAGCATTAAAAAACTGCTGGCCTGAGCGCCGGCGTAAGGGTGAGCGGCAGGGCAGGGGTATTTTGCCAGGCCGCTCATAACGTTATGCAGAAATTATTCATAACGTGAATGTTATAACGATTGTAAAGAAACGTATGGCTTCGGAGACTTCTGGTAGTTTGTCTCTGGCCTCTGTGGTGCAATGGTCGGAGTAGCGGCAATAATGCTTTGTGAATAGTCACTTAGTGCGACAATTCTTAAAGCGCAGGGAAAGCGGTCAACGTCAGCCAAAAATAAAACTTGACTGCGATCATGTTTCCGCTTTAAACATCTCACTTGCATGCATAAAAATGTGAAATGAATTGGCATGCGAGCTGGTACAGACATTACGGATAATCCCTGAGCACGGCAGTGGACATCATCGAAGGATCACAGGTATATGAACTGGCAACTCATCTCATTTTTTGGCGATAGCACCGTTTTGCTGCCCAGCGCAGCGGCGCTGTTTATTGTCCTGATGCTGCGTAAAACGTCGCGGTTGCTGGCGTGGCAGTGGAGTTTGCTGTTCGGCATCACCGGCGCCATCGTCTGCGCCTCTAAACTGGCCTTTATGGGCTGGGGCTTGGGGATACGCGAGCTGGACTACACGGGCTTCAGCGGTCACTCCGCGCTCTCCGCGGCCTTCTGGCCTATTTTCCTTTGGCTGCTCAGCGCGCGTTTCTCCGCCGGTCTGCGTAAAACGGCCGTAATTGCCGGCTATGCTTTGGCTGCTCTGGTAGGTTATTCACGCCTGGTCATTCATGCGCATTCTGTTTCGGAAGTGATTGCTGGCCTGTTGCTCGGCGCCGCTGGCAGCGCTTTGTTTCTGCAACTGCAAAAACGTACCACTCATCCGGAAAGCGTGAATATCTCATGGGGCGGAGTTGCATGCCTGGTGATGGTTCCGCTTATCCTTTTGCATAGTGGCAGCAAAGCACCGACTCAATCCCTGCTGGGACAAATCGCCACTGCGGTGGGACCGCTGGATAAACCCTTTACCCGGAACGATTTGCATAAGCAAGTATGGTAATCGCCATTTGTTTTACCGGGGAAATTACGTTTTCGCCGGTTAATTAGACAAATAAGAAAATAATCTACTATATACCGGTCAATTGATAATTCATATTTATGAAATAATGAAGTGCTACTACATTGTTATTGAATATTTGCCTGGATATAGCGGTGCTAAGACGTTTCTTAAATGCGCTGAGAAAATACCTGGAGCTGATTCACTGTATATCCAGAAAACAGGAAACTATTAGAAATTGTAGTTGACTATTACGCTAGCATCTGATTTTTCAATGGCCTTGCTCTTGTAAAAAATGTGTTTTTACAGATGGTTAGGTGTTTATGTGCTGACATTACAACATCGTACGACTGTCCACCAGTCGAAAGCAGTAAATAATCTTAATTGATAACACGCTTATTTTTTGCCAGTAAAACACCGGGCGGCGTTAATTGGCAGATATTCGGTCTCAAGACTCCCAATTGGGACCGAAATCCCGTAAACTTAACGCCGCTAAAATAAGGCCTGACCAATTATTCATCTGCAGGTCGATAAAATATGCCAATCATGAAGTCAGTGCGCTGGTAGCTGTTAAGCCAGGGGCGGTAGCGTCGCTGAAACCGCTATCTGTAGCGCGAAAGAGACGATGGTGAAACGGCTGCTTGTATCGACTGACCTGAGGTGAGCATCATCATCAGGTGTCTAACATAAGCATCTGGTGTCTATTGAAGGTGGTCAGGATAGGCTGCTGATATTGCCTGTGCATTAACTTTCCCGCCTCGTCCATAGCCTGGACGATAAAATTCGCCTACATTGTGAGCTGGGCAGATGTTATAAGGGTGATAAGCAGCTTAGGGTAAATGTACTCGCCTCGTCGGTGTTGCCCAGTGAAGTCTGCTGGTGCCGCGAGCGCTTTCTATCTTGGTATTCCCCTCATTCTCATTGAGATACGACAGCGGGGCTGAAAATGGATCTTGTACAATGATAAAAATTGCGCGCATTGCCGTGACGCTGGGGTTGCTTTCCTCTCTGGGAGCCCAGGCTTACGCGGCTGGGTTAGTGGTAAATGACAACGATTTGCGAAATGACCTTGCCTGGCTTTCCGACCGTGGGGTCATTCATCTGAGCCTGTCGACGTGGCCGCTGAGCCAGGAAGAGATCGCCCGGGCGCTGAAAAAGGCCAAACCTTCCTATTCTTCTGAGCAAGTGGTCCTGGCTCGTATTAACCAGCGACTGTCTGCCTTAAAAGCCGATTTCCGGGTTACCGGTTATACTTCAACCGACCAGCCGGGCACTCCGCAGGGGTTTGGCCAGACGCAGCCGGCAGATAACTCGTTAGGCCTGGCATTCAACAACAGTGGCGAGTGGTGGGATGTACACCTCCAGGGCAACGTTGAAGGGGGAGAGCGGATCAGCAACGGATCGCGCTTCAACGCCAACGGTGCCTACGGCGCGGTAAAATTCTGGAACCAGTGGCTCTCCTTTGGTCAGGTTCCGCAGTGGTGGGGACCGGGCTATGAAGGTAGCCTGATCCGCGGGGATGCGATTCGGCCGATGACCGGCTTCCTGATGCAGCGGGCAGAGCAGGCGGCACCAGAAACCTGGTGGTTGCGCTGGGTGGGTCCATGGCAGTACCAGATCTCCGCCAGCCAGATGAATCAATATACTGCGGTGCCCCATGCCAAAATTATCGGCGGACGCTTCACCTTTACACCGTTTCAGTCATTAGAATTAGGCGCATCGCGTATTATGCAGTGGGGCGGGGAAGGGCGTCCTGAATCATTCAGCAACTTCTGGGATGGGTTAACCGGTAAAGACAATACCTCCGCAAACGATCCCAATGAACCGGGCAACCAACTTGCTGGATTCGATTTTAAGTTCAAACTCGAGCCGACTTTGGGCTGGCCGGTGAGCTTCTACGGGCAGATGATCGGCGAGGATGAGTCTGGTTTCCTGCCTTCAGCAAATATGTTCCTCGGCGGGATTGAAGGGCACCACGGCTGGGGGAAGGATGCGGTTAACTGGTACGTGGAAGCGCATGATACGCGTACCAATATGAGCCGGACGAATTACAGCTATACCCACCACATCTATAAAGATGGTTATTACCAACAAGGGTATCCACTGGGCGATGCGATGGGCGGAGATGGCCAACTCATTGCCGGTAAGGTTGAGCTTATTACCGAAGATAACCAACGCTGGAGCACGCGCCTGGTGTACGCCAAAGTTAACCCGGAGAACCAGTCTATTAATAAAGCGTTCCCTCATGCTGATACCCTCAAAGGTTTACAGCTTGGCTGGAGCGGAGATGTTTATCAGTCGGTCCGCTTGAATACTTCACTGTGGTACACCAACGCTAACAACAGCGACAGCGATGACGTTGGGGTCAGCGCAGGGATAGAGATACCGTTTAGTTTATAAGGCTGAATGCTGAAAATAGAGGAGAGAGGGTGGTAGCGCTGCAGGATGCAGTCAGTTTTATCTCTCCACAAGCCGGCAGGTAAGCAACGGCGATGACAGCTGCTCAGGAATTGGCAAATTTTGATTTACTGATGATGTGACATTATGAAGAAAAAAATTGTTAGATTTTCGGCGTTAGCATTGGCAATTGGGTTTTTATCGGGTTGTACTATTATCCCTGGTCAGGGATTAAACAGTCTGCGCAAGAATGTGGTTGAGCTTCCGGATAGCGACTACGATCTGGATAAACTGGTGAACGTGTATCCGATGACACCAGGCCTGATCGATCAGCTTCGTCCGGAAACTGTTCTGGCTCGTCCAAACCCGCAGCTTGATAATTTACTGGGGAGTTATGAGTATCGCATTGGGGTGGGCGATGTACTGATGGTCACCGTTTGGGATCACCCGGAACTGACGACACCTGCAGGTCAATACCGTAGCGCCAGTGACACCGGTAACTGGGTTAATTCCGATGGTACCATTTTCTATCCTTATATTGGTAAGGTGCAGGTAGCGGGAAAAACTCTCGCTCAGGTACGACAGGATATAGCCAGTCGATTAACTACATACATTGAAAGTCCTCAGGTAGATGTAAGCGTTGCGGCCTTCAGATCTCAAAAAGTATATGTGACTGGTGAAGTTGCAAAATCAGGCCAACAGCCAATTACCAATATTCCCTTAACGGTGATGGATGCAATAAATGCTGCTGGCGGATTATCAGCAGACGCTGACTGGCGTAATGTTGTATTAACCCATAACGGTAAAGACACAAAAGTCTCACTATATGCATTAATGCAGAAAGGGGATTTGACCCAAAATCATCTGCTATATCCAGGCGATATTCTTTTTGTGCCGCGTAATGACGATCTAAAAGTATTTGTCATGGGCGAAGTAGGTAAGCAAAGCACAATGAAGATGGACAGGAGTGGGATGACATTGGCGGAAGCTCTGGGTAATGCGGAAGGTATGTCACAAGCTTTCAGTGACGCCACTGGTGTGTTTGTCATTCGTCAGATTAAAGGTGATAGTCAGGGTAAAATTGCTAATATCTATCAGCTTAACGCTCAGGATGCCTCGGCAATGGTGTTAGGTACAGAATTCCAGTTACAACCGTATGATATTGTTTATGTCACTACAGCACCATTGGTTCGTTGGAATCGCGTGATTTCTCAACTGGTTCCAACAATTTCCGGCGTGCATGACATAACTGAAACCGTTAAGTTTGTCAAGGATATGAAATAATGTTTGAATCTATTCTTGTCGTCTGTACGGGAAACATCTGTCGTTCTCCGATTGGTGAACGTTATCTCCGTAAGATGATGCCAAATAAAATAGTGGATTCTGCAGGAACGGGTGCACTAATTGGTCACGGTGCGGATTTAACGGCAATAAAGGTAGCAGAAGCACATGATCTATGCTTGGAAGGACATAAAGCACGGCAATTAACATCATCAATAGCAAGACAATACGATCTGATTCTTGTAATGGAACGTTCACATGTCGAACAAATTGGAAGCATTGCGCCTGAAGTTCGAGGGAAAATAATGTTGTTTGGTCATTGGCTTGATAGAAAAAACATTCCAGATCCCTATAAAAAAAGCGAGGAAGCATTTGAACTCGTTTATAAATTAATTGAACAGGCGGGTAGCCTGTGGGCTTCGAAGTTAGCTTCATAATTCAGGAACAATTAATATGTCTTCTGCTACAAGTAAGAATATTTTGAAAGATGATGATGAAATGGATTTAGGTAAATTAATCGGTGAGCTAATAGATCATCGAAAATTAATCATAGCCATTACATCCTTCTGTACCTTAATTTCTCTGGTCTACGCAATATTTGCAACGCCCATTTATCAGGCAAATTCCTTGATTCAGGTTGAACAAAAACAAGGGAACGCAATTTTAAGTAACCTTAGTCAAATGCTACCAGATAGTCAGCCGCAGTCAGCCCCTGAAATATCATTGATTCAATCAAGAATGATTTTGGGTAAAACTGTTGATGATTTAAATTTACAAATTATGATCAAGCAGAATTACTTTCCTATTTTTGGTCAGGGTTTTGCTCGGTTATTAGGTGAAAAGCCAAGCAATATTGAGGTAACTCGATTATATGTTACAAATGCAAATGATGATGTAACGCAGTTAGAATTAAAAATTAAAGACGGGGAACATTATCAAATAAAATATGATGGTGCGGTATTTAATGGGCGCGTTGGAGAATTACTTGAAAACAAACAATTGGCAATAAAAGTCAATGATATATCAGCTAAGCCAGGCGATACATTTACTATTTATTATTTCAATCGTCTGAAAGCTATAGCTGATTTACTTGATAATCTGAATGTATCTGATCAAGGGAAAGATACGGGTATATTATCAATCTCCTATACGGGAGAGAATCCGCAACTGATCAAAAACATCGTAAATAGCATAAGTGAAAACTATTTGGCTCAAAATATATCTAGGCAAGCGGCTCAGGATGCTAAGAGTTTAGACTTCTTAAATATACAGTTGCCGAAGGTAAGAAATGATCTTGATATAGCTGAAAACAAGCTCAATGCATATCGGCGACAAAGTGATTCGGTTGATTTATCTTTAGAGGCTAAAGCAGTTCTGGATCAGATAGTCAATGTGGATAATCAATTAAATGAACTGACATTTAGAGAATCAGAGATATCTCAATTATATACTAAAGAGCATCCAACATATAAAGCTTTAATGGAGAAAAGAAAAACTCTGCAAGAAGAAAAGCTTAGATTAAATAAGAAAGTATCGTCAATGCCCGAGACGCAACAAGAGATCCTAAGGTTGAGTCGTGATGTTGAATCTGGTCGAGCTGTTTATATGCAGTTACTCAATAGACAGCAAGAGTTAAATATAGCAAAATCCAGTGCAATAGGAAATGTACGGATCATCGATGACGCTGTAACGCAACTAAAACCAGTTAAGCCTAAAAAAATATTGGTTGTTATTATAGGTTTTATTCTAGGGCTTAGTATTGCTATAGGTGTTGTGTTCTTGCGAATCATGTTACGTCGGGGAATTGAAACACCAGAGCAGTTGGAAGAAATCGGCATAAATGTGTATGCAAGTGTGCCCGTTGCTGAAAGTTTGGTGAGCAATGATCGATCAATAAAAAATATAAGGAAAAAAATTACTCATAAGGAATATACGGGGTTATTAGCCACAACGAATCCTGCTGATTTAGCTATAGAAGCAATTCGTGGGCTTCGAACTAGTTTGCATTTTGCAATGATTGAAGCTCGAAATAATATCTTGATGATATCAGGTGCAAGCCCAAATGCGGGTAAAACATTCATTAGTTCGAACTTAGCAGCTGTTGTAGCTCAAACGGGAAAGAAAGTATTGTTTATTGATACCGATATGCGAAAAGGATATGTGCATAAGGTGTTTGATGTTGAAAATGATAATGGTCTATCTAACTATTTGTCAGGAAAACTTGGTTTAGAAGCTACCCTAAAAAAAATTCCAGAAGCGGGCTTTGACTTTATTTCGCGTGGTGTTGTTCCTCCAAATCCTACCGAATTATTAATGCATCGTAGAATGGAAGAAATGCTGAAGTGGGCCAGCCAAAATTATGATTTAGTTATATTAGATACTCCACCAATACTTGCCGTTACCGATGCGGCAATTATAGGGCATTATGCAGGAACTACACTGCTAGTTGCACGTTTTGAGCTAAATACAGTTAAAGAAATGGATGTGGCGTTCAAACGATTTGAACAAAGTGGCATAGTCGCAAAAGGATGTATACTTAACGGTATACTGAAAAAGGCAAGTAGTTATTATGGATATGGCTACAATCATTATGGTTATTCATATAAAGATAATACATAATGTACTGAGGCATTGGCCTGAAATAAAAATCAAGGCCAATGTTTTCCTTGGATTTGGAATATTCCCAAATACATGATTTTTTATATAAAGAGAGATTATAATGACTCTTACCGGGAAGAATATTATAGTTAGTGTGGCACTAGCATTATCTGACCTTTTAAGCTTCATATTTTCAGCTTACATTGCTTTAGGAATTATGAGGTTTATTTCAAGTGAATATTATATAGTAATATCAAAAGATGACATAGCCGCTTGGATTTTGCTACATTGGTTGCTTGGTGGATGCTGCGTTGCATGGTTTTCTATTAGATTAAGACATTATTTTTACAGAAAAACCTTTTGGTTTGAATTGAAAGAAATATTGCGGACATTAATTATTTTTGCAACTATTGAGATTGCTGTTGTAGCATTTACATCTTGGTCATTTCCCCGCATACAATGGCTTATTACTTGGCTTATTGTACTCTTTCTGGTCCCTATAGCACGGATGTGTACAAAATGGATTATAGATTATTTTGGGATGTGGAGCAGAGATACATGGATTATTGGAAGCGGGCAAAATGCTGTTGAAGCATATAAGGCCATAAGTAGTGAAAAAAACTTGGGTTTGGCAATTGTGGGTTTTCTGCGGTGTGGTACAGAGAACAAGGTTGACAATATATTCACAAATATACCTGTAGTAAATGATAACCAAGAGTGGTTATTGACAAAGGATAGAAGAACGCAATTTATCGTTGCAGTCGAATCAACACAAAGTGATGTTCGAAATGCGTGGTTGAGGAAATTGATGATTAAAGGATATCGATATGTTTCTGTTATTCCAACATTGAGAGGGATGCCTTTGGATAGCACAGATATGTCATTCATTTTCAGTCATGAGGTCATGATATTCAGAGTGCAACATAATTTAGCAAAACTCTCATCCAGAATAATTAAAAGAACGTTCGATATAATCGGATCTTTAGGGATTATAATTATTTTATCACCGTTACTCATATACATTAGTAATAAAGTTAAAAAAGACGGTGGGCCATCTATTTATGGTCATGAACGAATAGGTAAAGGAGGTAAGCCTTTCAAATGTTTGAAGTTTCGTTCTATGATTGTTAACTCGAATGAGGTACTTTCAAGAGTCTTGGAAACTGACCCCGAAGCAAAAAAAGAATGGGATTTAACGTTTAAGTTAAAAAAAGATCCAAGAATAACAAAGATTGGCGCTATATTGAGACGCACAAGTCTAGATGAGTTACCGCAGCTATTCAATGTATTGCGTGGGGAAATGAGTTTGGTTGGTCCTCGTCCAATAATTAGAGCAGAATTAGAACGATACAATGATGAAGTAGATTATTATCTGCTGAGTAAGCCAGGAATGACTGGTTTATGGCAGGTAAGTGGTCGAAGTGATGTCGATTACGAGACACGAGTATATCTTGATGCTTGGTATGTAAAAAATTGGTCAATGTGGAATGATATTGCAATTTTATTTAAGACCATAGGGGTTGTCTTGAAAAAAGATGGGGCATATTAATCATTTCTATTATTTTGAAAAAATAAGGTTAATATGAAGTTAAATAAATCATTTATCGTTTCATTTTCTGGATTGATGATAGCTCCGATTCTTGGAGTTCTGATATCTATATTTCAATTGAATAAAAAAAATGCAAAGTATTGTATTTTAATTTTATCGATATTTGTTTTCTTTATTACTATAAAAATACCACCATATCAAGATCTTTATCGGCGGTATTTAGTAACTTACCTACAATATACAAGTAATACAACATTGAGTGATGCTTTATACGGTCACATTGATGTTTTGTTTTATTTTAACGCTTGGGCTTTTTTTAATCTAGGAATTCCATTTTATTTTATTCCAGCTATCTACAGTGCGCTTTCCGTATATTTTGTAATGATATCAGCTTCAAGCATATGGTTAAAAGATGAGGGCATAAGTAAACAACGATTCTTGATACTTTTTTTTGCGGTTTTTTCTTTCATCGATGTTGTAATGATCGCATCCACCCTTCGCTTTGGTTTCGCGGTGGCATTAATGTTAAGAGGTGTAGTGCTTTACTCAACCCAAAAAAAAGGAAAGGGAGCAGTATATATAATACTATCCTGCCTGTGTCATGCATCAATGTACTTAGTAGTTGTTGCATTTATAGCTTCTTGTTTTTATAAGATGTCCAAAAAGCAATGCATTATATTTTCTATTATTTTTTTTGTAATGAGCAGTACACTGGTACCAGTTATCCTATCACATGTTAATCTTGGAGTTGTCAATGATTACTTCATAAATGGTTATGTAGATAGTGATTTTGCTAATGTTACTGATGATAGTCATACATTGTTATTACAATTGTATAAATATGGTTTATTCGTTGTTTTGACAGTTATTTACTTTAAAAATGATGGTGTCAATACTAAATATGATAATTTCGTTCGGCATCTTATCGCTATTTCATTCGTTATGGCTATATCAATAACTGCGTTGAATCGATATTTAATCGGTATATCTATACAGTTTGTAATGTTTGGTGCGTTTGTTATTAATGGTAGTTATTGGCTAAGGAGTATTATTAAACCAATGATTGTTGTTATATTGCTTTTCAACATTACTTTTATCAATATTTATTTGGAAAGACGTCAAATACAAATGGCAAGATTATGGACTGGACTATATTTACCTCCTGCAGTTTTACTATACTATAATATGGACCAGTTTAATAATTATCTTTCAGAATTAGACTCTGATGGAAACTGGGTTAAAAACAAACTGGGTGGTAAATAAAGTCTTTTTGAATTAACTTACGTAAATGGATATATATGAATATTATAGCTTGTATGGTAGTTAAGAACGAAGAAGATATTGTTGAGAAGACCATATTAAGTGCATTACATTGGGCGACAAAGATAATCATAATGGATAATGGGAGCACTGATAGTACGCTTGCTATTATTAAGGAGTTAACTAATAAATATGATAAAGTAACTCTTTGGGGCGTATATAGCGGTGGTTTTAGAGACTCAATCCGTGCCATAGTATTTAATGATTATTCATATTTGTGCAATAATGAAGCATGGTGGTGTCGACTTGATTCTGATGAAATATATATCGATGATCCACGCGACTTTTTGTCTGAATGTCCACGGAAAGTTGATCATGTCTATTCAGCAAGCTTCCAGTATTACTATACGAAGAAGATGATTGACATGGAAGAAAAGGACGAATCGTATATCTCCTTGCCAATTGAAGAACGACTGAAATATTACTTATGTGATTGGTCAGAAATAAGGTTTGTAAGAATAACCCCTCAAACACTTTGGCCGCTAAACTTTGCTAATCCTTTGTTTTTGAATGAACCCTATCAAAAGCGTATAAGACTAAAACATTATCAATATCGTAGCGCAAGGCAGATGAGGTCTCGACTTTTATTAAGAAAGCCAGAAGAAAACAAGAAACTTTTTTCACACGAACTACGGAAAAATAAAATTTGGGATGAATCAGAATTGAATTATGATACTGGACAGTATATATATGATGATGCAAAACTTCCTGAAATGAAAAGGCGAAATAAAATATTAAAAGTTGTTTTTTCATTGATAATACACATTTGTAAAGTTAAAAAAATTAGACGCTTTCTGACACCGTCAGCTGAATTAATTCGCTAAAAATAATGAATGGGGTTCTTCAATGAGCGAAACGAGTCTTGTATCGGTTTATATTACTACCCGTAACCGTCCTGATATGTTGGACAGAGCGTTAGCATCATTAACAAAACAAACGTTTAGGAATTTTGAAGTTTTAATTTGTAATGATAACTCGGAAGCTAAATATTTATCTTATTACACGAATGTTATCGAGAAGTATAATAATTCCTTCAACGGATTGGTTTATATTGTAAACGAAAATACTATGGGTGCTTGCTATAGTCGGAATATTTTGATTCATCAAGCAAAAGGAGAATTTGTTACGGGTTTAGATGATGACGATTATTTTTTTCCGGAAAGACTTGAACTTTTTATTTCATTTGGTGAGTTAAATAAATACTCATTTATTTGTGCTAATGTAACCATAGCGTCTACGGAGCGAATTAAGACTCGAGAAGGCGGAATGGTAATATCCTTAGATGAGATGAAAAATTTTAATGCTGTGGGTAATCAAATATTTGTTAAAAAACATATCATTGAGAGTGTCGGTGGTTTTGATACGGATATGCCTGCATGGCAAGATTATGATACGTGGCTAAGAATTATTAATAAGCATGGTGCAGCATATAAACTAAATGCTTGTACAATGTATTTGGATACGGATACATCCAGAAATAGAATAAGCACTACAAGTAAGGCTTATAACGGATATGAAACATTCATAAGGAAACATGCAGGAATTTTGAGTGAACATAACTTGTTAAGCTTAAAGTATATGGATCTGATAAATAGGAAGGTGGAATTTTCAATATTTTGCAAGGAACTTATCGGCGAGTTTAGTCTACAAAAAAGACTACTTAAATATAGGATGCCATACTATTACCCAAGACTTTATTATTTTTATAATAAATATATTAAATAAAAGAATACGAGAAAAGTATGCGTATTAATTTACGAAACAAGGTGTTATCAAACTCAATATGGATGATCCTGGAAAAGGTGATATCAATTTTTGGTTTGATCTTTGTTACATCATATGTTGCCAAATATATTGGCCCTGCAAATTTTGGTAAAATATCATATGTGGCTTCAATTTTTATCATAATTCAAGCTATATGTAACTTTGGCTCAGAATATTTGCTGTTTAGAAGGGTTAGTCAAAATCCGATCTCAGGACGAAGGCTTATTCATTCAACGGCAGTCATGAGGCATTTATTATTTTTCATACTTTCACTAGGGGTGTTATTCTACTTACAAATAAATTCAGACCATGTTACTTTTATTTTCGGAATTGCAACCGCTGTCGCATATTATTTTGCAACAATTGATGTTGTCGCTGTATATAATAATGCTACGTTAAATTCGAAGATAAATACCATTTGCAATGTCATAGGATTGGTTACAAGTTTGCTTATTAGGTATGTCATTGTATTATATAAACTTGATATACTCTTTTTATCGTTACCTATTATATTAGTGACATTGGTGCCTTATCTGTTAAGACGCTATCTTTATAGGAAAGAACACTCTAGAACTCATGGATTCCATAAAGCAAAGTTTAGAAATAAATTAAGATATAGCAGATATATGTTTATGGCGGGTATACCATTAGCTATATCATCTGTATCCGTAATTATCTATGCTAGAATAACCCAATTTGTTATTATGCATTTTGGCGGTGACGCTGAACTTGGGATTTTTTCGGTTGCCAGTCAATTGGCAACTGCATGGATGTTTATAACAACTTCGATAATAACATCTTATTATTCAAAAATTTATGCCGAGAGCAATAAAGATAAAGCAGCACTCATGGTTGCTCGCTTGCATGGTCTGATTTTTATGATCTCTGTATTTGTAATTTTTAATATAGTTTTATTTGGTAAATGGGTTGTTCACATTCTATATGGAGAAGCATATGAAACTGCTTATCCTATAATGCTTATTCTTTGTGTTAACTCTTTATTTTCCGCGATGGTGCCTATTGTAAACAAATACATTGTTTATGACAGCGGGTATGCTTATCTATCAAAGAAAACAGTTGCTGTAGCTGTTGTTACTATTCCAATTGCAATCTTCTTAACGAAGTTGCATGGTGTGGAAGGGGCTGCTTTTAGCACTGTAGTGACAGAATTTCTATCGTTAACAATCTTCAATTACTTCTTTAAATCGGCGGTTGTGCTAAAAATACAAATATCATCCTTAAAACCGTCAACTTATAAAATAGTGAGTAAGTATGAATAATGAAATGACAGTGGCGGTTATAGTACCCGTTTACAATGGTATGTATACAATAGAGCGGGCTATAGCCTCTGTACAAAAACAAACTTATACAAAGTGGCATTTATATGTAATAAACGATGCATCAACTGATAATACTTTAAATATATTAAAGAAATATGATAAAGAGCCAAAAGTAACGATAATTAACCTAAAACGAAATGCCGGAGCAGCAAATGCAAGAAATGAAGCAATAAAATTAAGCGAGGAGAAATATATTGCTTTTTTAGATGCAGATGATGAGTGGCATGACAATAAATTAAGCATGCAAATGGATAGCATTGTAAATGATAATGTTAATGTGGTCTGTTCGTTTTATAATTATATAAAGGGCGAAACTTGCGTAACAATCTCAACAAAATTAAGATATTTGAGCATGGATGATTTTTTGAAGAAAAAGTTTAGAGTTTGCTTTTCTTCTTTAATTTTTAAACGACCTAAAGAGAATATCTTATTTAATAACATGGGGCATGAGGATTTTTATTTTATTTATTTATTGCTTAAAGAGTACAACCTGTTATCAGTACTAAGACAATCTGTTGTCAATTACTATGAAGTATCTGGATCGCTTTCAAGAAATAAGCAGAAAGCAGCGGGATGGCATTATAAGATATTAACTAAAATTTTCAATGGAGAAAAATTGAAAGTATCTATTTATTATATTTATTACGTGTTAAATGGCATTAGATTTACTCTGCAGGTGAAAAGAAAATGAGAAAGATCGCATTTGTTATCGAGAATGCCTATTCATATGCTGGTACCGAAAATGTATGTAATTATATGAGTGAATGCCTTGGAGATCATGCTGACATAACTATTTATTCATTATCGGGAAAAGGCGAGACATTTTATCCTTATAATAAGATTGCAAATCTTAAAAGTTATTCAGGACGTAAAAACAAAATTTTTAATATTATTAAAGATATAAATGAGGAAAAGCCTGATACTGTCTTTGTTATTAGTATGGGGAAATTGAGCGTTTTTTTTATTGTTTTAGCGACATTTTTTTTGAATAAAAATAAAATGAAATTGATTACATGTGAACATGTTTCGCTTGATTCATTTCCTTTTATGGTAAAATTTTTAAAGTATACATTACTACGCCTCTATCATAATGTTGTTGTTCTTACAGAGCGTGATTCGAAAAAGTTGAGTAAATATCATATTAAGAATATAAAAATATCAAATCCACTTAAATATAGATATTATGTTCGAAAGGTTCGTACGAAAATCGCATTAGCTGTCGGTCGCCTAGAAGAACAAAAAGGATTCGATAGGCTATTACCTATATGGCATGATTTCCTACAACTAAAAGATACTGATGGTTGGTTATTATACATTGCTGGAGATGGTTCTAAACGCGCTCAACTCGAGTCTCAGGCAAAGTCACTAAATCTCGAATCAAAGGTCAAGTTTCTTGGTAAGGTGTCAGACATGCCTTCACTTTATAAAGAGTGCGATATATTATTAATGACGTCACGTTATGAAGGTTTGCCTATGGTTTTGTTGGAAGCGAAATCGTGGTCAATGCCGGTGATAGCTTTTGATTGTCCAACTGGCCCTCGCGAAATTATTTCTAATGATGTCGATGGCTTTCTGGCAAGTGATTCAGCTACATTTTTAAATGCGCTGAGAAGCTATACAAATGATGAGACTTATTTCAGAATGAGTAGGAATACTGAGCAAACAGCTGTTGATTTTTCTGAAGAAAAAATCGCTAAGCTTTGGCTTTCTCTCATTTAATGTCGAGTAATCAGTGATATGAAAAAGAAACTATTTAAAGCGGCAGGGTTGCTTAAACAAAATTTAATTAGAGAAATTAAAATAAAAAATAAATATGATATGTATGATGGTTTTATCAAAGAAACATTCGATAACGATGAAATCCCGCTAGATAGAAAATGTGACTCTCTTTTTCAATATATAATGTCAGCATTTTTATATTATTCAGGGGGAGATTACACTCATGTATATTATCCCGGCTATCCCGGGAGTCAAGGGGCAAAGAAAAATGCAATGGAGGGAGTAAGTCGCTTCCTCCCTACAATAGCAGCGTGGCGGCACTTCTCTAATACAAACTCCTTCAAGTCATTAGATGGAAATATGATAGATATTTCGGAGGTTTTGCACCAATCCTTTATCAAAGGTACCAATAAAACTTCGCCAAGTTATTGGGGAGATATAGATGGTGATTCTGATCACAGGATTTGTGAAGCCGCTGATCTTGCACTTGCTTTATGGATTTCTAAAGATTACGTCTGGGTGCGTTATACAATTACGGAAAAAAAACAAATTTCAGACTGGTTTAACCAATGCTTACGTTATAAAGTTATAGATAATAATTGGCTTTTTTTTCCACTAACGATTCAGTTTGTTTTGAAATCATTGACAGGTAATGATCAAATCAATATTAAATATTATCAAAGGATTAAAGAATTTTACAACGATGATGGATGGTTTAAAGATGGTATTGATGGAGGATATGATTATTACAATGCATGGGGATTTTATTACTCATTATACTGGTTAAGTGTTATCGAACCTGATTTTGATAAAGAGTTTATTTCTGCTGCTATTGATAAATTTAATGCAGGATTTCAATATTTTATAGGTCCCTCCGGTGTTCCATTATTCGGGCGTAGTTTATGTTATAGACTAGCGGTTACGGCACCTTTAATAGCGGGGGCCTCTATTGGAAATAGACCCTGCTCAATTGGTCAAATTAAGAGATCATTGAGTTGCAGTTTGTCATACTATATAAAAAATGGTGCTTTACAAAATGGCATTCCGACTCAAGGGATTTTTGCAACGGATGAAAGGTTACTTGATGATTACAGCGGTCCTGGCAGTAGTTTGTGGTCACTACGTGCGCTCAATATTGCCTTTTTTAGTGGACATAATATTGGTTTGTGGGATGCTGAGGAGCAACTTTTACCCGTTGAAATAGGTGACTATATAATTGAAATTGAAGATGTTGGGTTGTGTATTATAGGTGTAAACAAAACAAAGGAAATTGTTGTTATTCATAAAAAAGACTCAGGAAGACAGCATGATTATTTGCCGCCTGACCGGAAATTAGAAAGTATAAGTTTGTTGGCTAGATGTATTCAAAGAATTTTGGGCGTTTCAATGCGAAAATCAGAAGGTTTACTTGAAAAAGGTATAACTTCTTTTAGCTCAAAGCTGAATGGTTTGTTATAAATTAACCAAAGCGTAATATGGAGTTGGCAATGTTTATATTTTCACGGCGACATTTTTTTAGTAGAATTTTACCAGCCTCTCTGTATTTTGCAATTTTTAAAGCAAAACCAAATCATATTAATGAGTTTAATATTCCAGACAATAGCCATCAAGAAGACAATAACAGTCCTTTAGCATCATCATACGAAGTTGGTCCCATTCATATATTAAATTATAGGCAAGTGATTTATTTTGATGGTGGTTTTTATGGTGTGAAAAATGATGTTGTATTGCCATTTGTTACAACTGGCTCTGACCTTGCATCTTGGCATTCTGATTCGAAAAAGTTTTTCTCAATCACTGAGGATGGCAATGAGTTGATTTCTAGGATAAACTATTCGAATATTTTTTTTCTATTAAATGCAAAAAATTCTCAACATATAGTCACAGTTGACGGTTTTTATAGCTCAAATGATGGCGGCCAAGGGGAATGGATTCTTACTGGTAATATAGATAAAGAAAAAGCTGGTATGCATTTCCCAAAAAATGCGACAGCATATAATGCCTTTGGTGTAGAATATCGATTACGTCTGAAAGACCGTACTATTGTCAATCCGAAAATAAATGGCGCCAAAGAGATCTCTGGCATAGAAATTAGTGCTATGTCCTCTGATGGATTCGTTTGTCTAGGAGAGGTTATTAACGGCATTTATAGTACATTACCAGTATTATATCAACCAAACAATAATATTGAATCATCTACAACCTTTAAGGCATTAAAAATCGTTTTATCTGATGGGCTTTACCGTATTGGAAAAGAGTCAATAAAACTAAGAAGTAACATACAGTATGACTTCGGTAAATCAACGATATATGTAAAAGGAAGAGATGCTGGTGTCTATATAAACGAATTGGAGCATTCTGTTGAGGATATTGATGATATCTACAAAAAATGCGGGGAAAGACTGAACTGGGAATCTGTTAGTTTAGGGTTCACTCTTGTCAGAGGCGGGCATTTTATTGGGGACCATGTGCCAGGTACTTATGATGAAGAATGTTCTTCTGGAATTGGAATTTTGGCTTTAAATCCATGGTATTGTTCTTTTGAAGATATTAGGATCGAGAATTTTAGAGTTAATCTGGTTGGAATGCAAGTACGCACAGAAAATGATGGCGTTTTTCCAAATGAAATAATACCTTATATTTCAAATATACTTCCTGAAAAAATTGGTAATTTTTATGGTTGTGTGTTTAAAAACCTATATGTAAGTACTGCACGATATTGTTGTGCTAGACTCCATATTGATTGGTGCCAATGGATAGGCGGAACTATTTCTAATAATGGCCTCTGGGGAAGCTCTAAATCAGGCCAGCAATGCGATTTCTATTTAATTGAAACTGGCCATGGCTTTCATTGTTCTGCAGCTTATCTCAGTATTCCTGCATACAACCCACTGGAGAGAGCTCCAAATAAATCTGTTATTGCTACAGCAGCACGTGGTTCGGTGTATACTGCTTGCTACATGGAGAATACGCCATCATTTATTACGGTTCTTAATAAATGGTGGACAAATGGAAACGAAAAGGGATTTGGTCTAAATATAGATTGCATCGCTTCACAATATCGGCCAGAGAGGAATTATAAATTTCTAACCTTCGAGAAGAATGCTTTTGGGTACTATGGTAAAAATAACTCATGGACCCCCCCAACGGGTTATGCTTCTTATCCCTCAACAAATGGTATTGATTTTTTTCGTTTTGGTAGCCCTTGTCATGATATTGGTGCCTTTAAACATGGTGGGTTTGATTTTAAATATGGTACCTATGGCATTTCATACGAACTTAATGATCAATTTTCAAACCCTCCTGATGTTGATACGATTAGAGGTAATATCGTATCAAAAGAGATGTTTTCCCCTTATGGCTTGATTGTCAGTAATGGTATTCTCAATTTTCCTATTCAATTCCCAGTATTACACAGTAACATTTGTATATGGTTTAAAGACTTATCTAATAACTTTGACCTCAATAATATATCATTGTGGCGACATGGTAATCTTGAACAAAAAAAAACTAAAGGCAATGCTGAATTGTTCGTTTCGATTGGTGAATGTGTTATAGATTATGGTAATGGTTATAAGATGGCCATTCTTCAAAATCTAAAATGGAATAATAATGATGAATTTAATTTAGAAAATCTTTACTCATCACTTAAAATCATTGTTCCAGAAGAGACTCCAATTATATTAAAGGCAATACAAGCATACTCCGGTGGTGTTCCAATATTTCCTATGAATTTGAATTATATTCCAGAGTCTGCTGATAATTGTATCTGGGGTAATATTCATCCTAGCTCCGGTAAAAAACTTGGGTTAATGCAAAATATTGGTGGTGGAATTTTTTTTATTGGCGATATAATTAATCCGTGGATTGGCGTTACAAGCCGGCATGACTTTTATTCGCCTAACATATCTTGGCAGAAGGATGCTGTTTCTACAAACATGCCACGAATAGTTGAGAGTGGTAGTTGTATAGGAATGTTTTTTTGTAAGGTGTTTACTGTTGTTGTTAACAATGTAAATGAAGAACTGAACCTAACAGAAATTACTGTTTCTGCTAAAGATTTACCCTATATTTATGTTGGTGTTCCATTGTGTATTTCATCAACATCAACATCAACATCAACATGTGAAGTGTCAATTTTATCACGCATTATCGAGGACGGAATATTAACAAATCGGTACATTTTGACTGGTATTGTAGGGGAAATCGGTACATTATTAGTTGTCAATCAAAGAATGCTGGCGGCTCGAAAATATGTAGGAGGTTATGCATTCGGTAGTATTGAGATCAATGAAGGACAAATAGATATAGTGAAATCTAAAGATAGAGGCTCAAAGCAGGGGCTAAACTTCTATATGACTGACAATCGGCTGACACCGTCAGCTTCTATGACGGCCACCGAGGATAGTATTCTGTTTAGTGCTGGCAGTTTTTGGTTCAACAATAATATTTGTTTTAGCCCAGATAAGCATTGTGACTTCGCCTCAGCAGATTCTCCGATAGAGAATATATTTGTAAGGAATGCAATTTCAACTGTTGCTGATAAAAATAATATACCTATTATTCGAAATGTCCCCGACAATATCCTCGATATTTGGGGGACAATATCCGCTAAAGCTTATAAATATGATTGGGCTATTCGTCAAAAAGGAGATGATATGGCCCGGTGGCATGTGGGATGGATTGCGCAAGATATAGTTGATGCATTTGCAAAAGCTGGGGAAAATGCTAGTGAATGGGCGCTGGTTGTCTATAATGAATCAAGTTCAATTAATACTCCTTTATTAACTTCTCCTGAGTACACACTCCAGAATAAATTGAAAGAAACATCAGAATGGCGAGTAATATTAGATGAATGTAATGCTATGGAGTTGTTATATCAACGTCGTCAATTGAAAAGACTTTCTGAATTGCTTTGAGTGCTCAATGTTAACGAAGCTAGATAATTTTTTTATGTTTATCGGAATGGCATATTTCGATGTTGATATTTCTGTGTGATTAATTTTATTGTATAGAATTTTGTTATTATTAACAGTGATTCTTTTAATTTGGCTATGCAGTTTTATATAATTAGGTTAATATATACCAGTTATGTGCTGCGTAATAATCGCAGTGACCACACCAGACAGGAGTATGTAATGTCAAAGCAACAGATTGGAGTTGTCGGTATGGCTGTGATGGGGCGCAACCTTGCGCTGAACATCGAAAGCCGTGGTTATACCGTCTCCGTTTTCAACCGCTCCCGTGAAAAGACCGAAGAAGTTATTGCCGAAAACCCAGGCAAGAAGCTTGTTCCTTACTACACAGTACAAGAGTTTGTTGAATCCCTCGAAACACCACGTCGTATCCTGTTGATGGTGAAGGCGGGGGCTGGCACCGACAGCGCCATCGATTCCCTGAAGCCTTACCTCGATAAAGGCGACATCATCATTGATGGCGGCAACACCTTCTTCCAGGACACCATCCGTCGTAACCGTGAACTGTCTGCCGAAGGTTTTAACTTTATCGGTACTGGGGTTTCCGGCGGCGAAGAGGGCGCTCTGAAAGGGCCTTCCATCATGCCAGGTGGCCAGAAAGAAGCCTATGAACTGGTAGCTCCGATTCTGAAGCAGATCGCGGCGGTGGCTGAAGACGGCGAGCCGTGTGTGACCTATATCGGTGCTGACGGTGCGGGCCATTATGTGAAGATGGTGCATAACGGCATTGAGTATGGTGACATGCAGCTGATTGCGGAAGCCTATGCGCTGCTGAAAGGCGGTCTGGCGCTCTCTAACGAAGAGCTCGCGCAAACTTTCACCGAATGGAACGAAGGCGAGTTAAGCAGCTACCTGATCGACATTACCAAAGATATCTTCACCAAGAAGGATGAAGAGGGTAAATACCTCGTCGATGTCATCCTTGATGAAGCCGCAAACAAAGGTACCGGTAAGTGGACCAGCCAGAGCTCACTGGATCTCGGCGAGCCTCTGTCTCTGATCACCGAGTCCGTATTTGCTCGTTATATCTCTTCGCTAAAAGACCAGCGTGTAGCCGCGTCGAAA
Source organism: Klebsiella sp. HMSC25G12 (assembly GCF_001807705.1). NCBI lineage: Bacteria > Pseudomonadati > Pseudomonadota > Gammaproteobacteria > Enterobacterales > Enterobacteriaceae > Klebsiella > Klebsiella sp. HMSC25G12. Next base: position 28,003 of record NZ_KV789904.1, on the reverse strand, counting down.
GTGCTGAGTGGTCCGCAGGCTCAGCCGGCCGGTGATAAAGCTGAATTTATCGAAAAAGTGCGTCGCGCGTTGTACCTCGGTAAAATCGTTTCCTATGCCCAGGGCTTCTCCCAGCTGCGTGCTGCTTCTGATGAATACAACTGGGATCTGAACTACGGTGAGATCGCTAAGATTTTCCGCGCTGGCTGCATCATTCGTGCGCAGTTCCTGCAAAAGATCACCGATGCTTATGCGCAAAACGCTGGCATTGCTAACCTCCTGCTGGCGCCATACTTCAAGCAGATCGCTGATGACTATCAGCAGGCGCTGCGTGATGTGGTGGCCTATGCCGTGCAGAATGGTATCCCGGTACCGACGTTTTCCGCCGCAATTGCCTACTACGACAGCTACCGTTCTGCAGTTCTGCCGGCTAACCTGATCCAGGCTCAGCGTGATTACTTTGGTGCGCATACCTATAAACGTACCGATAAAGAAGGTGTATTCCATACCGAATGGTTGGATTAATTTATATGTTTGATTAAATTTAAGGCCCTGATTTTGACAGGGCCTTATAATTTGAGTGCTTCATACACTTCCTGTTTTGTTAATTAGCTTTTTTGTGTATTTATGGATTATTATATTTAGTACGGATATTACTAATTAATTCATTCCATGACTACTTATCGTTCTCCAGTTAACTGATTAAAGTGTAATCTCATGAAAATTACTATTTCCGGTACAGGTTATGTTGGTTTATCGAACGGTGTCCTGATTGCGCAAAACCACGAAGTGGTGGCCCTGGATATCGTACAGGCCAAAGTGGATATGCTGAACCAGAAGATCTCTCCGATTGTCGATAAAGAGATTCAGGAATATCTGGCAGAAAAACCGTTAAATTTCCGTGCTACCACGGACAAGCACGACGCCTATCGTAATGCCGACTACGTGATTATTGCGACGCCGACCGATTACGATCCCAAAACCAACTACTTCAACACCTCTACAGTGGAAGCGGTTATTCGCGATGTCACAGAGATCAACCCGAACGCGGTGATGATCATTAAATCGACCATCCCGGTGGGGTTCACCCGTGACATCAAAGAACGTTTAGGGATTGATAATGTTATTTTCTCTCCTGAGTTCCTGCGTGAAGGCCGTGCGCTGTACGACAACCTGCACCCGTCGCGCATTGTCATTGGTGAGCGCTCTGCGCGTGCCGAACGTTTCGCAGACCTGCTGAAAGAAGGCGCGATCAAGCAGGATATCCCGACCCTGTTTACCGACTCCACTGAAGCGGAAGCGATCAAACTGTTCGCGAACACCTATCTGGCGCTGCGCGTTGCCTATTTCAACGAGCTCGACAGCTATGCTGAAAGCCAGGGGCTGAACAGCAAGCAGATTATCGAAGGGGTATGTCTGGATCCGCGTATCGGCAACCACTATAACAACCCGTCCTTTGGCTATGGCGGCTACTGCCTGCCGAAAGATACCAAGCAGCTGCTGGCGAACTACGAATCGGTCCCGAACAATATCATCGCGGCTATCGTCGATGCTAACCGTACCCGTAAAGACTTTATCGCGGATTCTATTCTCGCCCGTAAGCCGAAAGTGGTGGGTGTGTATCGCCTGATCATGAAGAGTGGTTCGGACAACTTCCGTGCCTCTTCTATTCAGGGCATTATGAAGCGCATCAAGGCGAAAGGTATTCCGGTTATTATCTATGAACCGGTGATGCAGGAAGATGAGTTCTTCAACTCCCGCGTCGTGCGCGATCTGGATGCCTTCAAACAAGAAGCGGATGTGATCATCTCTAACCGTATGGCGGAAGAGCTGGCGGATGTGGCGGACAAGGTATACACCCGCGATCTGTTTGGCAACGATTAATTCTGCCTGTCTGAGACTGGCGGTTCCCTGCCGCCAGTGTTCTTCTTTATCTCCCCGTTATATCCCTCACTCCGCGTATTTCTCGCACATTCAGATTAGCCTCAATAAATTGTGATGGACATTACGATCCTGCTCAAAAGCCGTTGCGGGTTGAAAACAGGTCCGATAAGTTAAACTTACCTTGTGAAGAGCTACCGTCACTGTGATGTAGATGCCGGAGATAAGCGCCGGGAGGTAAAACAAAGCCTGCAACGCAGGCTTTTGTTATTTATGCCCTATGGAAATATGATGAACAGGGCGCGATTAACACTATTTTTTCTTGCCTTAATGCCACGCCAAAAAGCAGAATGAACGCTCATTCTGTAATATCATTTTTTTATCTCTTAATGTTATCTTAATCTGATTGCAATACAGAGCGGTCCTTACCACTTGCGTTTATTAAACGTCAGTTTCGTTTTCTTTCTGTCTTTTAAATAAGAAATCAAGAAATAAACGGAAACAGCAAGTAGTATGGCAGCCACCACTAAGAAAAATAGGTTTTCCATAATATCTACCACAGAGCGTATGTTGATTGAATTATTAGTTTGATAAGCAATGCACCAGTTTTGCGCTGTTGCATGGCTTGCTCTAACATATCCTGGATTTAGGAAAATTCCTACAGATAGTAATGTTTTTTATCAATCAGTATATAATGCTGTTTCCGCTAACCAAATTGGTCTGGATACCAGAAAAGTTTCAGTGCCTGGCGCGCGGATATTTGCTTTTCTGAAAAAGGCTGGATGAAACTGGTTTCAGGCGGGCGAGTAAAAAGGCAAAAATAGCGTCTATAGCACAAAATATTATATAAAAAATAATGAATGTGCATTCCGTCGACATATAGTCAGGATAACGGAGGTTACATAGAAGGGGTTGCCGCAATCAGACGATTGCGGCAGGGCAGGGGGATTAGATCTGATAGTAATCCTTGTACCAGTCCACGAAGTTCTTCACGCCGTCCTTCACTGACGTTTGCGGCTTAAAGCCCACCAGGTCATACAGCGGTTGGGTGTCTGCGCTTGTGTCCAGCACATCTCCCGGCTGGATCGGCATCATATTCTTCTGCGCTTCCATTCCCAGCGCTTCTTCCAGAGCGGTGATGTAGTCCATCAGTTCCACTGGCGAGCTGTTGCCAATGTTATAGACCCGATATGGCGCGGAACTGGTGGCGGGGGAACCGCTCTCAACGGTCCAGTCGGCATTGGCCTGCGGGATCACATCCTGCACCCGAACCACCGCCTCGACGATGTCGTCGATATAGGTGAAGTCGCGCTTCATTTTGCCGTAGTTGTAAACGTCGATACTTTTTCCTTCCAGCATCGCTTTCGTGAACTTGAACAGCGCCATATCCGGGCGACCCCACGGACCATAAACCGTAAAGAAGCGCAGCCCAGTGGTCGGGATGCCGTACAGATGGGAATAGGTATGCGCCATCAGCTCATTGGCTTTCTTGGTGGCGGCATACAGGGAGACCGGATGATCGACGGAATCTTCGGTGGAGAACGGCATTTTACGGTTAAGGCCGTAAACCGAGCTGGAGGAGGCGTACACCAGGTGTTTCACCTTGGTATGACGGCAGCCTTCCAGAATGTTCAGGTACCCCATCAGGTTAGCGTCTGCGTAGGCATACGGGTTTTCCAGCGAGTAGCGCACACCGGCCTGGGCGGCCAGGTGGATCACACGATCAAATTGCTCTGTGGCGAACAGCTTCGCCATACCTTCGCGGTCGGCCAGATCCAGCTGCTGGAAATGGAATGCCGGAGATGCCAGGCGATCCAGACGGGCCTGCTTCAGGCTGACGTCATAATAGTCGTTCATGTTGTCGATTCCGACAACATCATGCCCTTCATTCAGCAGGCGCTGCGCGATATGGAAGCCGATAAAACCTGCGGCACCAGTGACCAAAAACTTCATATTTTTCCTCCGGGGTGTGGATATCCCGTTCTACATAAGTGCCGATTTTACACTGGCTTGCGGTTGGGATCACTTGCTTTGCCGCGTCATCTCCGCCAGACGTGAGGTGAAGGACGTTTTTTCTGGCAAAATAACCGTGGCAAAGGCTGATAAATAACAACATTTCTCATTTGACTGTTAGCCTCCGAATAATAACCTTGTGACCGGTCGGTGGTTTAGCGATTCGTGGCGATACCCTAAAGGCAGCCAATACCCTCCGGGACGGCATAATTTTGCTTAAAGTTATATTTTTCGTCAGCGGAACATTTAGTAAATGGGCAAAAATCGCGCCATGCTTTCCTCCGTTTTGTCTTTTATATCATTGGGTTATTGTTGTTTTGTTTGTTTAATGAATGTTTATGATGTGTGTCATTTGAGTAATCCATTAATCAGTAGGCTTTTTTATTTTTATTCCCGCCGACCAGCGCTATAATCTGCGCACGATTTTCTTTGTGGAATGTGCAGTGTAGAGGCATGAGTCGTTTATCCCACCTATCGGAACATAGCGCCGTTGTTGTGTGCGCAGGGCCATCAAGCCTGAATGCGCGTGGTCTCCATGGCGGCGAAGACGATGTCTCTTCTTATCTTTCCCCACGTCGTAAACGCTCCTTTCTGACGGTTGCCAGCATCGGCTGGGCGCCCGTTGCGCTTTTTTCGGTGGCGGTAAGGGCATGTGTTTTGCCCTGCGTAAATGAGAAAGTCCTGATGGTTAACCCGGCGGCAAATGCGGAAAGTGTGGTGCGTTTGGCGGCCAGGTGAGGGAAGATGCATGTTAAAAGCAGAGATATGCCTGAAGGTATATCTCTGCTTTTAGGTTTTCAGGACACGCGTTCCGCCAGGCTGTCATTGTAGCCGCTGACTGAACGATCTGCCGACAGCCTGAAGCGAAAGAGGGTGGCGCTTAGCCTGGAGCACGGGAGTAGTACGCATTTTGGTTGCGACAGCCAATGGCGGTAGCGTGCCTCAAAAAGGCCACGCCACCTGACGGTCGATTGATTGATAGTAAAATAAAGCAATTATTTATTTAAGGATTTCATTATGTTACTTCCTGTAATTATGGCTGGTGGTACCGGCAGTCGTCTCTGGCCGATGTCTCGCGAGCTTTACCCGAAACAGTTCCTCCGGCTGTACGGGCAGAACTCCATGCTGCAGGAAACCATCACCCGACTCTCGGGCCTTGAAATCCATGAACCGATGGTCATCTGTAACGAAGAGCACCGCTTCCTGGTGGCCGAACAGCTGCGCCAGCTCAACAAGCTGTCCAACAATATTATTCTTGAGCCGGTCGGGCGCAACACCGCCCCGGCCATCGCCCTGGCGGCCCTCCAGGCCACCCGTCACGGCGACGACCCGCTGATGCTGGTCCTCGCCGCCGACCATATCATCAATAACCAGCCGGTCTTCCACGACGCCATCCGCGTCGCCGAGCAGTATGCCGATGAAGGCCATCTGGTCACCTTCGGTATCGTGCCGAACGCCCCGGAAACCGGCTACGGCTACATCCAGCGCGGCGTGGCGCTCACCGACAGCGCCCACACCCCGTACCAGGTGGCCCGCTTCGTGGAGAAGCCGGACCGCGAGCGCGCCGAGGCCTACCTCGCCTCCGGGGAGTACTACTGGAACAGCGGCATGTTTATGTTCCGCGCCAAAAAATACCTCTCCGAGCTGGCCAAATTCCGCCCGGATATCCTCGAAGCCTGCCAGGCCGCGGTGAATGCCGCCGACAACGGCAGCGACTTCATCAGCATTCCGCATGACATTTTCTGCGAGTGCCCGGACGAGTCCGTGGACTACGCGGTGATGGAGAAAACTGCCGACGCGGTGGTGGTCGGTCTCGATGCCGACTGGAGCGACGTCGGCTCCTGGTCCGCCCTGTGGGAGGTCAGCCCGAAAGACGAGCAGGGTAACGTCCTCAGCGGTGACGCCTGGGTGCACAACAGCGAAAACTGCTACATCAACAGCGACGAGAAGCTGGTGGCGGCCATCGGCGTGGAGAACCTGGTGATTGTCAGCACCAAGGACGCCGTGCTGGTGATGAACCGCGAGCGTTCCCAGGACGTGAAGAAGGCGGTCGAGTTCCTCAAGCAGAACCAGCGCAGCGAGTACAAGCGCCACCGCGAGATTTACCGTCCCTGGGGCCGCTGCGACGTGGTGGTCCAGACCCCGCGCTTCAACGTCAACCGCATCACCGTGAAACCGGGCGGCGCCTTCTCGATGCAGATGCACCACCACCGTGCCGAGCACTGGGTCATTCTCGCCGGCACCGGCCAGGTGACGGTGAACGGCAAGCAGTTCCTGCTGACCGAGAACCAGTCCACCTTTATTCCGATTGGCGCCGAGCACAGCCTGGAAAACCCGGGCCGTATTCCGCTGGAAGTGCTGGAGATCCAGTCGGGGTCGTACCTCGGTGAGGACGACATTATTCGTATTAAAGACCAGTATGGTCGTTGCTAATTTTTTTCGGGACAAAACGCAGAATGACACAGTTAACATGCTTTAAGGCTTATGACATCCGTGGTGAACTGGGCGAGGAGCTGAACGAGGACATCGCCTACCGTATCGGCCGCGCCTACGGCGAATTTCTGAAACCCGGGAAGATAGTGGTGGGGGGCGATGTGCGCCTCACCAGCGAGTCGCTGAAGCTGGCGCTGGCCCGCGGGCTGATGGACGCCGGCACCGACGTGCTGGATATCGGCCTGAGCGGCACGGAAGAGATTTACTTCGCCACTTTCCACCTCGGGGTGGACGGCGGTATCGAGGTGACGGCGAGCCATAACCCGATGAACTACAACGGCATGAAGCTGGTGCGCGAGAACGCGAAGCCCATCAGCGGCGACACCGGCCTGCGGGATATCCAGCGCCTGGCGGAGGAGAACCAGTTCCCGCCGGTGGACCCGGCGCGTCGCGGGACCCTGCGCCAGATATCGGTGCTGAAAGAGTACGTCGACCACCTGATGGGCTACGTGGACCTGGCGAACTTCACCCGTCCGCTGAAGCTGGTGGTGAACTCCGGCAACGGGGCGGCGGGGCACGTGATTGATGAGGTGGAGAAACGCTTCGCGGCGGCCGGGGCGCCGGTGACCTTTATCAAGGTGCATCACCAGCCGGACGGCCATTTCCCGAACGGTATCCCGAACCCGCTGCTGCCGGAGTGCCGCCAGGACACCGCCGACGCGGTGCGTGCGCATCAGGCGGACATGGGTATCGCCTTTGACGGCGATTTCGACCGCTGCTTCCTGTTCGATGACGAGGCGTCGTTTATCGAGGGGTACTACATTGTCGGCCTGCTGGCGGAAGCGTTCCTGCAGAAGCAGCCGGGGGCGAAAATCATTCACGACCCGCGTCTGACGTGGAACACGGTGGACATCGTGACCCGCAGCGGCGGCCAGCCGGTGATGTCGAAGACGGGGCATGCGTTCATCAAGGAGCGGATGCGCCAGGAAGACGCCATCTACGGCGGGGAGATGAGCGCGCACCATTACTTCCGCGACTTCGCCTACTGCGACAGCGGGATGATCCCGTGGCTGCTGGTGGCGGAGCTGCTGTGCCTGAAGAACAGTTCGCTGAAATCGCTGGTGGCGGACCGCCAGGCGGCGTTCCCGGCGTCGGGGGAGATCAACCGCAAGCTGGGAAATGCGGCGGAGGCGATAGCGCGCATCCGGGCGCAGTATGAGCCGGCGGCCGCACACATCGACACAACGGACGGTATCAGTATTGAATACCCTGAGTGGCGCTTTAACCTGCGCACGTCCAATACCGAGCCGGTGGTGCGTCTGAACGTGGAGTCCAGAGCGGATACTGCGTTAATGAATGAGAAAACGACCGAGCTGTTACACCTGTTAAGCGGGGAATAAGGTGAGAGATTTACTAACGACGATTTATCGTTATCGGGGATTTATCTGGAGCAGTGTTAAGCGTGATTTTCAGGCACGCTATCAAACCAGTATGCTGGGCGCGTTATGGCTCGTTTTACAACCGCTCTCTATGATCTTGGTCTATACCCTGGTCTTTTCCGAGGTGATGAAGGCCAGAATGCCCGACAACACCGGGCCGTTTGCCTACAGTATTTATCTCTGTTCTGGGGTACTGACCTGGGGATTGTTTACAGAGATGCTGGATAAAGGTCAGAGCGTATTCATCAATAATGCTAATCTGATCAAGAAACTAAGTTTTCCGAAAATTTGTCTGCCGATCATCGTGACGTTATCAGCAGTGCTTAATTTCGCGATTATCTTCAGCCTGTTTCTGATTTTTATCATTGTCACTGGTAACTTCCCTGGCTGGCTGTTTTTCTCGGTGATACCGGTTCTGCTTTTGCAGATCCTTTTTGCCGGTGGGCTGGGTATGATCCTCGGTGTGATGAACGTCTTTTTCCGGGATGTGGGGCAACTGGTTGGGGTTGCACTGCAATTTTGGTTTTGGTTCACTCCCATTGTTTACGTACTGAATTCATTACCAGCATGGGCGAAAAATCTGCTGCTTTATAATCCGATGACTCGGGTCATGCAATCTTATCAGTCCATCTTCGCCTACCATCAGGCGCCCAACTGGTATTCGCTATGGCCAGTATTGGCTCTCGCCATTATTTTCTGCGTCATCGGTTTCAGGATGTTCCGCAAGCATGCGGCGGATATGGTGGATGAATTATAATGAGTTATATCAGAGTAAAAAATGTCGGTAAGGCATATCGCCAGTATCACTCAAAAACTGGGCGACTGATCGAATGGTTATCCCCTCTGAATACAAAACGCCATAATCTTAAATGGATCCTCAGCGACATTAATTTCGAAGTTGCTCCGGGAGAGGCGGTTGGTATTATCGGTATCAACGGTGCGGGCAAGAGTACCCTACTTAAACTTATTACCGGTACGTCCAGGCCAACGACCGGAGAGATTGAAATCTCAGGCCGTGTCGCTGCCTTACTCGAACTGGGTATGGGGTTTCATTCTGATTTCACTGGCCGACAGAACGTTTATATGTCAGGGCAACTGCTGGGGTTATCCTCTGAGAAAATTACTGAGTTGATGCCGCAAATCGAAGAGTTTGCGGAGATCGGGGATTATATCGACCAGCCGGTGCGCGTCTATTCCAGTGGTATGCAGGTTCGATTAGCTTTTAGCGTAGCGACCGCTATCCGTCCTGATGTGCTGATTATTGATGAAGCGTTATCCGTTGGGGATGCCTATTTCCAGCATAAAAGTTTCGAACGTATCCGTAAATTCCGTCTGGAAGGAACCACGTTGCTGCTGGTATCTCATGATAAACAGGCGATCCAGAGCATTTGCGACCGGGCTATTTTGTTGAACAAAGGCCACATTGAGATGGAAGGCGAGCCTGAAGCGGTGATGGATTATTACAATGCGCTTCTTGCCGATAAGCAAAATCAGTCCATTAAACAAGTTGAGCACAACGGTAAAACGCAAACTGTTTCAGGCACTGGTGAAGTGACAATCTCTGAGGTTCATCTTCTCGATGAACAGGGCAATGTGACTGAATTTGCCTCGGTAGGGCATCGGATCAGCTTGCAGGTTAATGTTGAGGTTAAGGCTGATATCCCTGAGCTCGTCGTCGGTTATATGATCAAGGATCGACTTGGGCAACCGATTTTCGGGACCAATACGCATCATCTCAAACAAACACTCACCAGCCTGAAAAAAGGCGAAAAGCGTTCGTTTTTATTCTCTTTTGATGCGAGGTTGGGGGTTGGCTCCTATTCTGTCGCTGTCGCGTTGCATACTTCCAGTACGCACCTCGGCAAAAACTATGAATGGCGCGATCTGGCCGTGGTATTCAACGTCGTTAACACGGAACAACAAGAGTTTGTCGGCGTGTCCTGGTTGCCACCTGAACTGGAGATTTCTTAATGGGTTCGTCGTTTTATCGTTCATTTGAAGAACGACACAGAGGTTCGGTTGAAGATATCAAGAACCGCCTGAGTTTTTATTTACCTTTCTTGTCTCGTCTGAAGGATCTTTATCCCGAAGGCGTGATTGCGGATATTGGCTGTGGACGTGGTGAATGGCTGGAAATCCTGACTGAAAATGGTATTGCGAACATCGGCGTCGATCTCGATGATGGCATGCTGGCACGTGCCAAGGAAGCCGGGCTGAACGTGCAGAAAATGGATTGTCTGCAGTTTCTGCAAAATCAAGCAGACCAGAGTCTGATAGCGTTGACTGGTTTCCATATTGCTGAGCATTTGCCCTTTGAGGTATTGCAGCAGCTCGTCATGCATACCTTACGGGTGCTGAAACCTGGCGGTTTGCTAATCCTCGAAACGCCGAACCCGGAGAATGTAAGCGTCGGGACCTGTTCATTTTATATGGATCCAACGCATAATCACCCTTTGCCGCCGCCATTGCTTGAGTTTTTACCTATTCATTATGGTTTTAACCGGGCAATTACCGTTCGTCTACAGGAAAAAGAGGCTCTCAAATCCCCGGACGCAGCGGTTAATCTGGTCGATGTGCTTAAAGGTGTTAGCCCCGATTACAGCATCATTGCTCAGAAAGCAGCGCCTGCAGATGTTCTTGAACGCTTTGAAACCCTGTTTACCCAACAGTATGGTCTGACGCTGGATGTCCTGAGCAACCGTTACGATGCAATTTTACGCCAACAGTTCTCATCCTTTGCCTCACAGCTGGAGACGTTAAACCAGACATATACGCGCCAGCTAAGCAAAATGGCAGAGAATATTCAGACGTTGCAAGGCCAGGTTGACGAACTAAATCATGTCATTGGTCAGAACAATCAGCTTCATCAGCAAGTGGCAGATTTGCATAACAGCCGTTCATGGCGTATCACTCAACCTCTACGCTGGCTGTCTTTGCAACGCCAATTACTGCGTCAGGAAGGGGCTAAAGTACGAGCCCGTCGGGCGGCGAAAAAAATATTGCGCAAAGGGATGGCGCTCTCGCTGGTCTTTTTCCATCGTTATCCTAAGTCAAAGGTTTATCTGTTTAAATTTCTAAGAAAAACCGGCTGCTACACATTGCTACAGCGTTTGTTCCAGCGCGTAATGCTGGTGCAATCTGACACGATGATGATGCAGTCCAGAAGATATGATGTGGGTACTGAAGAAATGACAAGTCGCGCGTTGAGTATTTATAACGAATTAAAAAATAAAAATACGGAGAAATAACGATGCGTATTGTCATTGATTTACAAGGCGCGCAGACGGAAAGCCGCTTTCGTGGCATTGGTCGTTATAGTATTGCTATCGCCAGAGCGATTATTAGAAATAACAATCGACATGAGGTTTTCATCGCGCTATCCGCTATGCTGGGTGAGTCGATTACTGATGTTAAGGCGCAATTTGCTGATCTCCTGCCAGCAGACAACATAGTCGTCTGGCATGCTGCAGGACCAGTACGTGCAATGGATAAAGGTAATGAATGGCGTCGGGAGAGCGCAGAACTGATTCGGGAAGCGTTTCTTGAATCATTGCGTCCGGATGTCGTTTTCATTACAAGCTTGTTTGAAGGTCATGTCGACGATGCGGCCACTTCGGTACACAAATTTAGTCGTCAGTACAAAGTAGCCGTACTGCATCACGATCTTATTCCCCTGGTGCAGGCTGAGACCTATCTGCTGGATGATGTATTCAAATCCTATTATTTACAGAAAGTGGAATGGTTAAAAAACGCTGACCTTCTGCTAACTAACTCCGCTTATACGGCACAGGAAGCGATTGAGCATCTGCATTTGCAGGGCGACCATGTGCAGAATATTGCAGCTGCAGCCGATCCTCAGTTTTGTATGGCGGAAGTGACAGCGAGCGAGAAAGAGTCCGTCCTTGGCCATTACGGTATTCAGCGCGAGTTTGTGCTGTATGCACCAGGTGGATTTGACTCCAGGAAAAACTTTAAGCGATTGATTGAGGCCTATGCAGGACTCAGTGATGCTCTACGTCGCAGCCATCAATTGGTTATCGTTAGTAAGCTGTCCATTGGGGATCGTCAGTATCTGGAATCCCTGGCGTCAGGTAATGGGTTGCAGCAGGGTGAACTGGTTCTGACTGGCTACGTGCCGGAAAATGAGCTGATTCAACTCTATCGTCTGTGTAAGCTTTTCATCTTTGCTTCGCTGCATGAAGGCTTTGGGCTGCCTGTTCTGGAAGCAATGTCGTGCGGCGCACCGGCCATTGGCTCAAATGTCACCAGTATTCCTGAAGTCATCGGTAATCCTGAGGCATTATTCGACCCGTATTCTGTCTCTTCCATTCGGGAAAAGATCGCGCAATGTCTGAATGATGCTCCATTCCTGGCGCGCCTGAAGGAAATGGCTCAGCAGCAAGCACGTAATTTCTCCTGGGACAACGCTGCCGTGACGGCTCTGGAAGCTTTCGAGAAGATTGCGACAGAAGACGCCGGCACCGTGCAGGTCTTGCCTGAGGCACTAATTCAGCGGATCCTTGCTATTTCTCACTGTCAGCCAGAAGAGCGCGATCTGCGTTTGTGCGCAACGGCCATCGATTACAATCTGAAGACGGCTGAGCTGTATCAAATTGATGATAAGGCGCTGACCTGGCGTGTGGAAGGTCCCTTCGATAGCTCATATAGTCTGGCGCTGGTGAATCGGGAGTTTGCCCGGGCACTCTCAGCCGATGGTGTAGAAGTACTATTGCACTCCACTGAAGGGCCGGGCGATTTTGCGCCGGATGCCTCGTTTATGGCACAGCCGGAAAATAGCGATCTTCTGGCATTTTATAATCAATGTCGTACCCGCAAGAGTAACGAAAAGATAGATATTCTTAGCAGAAATATCTATCCACCGCGGGTTGCCGATATGGATGCCAAAGTAAAACTCCTTCATTGCTATGCCTGGGAAGAAACGGGTTTTCCACAGCCGTGGATTAATGAATTTAACCGGGAACTTGACGGCGTGCTGTGTACTTCAGAACATGTCCGTAAGGTATTGATTGACAACGGCTTGAATGTGCCTGCATTTGTTGTAGGCAACGGCTGCGATCATTGGCTCACCACAGCAGCTGAAACGGCAAAAGATGTGGATGAGGGAACCTTCCGTTTCCTGCATGTCTCTTCCTGCTTCCCACGAAAAGGGGTGCAGGCAATGCTTCAGGCTTGGGGCAGGGCGTTCACTCGTCGTGACAATGTTATCTTGATCATTAAGACTTTTAACAATCCACACAATGAAATTGACGCGTGGCTGGCACACGCCCAGGCTCAATTCGCGGACTACCCCAAAGTTGAAATAATCAAAGAGGATATGTCAGCCAGCCAGCTTAAAGGGCTTTATGAAAGCTGCGATGTTCTGGTTGCTCCAGGTTGCGCCGAAGGCTTTGGTTTACCTATCGCTGAAGCAATGCTGAGTGGGCTTCCAGCCATCGTCACTAACTGGAGCGGTCAACTAGATTTTGTTAATTCACAAAATTCATGGCTGGTTAACTATCAGTTTACCCGGGTAAAAACACACTTTGGTCTGTTTGCCTCGACATGGGCCAGTGTGGACATTGACAACTTAACGGATGCGTTAAAAGCTGCAGCCTCAACGGATAAATCAGTGCTGCGTGACATGGCTGATGCTGGTCGCGAGCTTATTCTGCAGCAGTTTACCTGGAAAGCGGTGGCTGATCGTTCTCGTCAGGCAGTTAAGACGCTGCGTGCGCATATTGATATTGCTCAGCATCGGGCGCGAATTGGCTGGTTGACGACCTGGAACACGAAATGTGGGATCGCAACCTATTCTCAGCATTTGCTGGAGAGCGCACCGCATGGCGCGGATGTTGTTTTTGCTCCCCAGGTCAGCGCTGGAGATCTTGTGTGTGCAGACGAAGAGTTTGTACTGCGCAACTGGATTGTGGGTAAAGAAAATAACTATCTTGAAAATCTCCAGCCACAAATTGATGCTCTGCGACTTGATGTCATCGTGATCCAGTTTAACTATGGATTCTTTAATCATCGCGAACTGTCGGCGTTTATTCGTCGCCAGCATGACGCCGGTCGAGCGGTTGTCATGACGATGCATTCAACTGTGGATCCGCTGGAAAAAGAGCCGACCTGGAATTTCCGCCTTGCCGAAATGGCGGATGCGCTGGCGCTTTGTGACCGATTGTTGGTGCATTCAATTGCCGATATGAACCGCCTTAAAGATTTAGGCTTAACCGATAATGTTGCTTTATTTCCGCATGGTGTTATCAACTACGCTGCTGGGAGCGCCGCGCGTCAACAGCAGGCTTTACCGTTAATTGCGAGCTATGGCTTCTGCTTACCGCATAAGGGCCTGATGGAGCTGGTAGAATCCGTCCATCGCCTCAAGCAGGCGGGGAAACCGGTTCGTTTGCGTCTGGTTAACGCGGAGTATCCGGTTGGAGAATCACGCGATCTGGTGGCAGAACTTAAAGCGGCAGCTCAGCGGCTAGGTGTTAACGATCTCATTGAGATGCATAATGATTTCCTGCCTGATGCGGAAAGTTTGCGGCTGCTCTCAGAAGCTGATCTACTGATTTTTGCTTACCAGAATACGGGTGAGTCAGCTAGCGGAGCGGTACGTTATGGCATGGCAACCCAAAAACCTGTTGCGGTAACACCCCTGGCGATATTTGATGATCTGGACGATGCGGTCTTTAAATTTGATGGATGCAGCGTCGACGATATCAGTCAGGGGATTGACCGGATCCTTCATTCCATCCGTGAACAGGACGCCTGGGCTACCAGGACTCAACAACGTGCCGATGCATGGCGTGAACAACATGATTATTATGCTGTTTCACGCCGCCTGGTTAATATGTGTCAAGGCTTAGCTAAAGCTAAATATTTTAAATAAAAATATTCCCCCTGGTATTTTTTGCCTTTGAATACAAGGGGAGCTAGATGATGATGTGTCATTTATTATGAAAATTATTTTTGCTACTGAGCCAATTAAATACCCATTAACGGGCATCGGTCGGTATTCCCTGGAGCTGGTTAAGCGGCTGGCGGTTGCCCGTGAAATCGAAGAGCTGAAGCTGTTTCACGGCGCGTCGTTTATCGATCAGATCCCCCAGGTGGAGAATAAAAGCGATACCAAAGCCAGCAATCATGGTCGTCTGTCGGCGTTTCTGCGTCGCCAGCCGCTGCTGATTGAGGCGTATCGCCTGCTGCATCCGCGGCGCCAGGCGTGGGCATTGCGCGATTACAAAGACTACATTTACCATGGTCCCAATTTCTATCTGCCGCATCGCCTGGAACGCGCCGTGACCACGTTTCATGACATCTCCATTTTTACCTGCCCGGAATATCATCCAAAAGATCGGGTTCGCTATATGGAGAAGTCCCTGCACGAGAGCCTGGATTCGGCGAAGCTGATCCTGACCGTCTCCGACTTCTCGCGCAGTGAAATCATCCGCCTGTTCAACTATCCGGCGGATCGGATCGTCACCACCAAGCTGGCCTGCAGCAGCGACTATATTCCGCGCAGCCCGGCGGAGTGCCTGCCGGTCCTGCAGAAATATCAGCTGGCGTGGCAGGGGTATGCGTTATATATCGGCACCATGGAGCCGCGTAAAAATATCCGCGGTCTGCTGCAGGCCTATCAGCTGCTGCCGATGGAGACCCGCATGCGCTACCCGCTGATCCTCAGCGGTTATCGCGGATGGGAAGACGATGTGCTGTGGCAGTTAGTCGAGCGCGGTACGCGTGAAGGGTGGATCCGTTACCTGGGCTATGTCCCGGATGAAGACCTGCCTTATCTGTACGCGGCGGCCAGAACCTTTGTTTATCCCTCTTTCTATGAGGGATTCGGTTTACCTATTCTTGAAGCGATGTCTTGCGGTGTGCCGGTAGTATGTTCCAATGTCACTTCTTTGCCTGAGGTGGTTGGCGATGCCGGCCTCGTTGCCGATCCTAATGATGTAGACGCGATTAGCGCGCATATTTTGCAGAGCCTGCAGGATGATAGCTGGCGGGAAATCGCCACCGCGCGCGGTCTTGCCCAGGCGAAACAGTTTTCGTGGGAGAACTGTACGACCCAGACCATTAACGCCTATAAATTACTCTAAGGGTGTCAGTTGAGAGTTCTACACGTCTATAAGACCTACTATCCCGATACCTACGGCGGTATTGAGCAGGTCATTTATCAGCTAAGTCAGGGCTGCGCCCGCCGGGGAATCGCAGCCGATGTTTTTACTTTTAGCCCGGACAAAGAGACAGGTCCTGTCGCCTACGAAGACCATCGGGTCATTTATAATAAGCAGCTTTTTGAAATTGCCTCCACGCCGTTTTCGTTGAAAGCGTTAAAGCGTTTTAAGCAGATTAAAGATGATTACGACATCATCAACTACCATTTTCCGTTTCCATTCATGGATATGTTGCATCTCTCGGCGCGGCCTGACGCCAGAACGGTGGTGACCTATCACTCGGATATTGTGAAACAAAAACGGTTAATGAAGTTGTACCAGCCGCTGCAGGAGCGATTCCTCGCCAGCGTAGACTGCATCGTCGCCTCGTCGCCCAACTACGTGGCCTCCAGCCAGACCCTGAAAAAATATCAGGATAAAACCGTGGTGATCCCGTTTGGTCTGGAGCAGCATGACGTGCAGCACGATCCGCAGCGGGTGGCGCACTGGCGGGAAACCGTCGGCGATAACTTCTTCCTCTTCGTTGGCGCTTTCCGCTACTACAAAGGGCTGCACATTCTGCTGGATGCCGCCGAGCGTAGCCGGCTGCCGGTGGTGATCGTCGGGGGCGGGCCGCTGGAGGCGGAAGTGCGTCGTGAAGCGCAGCAGCGCGGGCTGAGCAATGTGGTGTTTACCGGCATGCTCAACGACGAAGATAAATACATTCTCTTCCAGCTCTGCCGGGGCGTGGTCTTCCCCTCGCATCTGCGCTCCGAGGCATTTGGCATTACGTTACTGGAAGGCGCGCGCTTCGCCAGGCCGCTGATCTCCTGCGAGATCGGCACCGGGACCTCGTTCATTAACCAGGACAAAGTGAATGGCTGCGTGATCCCGCCGAATGACAGTCAGGCGCTGGTGGAGGCGATGAATGAGCTCTGGCATAACGATGAAACCGCCAGCCGCTATGGCGAAAACTCGCGTCGTCGTTTTGAAGAGATGTTTACTGCCGACCATATGATTGACGCTTACGTCAATCTCTACACTACGCTGCTGGAAAGCAAATCCTGAGGCCTGCTACCCCCGCCGTTGCGGCGGGGGGTAACGCGTTAGTGACGACTCTTCAGATTATCAATCACTTCCCCGAGATCCAGCCCCTGGTCCTGCAGCAGCACCAGCAGGTGGTACATCAAATCCGACGCCTCATTCTTCAGCTCGAAGCGGTCGTTCACCGTGGCGGCCAGCGCGGTCTCCACGCCTTCTTCCCCCACTTTCTGCGCAATACGCTTGGTGCCGCTGGCGTACAGCTTCGCCGTGTAGGAGCTCTCCGGGTCGGCGTGCTTACGCTCGGCCAGCAGCTGCTCCAGCTGATAGAGGAACAGCCACTGGTGGCCGGTTTCGCCGAAGCAGCTGGTGGTGCCTTTATGGCAGGTCGGCCCGATCGGGTTCACCAGCACCAGCAGCGTATCGTTGTCACAGTCCGGCGTGATGCTCACCACATTGAGGACATTGCCCGAGGTTTCACCCTTGGTCCACAGCCGCTGTTTGGTGCGTGAGTAAAAGGTGACCTTGCCGGTGGCTTCGGTTTTCTCCAGCGCCTCCTTGTTCATGTAGCCCAGCATCAGCACTTCGCCGGATACGGCGTGCTGCACGATGGCCGGCATCATGCCGTCCGTTTTTTCCCAGTCCAGCTGTTCAGTCAACATACCCTTATCTCCACGCCCTGTGCCGCCAGGTACGCTTTCAGTTCGCCAATATTAATAATCTGTTTGTGGAATACCGAGGCCGCCAGCGCGCCGTCAACGTTGGCGTCGCGGAAGGCTTCGAGGAAGTGTTCCATGGTGCCCGCGCCGCCGGAGGCGATCAGCGGGACATGGCACACTGCGCGAACCTTCGCCAGCTGCTGCAGGTCGTAACCGTTGCGCACCCCGTCCTGGTTCATCATATTGAGGACGATCTCGCCCGCGCCGCGCTTCTGCACTTCCCCCACCCAGTCGAGGGTTTCCCACTGTGTCACCCGGGTGCGGGTCTCGTCGCCGGTATACTGGTTGACGTGATATTTGCCGGTCTCTGCATCAAACCAGGTATCAATCCCCACCACAATGCACTGCACGCCAAAGCGGTCGGCAAGGCGGGTGATCAGCGTCGGGTCGGCGAGAGCAGGGGAGTTAATCGAAATCTTATCGGCGCCGAAGGAGAGGATCTGCGCCGCGTCTTCCAGCGATTTGATCCCGCCGGCCACGCAGAAAGGAATGTCGATCACTTCCGCCACGCGCGACACCCAGCTCTTGTCGACCACCCGGCCGTCGCTGGAGGCGGTGATATCATAGAACACCAGTTCGTCAGCCCCTTCGTCGGCATAGCGCTTGGCCAGCGGGACGATGTCGCCAATGATCTCGTGATTACGGAACTGCACGCCTTTCACTACCTGGCCGTCGCGGACGTCGAGGCAGGGGATTATCCGTTTTGCCAGCATTGAATGGCCTCCGTTACGTTGAATTTACCTTCCAGCAGCGCGCGACCAACAATCACGCCGCGCACTCCAGTGCCGCGCAGCGCGGCAATATCATTAAGATCGCCGATGCCGCCGGATGACTGAAACGCCACCTGCGGGTAGCGGGCGCAGACTTCCTCGTACAGCGAGACGTTAGAACCTGCCAGCGTGCCGTCGCGGGAAATATCGGTGCACAGCACGTGCTGCAGGCCGACCGGCAGATAACTCTCCACCAGCTCCTCCAGCGTCACGCCGGAGTTTTCCTGCCAGCCGCTGACCGCCACCTGCTTGTTGCCGTCGGCGTCAATGCGCACGTCGAGCGCCAGCACCAAACGCTCAGGGCCAAAGCGTTTAAACCAGCCTTTCACTTCCTCCGGGGATTTCACCGCGGTGGAGCCGACCACCACGCGGGCGACGCCGGCCTCAAGCAGGGCCGCGACATCCGCTTCGGTCCGCACGCCGCCGCCAACCTGTACCGGGACGTCAACGCCGGCGACCAGCGATTTCAGCAAGGGGATCTGGCGTTTCGCCGGATCCTTCGCCCCGGTCAGGTCGACCAGGTGCAGGACTTCCGCCCCCTGAGCGACATAGGACTGCAGGCGCGGCAGCGGATCGCTGCCATAGTCGCGCTGCTGGCCGTAATCGCCCTGGTGGAGACGAACGACGGTGCCGTCGATTAAATCTAAAGCAGGAATAATCATCACATCTCCAGGAAGTTTTTCAGCAGCTGCGCCCCGGCGCTCCCGGAGCGCTCCGGGTGGAACTGCACGCCAAAGAAGTTATCTTTCTGCACCGCGGCGGTGAACGCCTCACCGTAATTGCACTGGGCGATGGTGTACGGGTTGACCGGCATGGCGTAGCTGTGCACGAAGTAGAAATACGCGCCTTCTTCAATGCCGCGGAACAGACGATCGCCTGCTTTGGCATACACCCGGTTCCAGCCCATGTGCGGCAATGGCAGACCGTGGTCGGTCATCTTCGGCACCTCTTCTTCGATAATGCCCAGCAGATCGACGCCGTTGTTCTCCTCGCTGCGCTTGCCGAGCAGCTGCATGCCCAGGCAAATCCCCAGCACCGGCTGGGTACAGGCTTTGATCAGGTCGATCAGATCGCGGTCGCGCAGCTGGTCCATCGCCGCCTGGGCGGTGCCGACGCCGGGAAGAAACAGTTTATCGGCACGCAATACCACCTCCGGATCGCGGCTGACCACCGGCTCATAGCCGTGGCGGCCAATCGCCGATTTCACCGAATTGAGGTTGGCGCACCCGGTATCAAGGATCACCACATTCATCACAGCACCCCTTTGGAAGACGGCAGGGCATCGCCCTGGACGCGGATCGCCTGGCGCAGCGTACGGCCAAAGGCTTTGAACAGGCTCTCCACGCGGTGGTGATCGTTCTTGCCCTTGGTTTTCAGGTGCAGGGTCACCGCCATGGTGTAAGAGAGCGAGCGGAAGAAGTGTTCCACCATCTCGGTGCTCAGATCGCCGACGCGCTGATAGGTGAAGTCCGCCTTATACTCCAGGTGCGGACGGCCGGAGATATCCAGCGCGCAGCGGGCGAGACACTCGTCCATTGGCAGCACAAAGCCGAAGCGGTTGATGCCGCGCTTGTCGCCAAGCGCCAGCTTCAGGGCTTCGCCGAGGGCCAGGCCGGTATCTTCCACGGTGTGGTGATCGTCGATGTACAGATCGCCGCCGACGTTGATCTCCATGCGGAAGCCGCCATGGGTGGCGATTTGGTCGAGCATATGGTCAAAAAAGCCGACGCCGGTGTGGATCTTGCTGCCGCCTTCGCGGTCCAGCCACACCTTCACGTCCACCTGGGTCTCTTTGGTGATGCGCTCGACGTGGGCATAGCGGTCGCGGCGGGTCAGCTGCTCGCTGATGGTCGGCCAGTCCAGGGTCTCACGGTCATAGCGCAGGCCGGTAATTCCCATGTTATCCGCCAGCTCAAGGTCGGTGGCCCGGTCGCCAATCACATAGCTGTGGCTTTTATCCAGTACGCCGTCTTCCAGCCACGGCAGCACCAGCTGCGTTTTCGGTTTGCGGCAGGCACAGTTGTCGCCCGGGAAGTGCGGACAAATCAGCACCTCTTCGAAATTGACGCCCTGCGAGGCGAAGATCTGCATCATCAGGTTGTGCGGGCCATCAAATGCTTCCTGCGGCAGACTGTCGGTTCCCAGGCCATCCTGGTTGGTGATCATCACCAGCTTATAGCCTTCCTGCTGCAGCTTCAGCAGCGCCGGGATCACCTGCGGCTCAAACGCCAGCTTGTCGAAACGGTCCACCTGGAAATCCACCGGCGGTTCGGAAATCAGGGTGCCGTCACGGTCAATAAAGAGATACTTCTGGGTCATACATTCTCCGCAGTCAAGGCGTCAATCACGCGCTGGCTCTCGGCACGGGTACCGATAGTGATACGCAAACAGCCGCTTAATGAAGGTTGTTTATTCTGGTCACGTAAGATAATGCCCTGATCCCACAAAGATTTAAACACTGCGCTGGAGGCGGTTATCCGCGCCAGAACGTAGTTCGCCTCGGAATCGAAGACCTGCTCCACGCAGGCGATGCCGCGCAGCTGTTCCACCAGGTAGCGGCGCTCGTCGAGGATCTGCGCCACGCGCTGGCGCATCGCGGCGATGCCTTCCGCGCTCAGCGCCTGGGCAGCGATATCGGCCACTGGCGTAGAGAGCGGATACGGAGCGATCACTTTCAGCAGCACGTTAATCACCTCGGCGTTGGCGAGGGTGAAACCGCAGCGCAGGCCGGCGAGGGCGAAGGCTTTGGACAGCGTGCGCAGCACCACCAGGTGCGGATAGTCGCTGAGCCAGCCGGCGAGCGTCGCCTGCGGGCAGAATTCAATATAGGCTTCGTCAGCGACCACGATGGCTTTATCGCGAGTCATCTCCAGCAGGTCGCGTATCGACTGCGGATCGATGATCTGACCGGTCGGGTTGTTCGGGCTGCAGACAAAGACCACCCTCACGCCGTCCAGCTGCGCCTCGATACCCGGCAGGTCGAGCTGCCAGTCGGCGAGGGTCGGCACGGTGCGGCATTCGACGCCGATGGTCTCGGCGCTGACGCTGTACATGCCGTAGGTGGGCGGGCAGTAGAGTAGCGCGTCTTTGCCGGGCTCACAGAAAGCGCGGATCAGCAGCTCAATCCCTTCGTCGGCGCCGCGGCTGACCAGCACCTGCTCCGGTTTGACGTCGGCGTAGCGGGCGTAGCTCTCGATGACTGCCTTCGGCTGCGGCTCCGGATAGCGGTTCATCGTTTGCGCGGTAAGCTGGAAAGCCACGGCGGTCGGGAATTCGTTGGCGTTCAGCCAGACGTCGCCTTTGCCGCCCAGACGGCGAGCGGATTGATACGGGGTCAGCGCACGGACGTTGGCGCGGGCTAAATCTTCAATGCTCATGCTTGCTCCTTCAGGGCGGCAACGCGCAGCGTTACGGCGTTTTTGTGGGCGTCAAGGCGCTCGGCGGCGGCCAGGATCTCAATCGTTGAGGCGAGGGCGGCAAAGCCGTCGCGCGACAGCTCCTGCACGGTCATCCGCTTCTGGAAGTCGGCCAGGCCGAGGCTCGAACAGGTGGCGGTATACCCATAGGTCGGCAGGACATGGTTGGTGCCCGAGGCGTAATCGCCCGCGGATTCCGGTGACCAGTCGCCGAGGAAAACCGAACCGGCGCTGGTGATGCTGTCCACCAGCTCGCGGGCCTGACGGGTCTGAATGATCAGGTGCTCCGGACCATACTGGTTGGAGATAGCCACGCACTGCGCCAGGTCGCGGGCCACGATGATCCGGCTGGCGGAGAGGGCCACGCGGGCGGTTTCCGCGCGCGGCAGGGCGGCCAGCTGGCGTTCGACGGCCTCAGCGACGCGGCTGCCGAGGTCGGCGTCCGGGGTCAGGAGGATCACCTGCGAGTCCGGGCCGTGTTCCGCCTGCGACAGCAGGTCGGAGGCGACAAAGTCCGGGGTGGCGCCGCTGTCGGCGATCACCAGCACTTCCGACGGGCCGGCCGGCATGTCGATGGCTGCGCCGTCCAGACGCTGGCTGACCTGACGTTTGGCTTCCGTGACGTAAGCGTTACCCGGGCCAAAGATTTTATCCACCTTCGGCACCGACTCGGTCCCGAGAGCCAGGGCGGCGATGGCCTGGGCGCCGCCGACGTTAAAGATGGTTTTCACGCCGCACAGCTGCGCGGCATAGAGGATCTCATCGGCGATCGGCGGCGGCGAGCAGAGCACCACCTGCTGACAGCCGGCGATGCGCGCCGGCGTCGCCAGCATCAGCACCGTGGAGAACAGCGGCGCCGAGCCGCCCGGAATATACAGCCCGACGGAGGCGATAGGGCGGGTGACCTGCTGGCAGCGCACCCCCGGCAGCGTTTCGACATCCACCGCCTGCAGCTGTTGCGCGTTGTGGAAGGTCTCGATGTTTTTCACCGCCACCGCCATCGCCTGCTTCAGCTCGTCGCTGAGGCGTTCGCCGGCGGCGGCGATCTCCGCCTCGCTCACCTGCAGCGCGGCGACGGTGGTTTTATCAAACTTCGCGCTGTATTCGCGCAGCGCCGCGTCGCCGTTGGCTTTGACGTTATCGAGGATCTCCGCTACCGTTTTACTGATGCTGTCGGAGGCGGAAATCGCCGGGCGCGTTAAGAGTTGTTGCTGTTGGTCTGCGCTACAGCCGTTCCAGTCGATGATTGTGTTGAAGCTCATGATTGTTTTCCCCTGTGTGTCCCGTGACCGGCTGGCCGATTACTCCATCATCTTCTCAATCGGCAGCACCAGAATGGAGCTGGCGCCCAGCGCTTTCAGTTTTTCCATGGTCTCCCAGAACAGGGTTTCGCTGCTGACCATGTGCATCGCCACGCGCTGCTTGTCGCCTGCCAGCGGCAGAATAGTCGGACGCTCGGCGCCCGGCAGCAGGGCAACCACTTCTTCCAGGCGTTCGGTCGGAGCGTGCATCATGATGTATTTCGACTCGCGGGCCTGGATCACGCCCTGAATACGGGTCAGCAGGCGGTCAATCAGCTGCTGTTTGGCGTCGGCCATCTCGCCGTCGCGCTGGATCAGGCAGGCTTTGGAGCGGTAGATCACTTCCACTTCGCGCAGACCGTTGGCTTCCAGGGTGGCGCCGGTGGAGACGAGGTCGCAGATGGCGTCGGCGAGGCCGGCGCGCGGCGCCACTTCCACGGAGCCGTTCAGCAGACAGGATTTAAAAGAGATACCTTTTTGATCGAGGTAGCGCTTCAGCAGGTGCGGGTAAGAGGTGGCGATGCGTTTGCCGTCCAGCGCCGCCGGGCCGTTCCAGGCTTCATCCACCGGGGTCGCCAGCGACAGGCGGCAGCCGCCGAAGTCGAGACGACGCAGGGTGAAGTAGCGCGGGTCTTCGCCCTGAGCGCGGCGGCTGAGCAGCTCTTCTTCCAGCACGTTTTCGCCGATAATGCCGAGGTCGACAACACCGTCCATCACCAGGCCCGGGATATCGTCATCACGCACGCGCAGAATGTCGATTGGCATATTTTCCGCCAGCGCAATCAGACGCTGGGTGTGCAAATTGACTTTAATGCCGCAGCGGCTGAGTAATTCGCGTGAATCTTCGCTTAAACGGCCTGATTTCTGAATAGCTATGCGTAAACGGGTGTTGTCTAACATTGTTCTTTTCCTCTGAATACCTGTCTGAATCTGTCCGAATTTGGTCCAAAAAAAAGCCCCCGGAAGTGAATCTTCCGGGGGCTCTCTGCGCGTTCATGCACCACTGGAAGATCCAAATGTCTTCCAGCACACATCGCCTGAAAGACTAGTCAGGATGATGGTGATGATGGTGGTGTTTAAATTGAACGCGGTTCATAAAAATTCTCTGTGAATGACTATGCATTTGATGTCCTTTAACCTAAACCACTTCCGCCGCAGAAAGCAAGGGCTTTTTTCTATCATTAATTCATTTCACATTGAGCGAAGAAATTGTCAGTTGCCGCAGGCTGGCGTAGCCTGTAATCAGCACAGCGAAAGAGTCAGGAGCCTGGGATGAAAAAGGTCGCGATAGTCGGTTTGGGATGGCTGGGGATGCCGCTGGCGCTGTCATTGATGGCGCGAGGCTGGCAGGTCACCGGCAGTAAAACCACGCAGGATGGCGTGGAGGCGGCGCGGATGTGCGGGATTGACAGCTATCCGCTGCGCCTGGAGCCGCAGCTGGTCTGTGATACCGAGGACCTCGACGCGCTGATGAACGTCGATGCGCTGGTGATCACGCTGCCGGCCCGGCGTACCGGGGCGGGAGAAGGGTTTTATCTGCAGGCGGTGCAGGAGATTGTCGATACCGCGCTGGCGCACCATATTCCGCGGATCGTCTTCACCAGTTCCACCTCGGTGTATGGCAACGTCAATGGCACGGTGAAAGAGAACTCCCCGCGTCTGCCGCAAACCGCCAGCGGGCAGGTGCTCAAGGAGCTGGAGGACTGGCTGCACAACCTGCCGGGAACCTCGGTGGATATTCTGCGTCTGGCCGGGCTGGTGGGGCCTTCCCGTCATCCGGGACGTTTTTTTGCCGGCAAGTCGGCGCCGGATGGCCAGCACGTGGTCAATCTGGTGCATTTGCAGGATGTGGTGGCCGCTATCGAACTGCTGTTGCAGGCCCCGAAGGGCGGGCACATCTATAATCTATGTGCGCCCCGCCATCCGGCGCGTGGCCTCTTTTATCCGCAAATGGCCCGTGAACTGGGGCTGCCGCCGCCGGTGTTCAGCGACAGCCCGGACGGCGGTCAGGGCAAGATTGTGGATGGCAATCGTATCTGCAATGAGCTGGGGTTTGAGTACCAGTACCCCGATCCGCTGGTGATGCCGATGGAGTGATCTGCCAGCGGTGATTCGCATACCGTAAGGGGGTAGCGATGAAACCACTGCTGGATGTCCTCGTGATCCTCGACGCGCTGGAAAAAGAGGGGAGCTTTGCCGCCGCGTCGGCAAAGCTCTTTAAAACGCCCTCGGCGCTGAGCTACACCATTCATCGGCTGGAAAGCGATCTCAATATCCAGCTGCTCGACCGCAGCGGCCACCGCGCGCGCTTTACCCCCACCGGACAAATGCTGCTGGAGAAAGGGCGGGAAGTGCTGCATATCGCCCGCGAACTGGAGATCCGGGCGGTCAAGCTGCAGCAGGGGTGGGAACACACCCTCCGCCTGGCGGTGGACTGCACTTTTCCCGTGGCGCAGCTTTCGCCGCTGATTGCCGCATTTTATCAACAACAGCCGCTGACCCGGCTGCACTTCACGCAAAACCCCTCGCTGCTGGACTGGCGGCCGCTGACTGACGGGCAGGCCGATCTGCTGCTGGGCGCCCTTGGCGAGCCGCCGCCGCTGAGCGGCTATGACTATCTCCCCCTCGGCGAGCTGGAGCTGCTGCTGGTGGTTTCCCCGCAGCATCCGCTGGCGCGACACCGCGCTCCGCTGAGCTGGCGGACCCTGCGCCGTTACCGGGCGGTGGCCACCGGCGAGGGCGGGGCGCTGCTCAGCGATCAGGAGACCCTGACGGTGTGTGACGCCGCGGGGCAGCTGGCGCTGCTGCGCATGGGGCTGGGCTGGGGCTGTCTGCCGCGTTACCAGGTGCAGGGGCTGCTGGAGAGCGGCGAGCTCATCAGCATGGCGGTTCGCGGGCTGTCGCCCCGCCAGCATGCCTGGATCGCCTGGAATGACGCCACCTGCGGTTTGGCCAGCAAATGGTGGCGGGAAACGCTATTAGCAAATAGTGCTATTTTTACAATTTATCATACGGAAATCGTATAGATATTAGCACGTTAAAAAATACGCTTACGCAATGAACTTCATAACATCTTGTCAACGCCGTTGAATTTGTTGCAAAATATGCGGCCTGAAAACCAGAGACTAGCCGACGCTTTTTTTAAAAGTGTCGGTTATTTTTTTGGTCGAAAGACACATCATTCAATACCAAGAGGCCGGGCTTCGTACCGGATAGATATTTACTAAAAACCGACAGTCGTTGTCGCTGAGGAATAGAAAGAAATGGGGCAATTTTTTGCTTACGCGCTGGCGTTCACCGTAAAAGGGGATAACTATGTCGCATAACGCTACTCCAAATACCTCTCGCGTGGAATTACGTAAAACGCTTACGTTAGTTCCGGTTGTAATGATGGGCCTGGCCTATATGCAGCCGATGACGCTGTTCGATACGTTTGGTATCGTCTCTGGTATGACCGACGGTCACGTGCCGACGGCCTACGCCTTTGCGTTAATCGCCATTCTGTTTACTGCCCTGAGCTATGGCAAGCTGGTACGTCGTTACCCTTCTGCCGGCTCGGCGTATACCTATGCGCAGAAATCCATCAGCCCGACCGTTGGCTTTATGGTGGGTTGGTCCTCGCTGCTCGACTACCTGTTCGCGCCGATGATCAACATTCTGCTGGCGAAAATCTATTTTGAAGCGCTGGTGCCTTCGATTCCGTCGTGGGTGTTTGTTATCGCGCTGGTCGCCTTTATGACCGCCTTTAACCTGCGCAGTATTAAATCCGTCGCCAACTTCAACACCGTGATCGTGGTGCTGCAGGTGGTGCTGATTGCCGTTATTCTCGGCATGGTGATTTATGGCGTGTTTGAAGGCGAAGGCGCCGGTACGCTGGCCAGCAGCCGTCCGTTCTGGTCCGGTGACGCGCACGTGATCCCGATGATTACCGGGGCGACGATCCTGTGCTTCTCGTTTACCGGCTTCGACGGCATCAGCAACCTGTCTGAAGAGACCAAAGATGCAGAGCGCGTCATCCCGCGGGCGATCTTCCTGACCGCGCTGATTGGCGGCCTGATCTTCATCTTTGCCACCTACTTCCTGCAGCTGTACTTCCCGGACATCTCGCGCTTTAAAGATCCGGATGCGTCACAGCCGGAAATTATGCTCTACGTAGCAGGTAAAGCCTTCCAGGTTGGCGCGCTGATCTTCTCCACCATCACCGTGCTGGCTTCCGGTATGGCGGCGCACGCTGGCGTGGCGCGTCTGATGTACGTGATGGGCCGCGACGGCGTGTTCCCGAAAAGCTTCTTCGGCTACGTTCACCCGACCTGGCGCACCCCGGCGATGAACATCATCCTGGTCGGCGCTATTGCGCTGCTGGCGATTAACTTCGACCTGGTGATGGCGACGGCGCTGATTAACTTTGGTGCGCTGGTGGCGTTTACCTTCGTTAACCTGTCGGTGATTTCGCAGTTCTGGATCCGTGAGAAACGCAACAAGACGCTGAAAGACCACTTCCAGTATCTGTTCCTGCCGATGTGCGGCGCCCTGACCGTTGGCGCGCTGTGGGTCAACCTGGAAGAGAGCTCGATGATTCTGGGCCTGATCTGGGCCGGTATCGGTCTGGTCTATCTGGCCTGCGTGACCAAAAGCTTCCGCAACCCGGTGCCGCAGTATGAAGATGTGGCCTAAGGCATAGCGTGATGTAAATGAGAAAAGCCGGAGGGAAACCTCCGGCTTTTTTTTTGTTTGGCCCGGTGCGATACCTTTTGCCCGGCGGCGCTGCGCTTGCGCGGGCCTACGGTGATGGTTAACCTTCTGAAATTTAATGGTTATGTAGGCCGGGTCAGGCGCAGCCGCCACCCGG
>NZ_KV789903.1:0-1792 GCF_001807705.1 Klebsiella sp. HMSC25G12 | reverse complement strand
TTATCAACGAATACGACCAGCACCAGACCAGCCTGGCCTTTCGCCTCGACGGGGATGCACTTATCTTCGACGTCGAACTGCCGATCGCGTGGAATTTCAATAACTGAAGATTCAGCGGTGTAATGCCGCCTGGTTGCTACACCCGGTCAGCCAGCTCCCCTCACCCTAACCCTCTCCCAAAGGGAGAGGGGATCAGCCCGTGCCAACCTCCAGCCGTGGTAGTCACTCCATACTCTGCTGTTATTTCAGGCGCCTGTAATCTTCCCCATATGGCTGTCATCTGAATAGCAATATCCAGCATATAGCCACCATAACCCTCACTCATGTACAGGATCTTTAGCGGCAACCAATTGAAATAGATATAAAAAAGGCTTCGTTTGTGATCTGATTTTATCGCCAAACAAAATCAACACGCGCGAAGCCTATGACTATTATCAACGCTAATTACTATCTGGAGCAACTCTTGGCTCCCGCCGCACTCGAGCGCATTGCTCGGCTCTGCAAGTTTTGTCTGCGTCAGCGTGCCATTACCCCAGCCATGCTCGTACCTGCACTGCTGCGGGCCATGGGAGGCGACCAGGTCAATGACATTGCCGGTTTACACCGCCATTTCAATGCCTTGCAACTGGTAAACACCCATCAGGTTTCTTACAAACCGTTTCACAATCAGCTGCGCAAAGAGAGCTTTGCCCTGTTTATGAAAGCCCTGGTCGAGCGGGCCATCGCCTTGCGTATCGACCATCAACTCAAAGCAGCCTCCCTCGGCGCGTTCAAGCAGGTGTTACTGCACGATGGCACCTCCTTTGCGGTGCATCGGCGCCTTGCTGCTGATTTTCCCGGCCGGTTCAAGACCATCAGTCCGGCAGCTATCGAGTGCCATATGACCATGTCACTGTCGGAGCAGAGCCCGTTGTGCATGAGTGTGTCTGCCGATACCGCAGGGGAACGGCAATTTCTGCCTGAAGCCCACACGCTGACCAACTGCCTGCTGCTGGCTGACGCAGGTTACATTGACAGGGCTTGGTTTGAGCAGGTGAACGACGCTGGCGGATTTTATCTGGTGCGCGGCACGAAAAGCCTGAACCCCAAGATAATCCAAGCCTGGCGCGGTGATGGACGGGAAGTACCCAAGCTGGCGGGACTATCTCTGAGAGAGGCCGGACGGCGACGCTGTCGGGCCGAGGTACTGGATATGGTGGTGAAGTCCGGCCAGGTCGAGTACCGGTTGATCCGGCGCTGGTTTGCTGAGGAAAAGCGGTTCTGTCTGTGGATGACGAACCTACCGCGAGCAGCATGGTCAGCAGAGCAGGTGATGAGCCTGTATCGCTGCCGTTGGCAGGTGGAGTTGTTATTTAAAGAGTGGAAATCGCACAACCGGCTCAAGGGGTTTGTGACGGGCGAGAAAGCGATTGCCGAGGGGTTGGTGTGGACGAGCCTGCTGTCGCTGGTGATGAAGAGACGGGTCGCGCAGAGTGTGATGAGTGGGGCGCTATCGATGCTGAAAGCGTCGAAGAACAGTGCGACGTGGTGGCTACCGCTATTGGAAGCAGTGGCCCATAGGGCGCTGACAGAAATAAGGGAAAGATTGGAATGGGCTGCCGATTATTTGGCCAAGAACGCCTGCCGAACCAAGCAGAGAAAGTCGATACAGAACAGGACCTTGGAAGGCGTTTTAAATGGACTCGCCGCTTAAGGTCCTGTACATGTATACTGAATTGCGAATGCCAGCATTTTTGGATTTACCATAACGTCTTCTTACGCGCACCGCTAAAACGGCCTCAGGGCGTTTCTG
>NZ_KV789902.1:0-1658 GCF_001807705.1 Klebsiella sp. HMSC25G12 | reverse complement strand
GCACGAACCCCCCGTTCAGTCCGACTGCTGCGCCTTATCCGGTAACTATCGTCTTGAGTCCAACCCGGTAAGACATGCAAAAGCGCCACTGGCAGCAGCCACTGGTAACTGATTTAGAGGAGATGGACTTGAAGTTATGCGCCGGTTAAGGCTAAACTAAACGAACAGTTTTGGTGACTGTGCTCCTCCAAGCCAGTTACCTCGGTTCAAAGAGTTGGTAGCTCAGAGAACCTTCGAAAAAACCGCCTTGCTGGGCGGTTTTTTCGTTTACTGAGCAAGAGATTACGATGCTAAAGAAAGGATCTCAAGAGGATCCTGTTCCATATGCCTACCCCTGAAGTGAAACCAGCACCACTCCGCGACACCAACCATCAAAATAAAACTATTTAACCCATTGTTTCTGATAAGAAAAAAACATATATAATCATGATCCACAATCATCCAACGCGGTTGACCTGCCCCCCCAGGATTAGATACAACCTTCAGTTAGTAATGTCGGTTCGTTTTTCTTCATATTTCCCGTTTCGCCAGCCCGCCGCAAATTCAGCCGGAGTCTGGTAGTTCAGCGATGAATGTGGACGACACTCGCTCTAATCCTGCCGCCAGTCATTAATCGTTTTCCTGGCGTGAACGATATCGCTGAACCAGTGCTCATTGAGGCACTCATCCCTGAATCGTCCGTTAAAACTTTCAATAAATCCGTTCTGTGTTGGCCTGCCCGGCTGGATAAGCCGTAGCTCCACCCCATGCTCATAAGCCCACTGGTCGAGTGCTCTGCAGGTAAACTCCGGCCCCTGGTCAGTTCTTATCGTCGCCGGATAGCCGCGAAACAGTGCAATGCTGTCCAGAATTCGCGTGACCTGAACGCCTGAAATCCCGAAGACGGCGGTAATTGTCAGACACTCCTTCGTGAAGTCGTCCACGCAGGTCAGGCACTTGATCCTGCGACCGGTGGCCAGCGCGTCCATGACAAAATCCATCGGCCAGGTCAGGTTGGGCGCCTCCGGGCGGAGCAGCGGCAGACGTTCTGTTGCCAGACCTTTACGACGTCGTCTGCGTTTTACACCCAGCCCGTTAAGGTGGTAAAGACGGTACACGCGCTTGTGATTAACATGAAGGCCTTCACGGCGCAGTAACTGCCAGATGCGTCGGTAGCCAAAACGCCTGCGCTCCAGTGCCAGCTCAGTGATAAATGCGCATCAGCCGCCGAACGCTGAGCCTCATAGCGGCAGGTCGACAGGGGCAAACCTGTAAGCCTGCAGGCACTACGTTGCGACAGACCGGTCGCATCACACATAAACTCAACGGCTTCCTGCTTCTGGTCTGTCGTCAGTACTTTCGCCCAAGAGCCACCTGAAGCGCCTCTTTATCCAGCATGGCTTCGGCAAGCAGCTTCTTGAGTCTGGCGTTCTCTTCCTCAAGCGACTTAAGGCGCTTAACCTCGGGCACCTCCATACCGCCATACTTCTTACGCCAGGTGTAAAAGATGGCGTCGGAAATGGCGTGCTTACGGCAGAGCTCACGGGCAGAAACCCCGGCTTCGGCCTCGCGGAGAATACTGATGATCTGTTCGTCGGAAAAACGCTTCTTCATGAGGATGTCCTCATGTGGCTTATGAAGACATTACTAACATCGCGGTGTATTAATCAACGGGGAGC
>NZ_KV789901.1:0-1526 GCF_001807705.1 Klebsiella sp. HMSC25G12 | reverse complement strand
ACGCCACAGGCCGCTTTCTGCTCCGGTGTCCATGCCCGGATCGATGCTGCCTCTTCAATCTCGTCAATCAGCACCTGAATGGCGGCTTCATCTTCATACGTCGCCGTGGCTTCCTGCGTGGCGTACAGTTCATCGAGACGCCGCTGCTCGTCAGCGCTGAGTTCACCCTCCGGCTCCGGCAGGACCAGATAATGCTCGCGGTCGTCACCGTAATTCCGCACCGCCCCTTCCCGTGCCAGTGACCATGACCAGCCCTCCTGCATTTCAACAGCCAGCGCGGCGGACTCCAGCTTCTCCTGCACCAGACGCCCGACCAGTACCCCGTCTGCCGTTCCGTCGCCCTCCTGCGCGCTGAACAGGTCCTCGCGCACTTCGCCCCCTGCGGCCTCATACGCTTCGCGCCCGACAAACATAAATCGGGCGTCGCGAACCGATATTTCGGTGTCCGTGATGGCGCGTTTCAGCATGTGAGCCGGAGCGTAGCTGTGCTGCGCCTTCACGCGCTGGTAAATCTCCACCTGACGCGCCGGGTCACTTTCCAGACTGAGCGCCTGACACTGCTCCACATCGAGCGTGTTCTCTGCCAGCAGGGCAATCAGTTCCGGGGCAAGGCTGGCGAGCTTCAGCATGCGCTGGACGTGGCGCGAACTGTACCCCAGCTGGTCCCCGATTTGCGCCGGGGTCTTGCCCTGCTCAGACAGCGTGCGGAAACCGCTGATTTGCTCTGCCGGGTGCATCGCCACCCGGTTGTTGTTCTCGACCATCGAAGCCACTACTGCCAGTTCGTCGCTGACACGCTTCACGATGACCTGATGCCCGGCATCGATGCGCTGCTCGCGTTGTAAAAGCTGCAGGGCCGCCAGACGACGACCGCCCGCTGCGACGCCCGACAGGCCGTCCGGCAGCGTGTGAACCACCAGATTCTGAATGAGGCCGACCGCGAGAATGGAGTCAGCCATTTCCCGGACGCTCTCCGGCGGATACGGGATGGTGCGGACGTTCAGCGGGGATTTGACCAGCGCCGACAGCGGCACCATCTCAATCTGTGCGGCCTCAAGCGCGGCTTTCAGGGCGGCGGATTCGGCAGGTTTTACCACTTTTTTGCTGGTTTTCGCGGGGGTTTTTGCTTTAGACTCGGTCACTGACATGATTGATTTCTCTCCGATATTAGTTAATGTCTGCCGGGCAGACCCATCTGCCCGGCACCTCTTAAGGCTTACTGCGTTTTGCGTACTCCGTAGTCCCGGATATAACGGTTCATCAGGAACTCACCGCCCGGTTCAAAATTCCAGACACGCCAGACCATGCTGCCGTCATCCTGATGACGGACGACGAGGCGAAAATGCGTCCCCTGGTCATCCTCAATCGCCACATTCTGATACTGCGCCGCGACCGCTCTGGCCTGCTCGCGGGTAAACGTGCCATCTGACAGGGATCCCAGCGGAGGTTTAACGTTGTGATTCATGTGTTTCTCCTTTAACTGCCCCGCCTGAGCGGGGCGTGTTCATCATGGTTTAAAAGGGCGC
>NZ_KV789900.1:100035-159505 GCF_001807705.1 Klebsiella sp. HMSC25G12 | reverse complement strand
ACCCGAAATCTGATTTATTCAACAAAGCCGAATAACCGATGCGCGAATGTTTTCTGGCTGCCCATGAGTATTGCTCAGACTCACATCAATGCTTCCGCTGGGATGCTCAACGTTAATGAGGCCATCCCCCGCCATGCGGGTCATTTCGTTAACCACGGTATCAGCAATAATGCATGAACTCGCCAGGCCGATGGCGCCGGTGATCGCCAACGATTTATGACAGCTATGCGGCATGAAATAGCGAACAGTCAGTGTTCCACCATGCTGTGGTGGCGCCACCAGCACGGGTTTGGGGATCACCATATTTGATACGTCGCCAAATCCCATTGCCGCGCCAGCTTGTTTGCGGATGGATTCCAGGCGTTGAAAAAAGCCTTTATCCTGATCTAATTCACTCGCTGACTCATATCCTGTTTTGCCCAGGCTTTGCGCCGGAATAATGACCATGGGCATCGCCATATCGATACAGGTCACGCGAATACTATCAAAGATATCGACCCGGTTGCCGGTGGGGAATAGCTGGCCGGATTTCGCCCCTGCAGCGTTCAAAAACGTCAAGCCAACGGGTGCGGCCTGGCCTGGAACGCCGTCAATATGCGTGCCGCCTTCATAAACCACCTGCCCATTCGGGGTCTGAATGTCTGCGTCAACAAAGGTATTGGTATTCACGTTCCTGATGCGCACCCGTGTCACCGGAGAGGTTGCCGCGACGAGTCCTTTTTCGATGGCAAACCCACCCACGGCGCAGAGCATATTGCCGCAATTCGGCGTGGTATCTACCCGGCGTTCATTGACAATGACCTGAACAAATAAGTAATCCACATCCGCTTGTTGACTGGTCGATTGGCTGACAATCGCCACCTTGCTGGTCTGTGGGCTACCGCCGCCAATCCCGTCGATTTCCAGCTCATGGCCTGAACCCATGATAGTTAATAACGCCTCATTACGTTTCTGCGTATCTTCAGGGAGATCGTCTGCTAACAGAAAGGCCCCTTTTGAGGTGCCGCCACGCATAAGTGCGCATGGAATAGTTTTCATAACACGCTCCTTACAAATAGAGAAGAAAAACTCAAATAAGCGGCAGGCGTGAATTAAATACATTCAATGAATTTAAAGTTTTTTATTAACTTTATTATTTCATTGCCGCCATACCGTTTACCCGCTGATTCTACTTGCAAGGGTGTCGGTGATTGATAAAATTAAAAAATAAGATTTATTCCCCCAGAACATCAATTACAGATTTCATCGCGATGATAATTAATTAGGCCCTATTATAGGCATAAAGTCTATTTACGCTCAGGGAGTCATGATGAACAATGAACTATCCGGTATGAAAGCCTTTGTGACCGTGGCGGAGCTCGGCTCGTTTAGTAAAGCCGCCGAGGTCCTTAATCTGACACAACCCGCGCTGACGCGAAAAATTAAAAAAATTGAAAGTAATCTCAATACCGCGCTATTCGTACGTACCACCCGAAAAATTCAGCTCACGCAGGCGGGAGCAATGCTGCTGCCGAAAGCAAAATCGCTGATTGCCAGCCTCGATGCCGCCATCTTCGACGTCAGCAGCCTCACTTCTCATGTCCAGGATACGATAACGTTGTCCTGTATCCCCACAGCCGTCTTTTATTTTTTGCCTCGCGCTATCGTTCAATTTAATCAGCGCTATCCGCATATCAAAGTACGAATTTATGAACAAGGTATAGAAAATTGCATGACCTCGGTGAGAAAGGGGGAAGTCGATTTTGGAATAAACATGAACTTCATCACACATCCCGATATCGAATTTAGCCCACTGGTCAATGAACCCTTCGTCCTGGCCTGCAGAAAGGATCATCCACTGGCCAGCAAGAAATTGGTGGAATGGCGAGAGCTCGCCTCGCAGAGATTAATTGGCGTAAGGCGATCGAGCGGCAATCGGCAACTGATTGAAAGTTGCCTGGCAGATAAACCGTGGAAGCTGAACTGGTTTTATGAAGTCAGACATTTATCCACCTCTCTCGGCCTGGTTGAGGCGGGGCTTGGCGTATCGGCATTGCCCTGTCTGGCCATGCCCCATCACGTCAACAGCGCGGTGGTCAGCGTGCCGCTAGTGGAACCCGTCATCCGGCGTACACTGGGTATGATCCGCGTAAAAAACCGCCCGCTTTCCGCAGCAGCTGAACGCTTCGCGTCACTGTTACTCCTGATGTGGACGGATGAAGCGAGCGAACTGTGGTGTAACGTTGTCGACACAAACCCGCAAGGATAAACGGTTACGGCGCCAGGGCAATCACCTCCGCTGCCCAGCGCTGAAACCCTTCCACGTCGATATCGAGCGCCACCAGGGCGTTCGCCGGCTGACCCAGTCGTCCTTCGATATCCACCACCGTGGTGCCGGCGGTCCAGGTCCCCTGCGTCTCCACCGCCACAAAACACGGCTGGAGAGTGAACAGTTCCGGGCGCGCCAGCCACGCAATAGCGCAGAGATCGTGCATTCGCAAACCACTGCTCATGCTGCCGCTGCGATAGTGGCTAAACAGAGCATGAAGCATTTTACCGGTCTGGTTCAGCGTCGGTAGGGTCGCCAGGTAATCTGCCGCCAGCAGCGCCCGGTTGGTGACGTCCAGCCCGCACATCACAATCTCCAGCCCGCTGTGGAAGACTTTCGCGGCGGCTTCCGGGTCGATAGCAATATTGAATTCCGCATTCGGCGTGAAGTTGCCGCGGCCCGCCGAGCCGCCCATGATCACCAGCCGGCGAATGTTGAACACGCATTCCGGGTACTGGGTCAGCAGCAGCGCTATATTGGTCAGCGGGCCAATCGCCACCAGAGTAATCGGCTCGGCAGCGTGCATCAATGCATCGCGGATCGCCTGGAAGGCCGGCTTCGCCAGCGGCTGACGTTGATGCTCAACAAAGTCATACCCCTCCATGCCGGATTCGCCATGCACCGAGGCGGCGTCGCGCAACGGACGCACCAGCGGCATCGACGCCCCCTGCGCCAGCGGCACATCGGCATTCCAGAAGTGCAGCAGCTGCAGCGCGTTACGGGTCGTCTTCTCCACCGAAACGTTGCCCGCCACGGTGGTCATCAGTTGCAGCTCCAGCTCGGGCGCGAACAGCGCCGCGGCAATGGCGGCAGCATCGTCGATGCCCGGGTCAGTATCAAGAATGATCGGTAAGCGCATGGTTTCTCCCTAAAAAAAATGCCAGACGTTAAGTCTGGCATCTTCTCATACTGCTGGAGGAAAGAACTTACTCTACTTCACGGACATCCACACGCAGCTCTTTCGGCACTTCAAAGACGATATTCTCTTCCCGGCCTTCCAGTGGCACGGCTTCGCCGCCGCCCAGCTCCTGCAGGCGGGTAATGACGTTCTGCACCAGAATATCCGGCGCCGATGCGCCCGCCGTCACGCCGACACAGGCCGCATCCTTGACCCACGCTTCCTGGATATCGGAGGCGTCGTCAATCAGGTAAGCCGCTTTGCCCATCCGCTGCGCCAGCTCGGCGAGGCGGTTAGAGTTGGAGGAG
Source organism: Klebsiella sp. HMSC25G12 (assembly GCF_001807705.1). NCBI lineage: Bacteria > Pseudomonadati > Pseudomonadota > Gammaproteobacteria > Enterobacterales > Enterobacteriaceae > Klebsiella > Klebsiella sp. HMSC25G12. The sequence continues at coordinate 155,991 of NZ_KV789900.1, read as the reverse complement.
TTTTTCGACCCGACCACCAGCACCACGTCAGCCTGCTCCGCCAGCGCGCGCACGGCTTCCTGACGGTTAGTGGTGGCATAGCAAATGTCGTCTTTGCGCGGGCCGACGATTTTCGGGAAACGCGCGCGCAGGGCGTCAATAACGTCAGACGTATCGTCGACGGAGAGCGTGGTCTGGGTCATAAACGACAGCCGGGCGTCGTTTTTGACTTCCAGCTTGAGAACGTCTTCCGGCGACTCGACCAGGTACATGCCCCCTTGCGGGTTATTGTACTGCCCCATAGTACCTTCGACTTCCGGGTGGCCGGCATGGCCAATCAGAATCGACTCTTCGCCGCGGCGGCTGGCGCGGGCGACTTCCATATGGACTTTGGTCACCAGCGGACAGGTGGCATCGAACACCGTCAGGTCGCGGCTCTTCGCTTCGTTGCGTACCGCCTGCGAAACACCGTGGGCGGAGAAAATCAGGATCGCGCCGTCCGGCACTTCGCTGATCTGTTCGATAAAAATGGCGCCGCGCTTGCGCAGGCTATCCACCACATAGCGGTTGTGCACCACTTCATGGCGAACATAGATCGGTGCGCCATACAGCGTCAGCGCGTTTTCTACAATGCTGATAGCGCGGTCAACGCCAGCGCAAAAACCGCGCGGGTTAGCCAACAGGATCTGCATGTTACTCCTCCAGCGCCGGATCGATCTCCAGCACTTCAATATCAAAATGAACGGTGCGCCCGGCCAGCGGATGGTTGAAGTCGACGGTGATGGAATCGCCGTTCACTTCGCGGATCACGCCAGGCATTTCGCTGCCATCCATTGCGGTAAAGAGCATAATCGCGCCGATCTCTGGTTCGCCAGCGTCGATAAATTCACGGCGAGAGAAATACTGAATCAGGTCAGGGCTGGGTACGCCAAAGGCGGCGTCAGGCTCCAGCGAAAAGGCCTTTTTCTCCCCCTCTTTCAGACCGAGAAGCTGTTGCTCCAGCCCTTCGGACAGAGAGGTGTCGCCGAGGCGAAACAGCGCCGGTTTGCCGTTGCTGCGGGTGGACTCGGCGGTGGAGCCGTCGTCCAGTTTCAGTGTGAAGTGCACCAGTACCGCGCTGTTGCTCTGTACGGATTTAGACATGCAAATTGCTCGCTTGTTTTAGGTCACCGGTTGCCCGGTGGCGCTATGCTAACCGGACCGACGGGCGGCCACAAATTCTGTAGGCCGGGTAAGCGTAGCGCCACCCGGCATTGACATTTACGCCTGCTCTTTCGCGGTCGGTTTCGGCAAGAAACCTTCAAGCACAATCAGCGCTGCGCCGATGCAGATCGCACTATCGGCGAGGTTGAAGGTGGCGAAATGCCAGTCGCCGACGTAGAAGTCGATCATATCGACCACGAAGCCGTGCCACAGGCGATCGAACAAGTTACCCAGCGCACCGCCGATAATCAGGGCGTAGGCAATATTGTTCAGCTTTTGCGTCGCCTTCGAACGGTACATCAGTACCGTCAGCACCACACAAATGCCGATCGCGATCCCGGAAAAGAACCAGCGCTGCCAGCCGCCGCTGTCGGCGAGGAAACTAAACGCCGCGCCATAGTTGCGGGCATAATGCAGATTAAGCGACGGGAACAGCGGAACCGTCTCCCCCAGAGCGAAATTCTGGAGGATCAGGAATTTGCTACCCAGATCGATAATCAGCACGGCTACGACGACCCACAGCCAGCGTAGCCCCGTTGAACAGATCGATTTACTCATCAGGCGAATTTACGTTGCTCGCCGTTACCGGCGACGTTGCTCACACAGCGACCGCAGATTTCTGCGTGTTCCGCTACCTTGCCGACGTCACTGGTGTAATGCCAGCAGCGTGGGCACTTCTCGCCCTCGGCTTTACTCAGGACCACTTTCAGCCCTTTCAGCAGATCGCTCTGCCAGGCATCAGCCGGCGCCTGCGCATAATCGGCAACGTTGGCGCCGGAGGTCAACAGGACAAATCGTAATTCATCGCCCAGCGCGTTGAGCTTGGCCGCCAGGTCGGCATCGGCATACAGCGTGACCGCTGCTTCCAGAGAGCCACCGACTTTCTTATCCGCACGCGCTTGCTCGATCACCTTGTTGACTTCGCCGCGCACCTTGAGCAATTCATCCCAGAAACCGTCGTTCATCGCTTCATCGTCGGCCAGGCCGAACAGACCTTCATACCACTCGCCGGTGAAGACATATTTCTCACGATCGCCCGGCAGGTAGCCCCAGATTTCGTCCGCGGTGAAGGACATGATCGGCGCCATCCAGCGCACCAGCGCTTCCACGATATGGAACAGCGCGGTCTGGCAGCTGCGACGCGCCACGCTGTCCGCTTTCGCGGTGTACTGGCGGTCTTTGATGATGTCGAGGTAGAACGAGCCCATTTCGATGGAGCAGAAGCGCATCAGGCGCTGTACCACTTCATGGAAGTCGTAGGATTCGTAGGCTTTCAGGATATCTTCCTGTGCCGCCTGCGCGCAGCCGACTGCCCAGCGGTCCAGCACCACCATCTCTTCCGGTTTAACCATGTCTTTCGCTGGATCGAAACCGTTCAGGTTCGCCAGCAGGAAGCGCGCGGTGTTACGGATACGACGATAGCTGTCCGCGGCGCGTTTGAGGATCTCATCGGAGACCGCCATTTCGCCGGTGTAGTCGGTGGAAGCCACCCACAGACGCAGGATATCGGCGCCCAGCTTGTTCATCACGTCCTGCGGGCTAACGGTGTTACCGATAGACTTGGACATTTTGCGGCCCTGGCCATCGACGGTGAAGCCGTGGGTCAGTACCTGGCGATATGGCGCTTTGCCTTTCATCGCCGTGGAGATCATCAGTGAAGACATGAACCAGCCGCGATGCTGGTCAGAGCCTTCCAGATACATGTCCGCGGCGTGACCGGCGAATTCCGGACGCACATCAACCACGGAAGAGTGGGTCGACCCGGAGTCAAACCACACGTCGAGGGTATCCGGCACTTTCTCGTAGCTTTCGGCGTCATCGCCAAGGATGTCGCGGGAATCGAGATCCCACCACGCCTGGATGCCGTCAACTTCAACGCGTTTCGCCACTTCTTCCATCAGTTCAAGGGTACGCGGGTGCAGTTCGTGGGTTTCTTTGTGCACGAACAGCGACATCGGCACGCCCCAGGTACGCTGACGGGAGATACACCAGTCAGGGCGGTTTGCCACCATCGATTCGATACGCGCCTGGCCCCAGTCCGGGATCCACTGCACGCCTTTGATCTCTTTCAGCGACTGCGCGCGCAGGCCTTTCTGATCCATACTGACGAACCACTGCGGGGTGGCGCGGAAGATGATCGGCGATTTGTGTCGCCAGCAGCACGGATAGCTGTGCTGCATTTTTTCCACGTGCAGCAGCGCGCCGCTGTCACGCAGCATCTCAACGATGATGTCGTTGGCTTTGAAGACGTTGATGCCATCCAGAGACGGATAGGTACCAGGCAGGTAAGCACCGTCCGGGCCAACCGGGTTGGCGATTTCCAGACCGTATTTCTGGCTGATGGTGTAGTCGTCCGGACCGTGGCCGCCGGCGGTATGCACCGCGCCGGTACCCGCGTCCAGCGTCACGTGGTCGCCAAGGATCGCCGGCACGTCGAAATCGAGGAACGGATGCTGGAAGCGCATCAGTTCAAGTTCTGAACCTTGTACCGCCGCCAGGATACGGTAATCCGTAACGCCAAGGCGCTTCATCACGCTCTCAACCAGGTCTTTCGCCAGGATCAGCGCCTGACCGTCAACCTGCACCAGCGCGTAGTCGAATTCCGGCGACAGAGAGATGGCACGGTTAGCCGGCAGGGTCCACGGCGTGGTGGTCCAGATAACCAGGGAAACCGGGCCGTTGACGTCGGCCACGCCGAATTTCGCCAGTACCGCGGCTTTATCTACCGCGTGGAACGCCACGTCGATAGACGGAGAGGTTTTGTCGTAATACTCCACTTCCGCTTCCGCCAGCGCGGAACGGCAGTCAACGCACCAGTGCACCGGCTTAGCGCCTTTATGCAGGTGGCCGTTGCCGATGATTTTACCCAGCGCGCGGATGATGTTGGCTTCGGTTTTGAAGTCCATGGTCAGGTACGGACGCGACCAGTCGCCCAGCACGCCCAGGCGGATAAAGTCTTTACGCTGACCGTCGATCTGCTCCGCGGCATATTCGCGGCACTTGGCGCGGAATTCAGCGGCGGTAAATTTCTCACCCGGCTTACCGTATTGCTGCTCGACTTTCAGCTCGATCGGCAGACCGTGGCAGTCCCAGCCCGGAACGTACGGCGAGTCATAGCCCGTCAGTCCTTTGGACTTAACGATAATGTCTTTCAGAATCTTGTTAACCGAGTGACCAATATGAATGCTGCCATTCGCATAAGGAGGGCCATCATGCAGAATGAAGGTTTTTTTGCCTTTTTTGGCTGCACGAATGATGCCGTACAGGTCATCATCGGTCCAACGCGCCAGCATTCCCGGTTCGCGTTTGGCGAGGTCGCCACGCATAGGGAACCCTGTTTCCGGCAAATTCAGGGTCGATTTATAGTCACTCATCAGATTCTCGGTTCCGTATTTCGGTTTGATAAACACCAGCGGCTCAAGCCTGGCTGGTCAGCCCAAATAATTCGCGGGCCGTTAACTCATCACGTGCGATTTGCGCCTTCAGCTCGTCCAGCGACGCAAACCGCTGCTCGTTACGTATCTTTTTACGCAGTACTACATTGATATGGCGACCGTAGAGGTCCATTACAACGTCCAACAGATGTACTTCAAGCTGCTGACGCACGCCCGCGACCGTTGGACGGGTGCCAATATTGGCGACGCCCGCTATGGGTTTGTCGCCCAGCCCTGTCACTTCTACCGCATAGACCCCTTTAACCGGGGAAACCTGACGACGCAGCGGTAAGTTCGCCGTCGGAAAACCTATGGTACGGCCCAGTTCATCACCATGAACGACGCGTCCGGAGATGCTAAACGGATGGCCCAGCAGCGTCTCCGCCAGCAGGAGATCGTCATCCGCCAGCGCCTGACGCACCGCCGTACTGCTGATACGCACCCCACCTTCGCAGAAAGTCTGGGTGCTGGTCACGTCGAAGCCGTATTCCGCTCCGGCCTTTTGCAATAACAAAAAATCCCCCTGGCGACCAGCGCCAAAGCGGAAATCATCACCGACGGCAAGGAACTGCACACCCAGGCGGCGCACCAGCAGTTCGCTGATAAAATCCTGCGCGGTTAGCGCGGCGAACCGGCGGTCAAAGCGAACGCACAATACATAGTCGACCCCGCTTTCAGCCAGATAGCCCAGCTTTTCACGCAGGCGGGTCAACCGCGCCGGGGCTTTATCGGCGGCAAAGAGCTCCAGCGGCTGGGGTTCGAAAATCATCACCACCACCGGTAAACCGCGCTGGCGGCCCTCTTCGCGCAACCGCTGCAGCAGTGCCTGATGCCCACGATGCACGCCGTCAAAATTACCAATGGTCAGCACGCACCCGTGCGGCGCCTGACTGAGATTATGTATGCCGCGTATCAGCTTCATGTCTGGCTCAAAACAGTGAAAATCGTCCGAGTATACCTTGTACAACTGTCAACGTTAACCAGCGATTGCACCTCGGCAACGAAAGTTCTCAGGAATTCATTCACTCAGCGCGAGAAAGCGGGAAAACTGGCCGCGCCCGGCGATTTTTATGGTGGAAAAGCTGTATTCGCCTGCAACAAGCTGGTAGAATCTTGCGCCATCACTACGTAATGAAGCGCTGTGGTGTTAAACGGCGCTTATTTGCACAAATCCATTGACAAAAGAAGGCTAAACGGGCATATTCCTCGGCCTTTGAATTGTCCATATAGAACACATTTGGGAGTTGGACCTTGGCTAATATCAAATCAGCTAAGAAGCGCGCCGTTCAGTCTGAAAAGGCTCGCAAGCACAACGCAAGCCGTCGCTCTATGATGCGTACTTTCATCAAGAAAGTATACGCAGCTATCGAAGCTGGCGACAAAGCTGCTGCACAGAAAGCATTTAACGAAATGCAACCAATCGTGGACCGTCAGGCTGCTAAAGGTCTGATCCACAAAAACAAAGCTGCGCGTCATAAAGCAAACCTGACTGCACAGATCAACAAACTGGCTTAATCGCCTGCTTGCTGAACTTTGTTAAAGAAACCCGCGAAAGCGGGTTTTTTTATGCCCGCCATCTTCCCCCGCTAACGCGCGCTGGCGCGGCCAGCGCCACGCCAGCCCACGCCGGCAGGCTATCGGGGTTCGGTAAACAGTGACGAGTAATCGCGATTACAGATGCGCTGAACCGCGGGATGCTGAATCATTCGCTCGGCAAAAATAGCGTGATACTCCTCCATCACGCTATCCATGCGGCCAATTTCGATAATCGATTCGTCATAGTAGAAATCATGCGCATAGAGCGTCGGCGCGACAAATATCGCATTATGCGCGGCGCCGAAGGCTTTCATGAGCGCCGCATCGTCAAATTCGCCGAGGATCTCCACCTTCAGGCCCTGCACGTTAATCCAGTTCAGCAGTTTACGCCCCAGCATCGAACGCCGACCGGGGATCAGCAGCCGCCGCTCTTCCAGACAGGCCGGAAACGGCTTCGTCGGCGCCGGATTCATGCACCAGAAGCTGACGCTGCACTCGCCAATCTTCACCGAAAATAGCCCTTCCTGCTGTGTCGAGTCGATCGGACAGTCAGAGATAATCATATCGAGCTTATGCTGGCTCAGTTGCTCCAGCAGCAGCTCATGGGTGGATTCAAAACAGCGCAGATGGATCTGCTCACTCTCAACGACGGCGGCATCCAGCACGCCGCTGACCAGCCGCTTGGATAACGCATCAGCGACGCCGACATCAAACAGCAGATTCGACTCTTTGCGGTAGTTGACGATGTCGAGCATCTCCTGGCTGAGGGTAAACATGCGGTCGGCATAGCGGAAGACCAGCTCGCCCAGCTCACTCGGCTCCAGTCCCCTTCCTTTTCGCTTAAACAACTTACCCTGCAGGCGCTCTTCCAGGGCTTTGATCTGCCCGGTAATCGTCTGCGGCGTCAGAAACAGCGCCTCCGCCGCGCCAACGACGGACCCTTCTTTATACACGTGCCAGAAGTAGTACAGATGGTTGTAGTTGATATGTGACATGCTTCTCTCCCTGATAATGTCCAGGAGAGCCACGCAGGCTCTCCTGCAGAAAGGTTATACCGCGAGGCGAGTCTCCGTCACGCGCTGACGCAGTATGAGATATCCGATGACTGCTGATAGCACTGAGCCAATCAGGATGCCAAGCTTGGCCCAGTTGATCAACGCGGGGTCGACGCTACCGAAGGCCAGAGTGGCGATGAAAATCGACATCGTAAAGCCAATCCCACACAGAATACCCACCGCCATGATCTGCTTGCAGGTGGTCCCCTCCGGCAGCGAGGCCCACTTCAGCTTCAGCGCCAGCCAGCAGAACAGGCTGATCCCCAGCGGCTTGCCGATAAACAGCCCGGCCATAATGCCCAGCGGCAGAAGCGACGTCAGTCCGGCCAGGGTGACTCCCTGCAGCGAAACGCCAGCGTTGGCGAAGGCGAACAGCGGCAGGATCATAAACGCGACCCACGGGTGCAGGACATGCTCAAGCGCTTTGGCCGGTGACTTGCCATGCTTTTCCTCGAGCGGGATCATAAAGCCGACGATCACCCCGGCAAGGGTCGCATGAACGCCAGACTTCAGCACCGCCGTCCACAGCACCGCGCCAACCAGAATATAGATCCCGGTACGCCGCACGCCGCTGAGGTTCAGGGCCACCAGCACCGCAATTGCCGCCGCCGCCACGCCCAGCGAAAGCATGGACAGGTCGTGGGTATAAAACAGCGCGATAATCACGATAGCCCCGAGGTCATCAATAATCGCCAGCGCCATCAGGAAAATCTTCAGCGCCGTCGGTACCCGGCTACCTAACAGCGCCAGCACACCGAGCGCAAAGGCAATATCCGTCGCCGCCGGGATCGCCCACCCCTCTCTGGCGACAGGATCCTGGGCGTTAAAAGCCAGATAGACCAGGGCCGGCACAATCATCCCGCCGAGCGCGGCAATCACTGGAAACACCGCCTGACGACGGCTCGCCAGCGACCCCTGAATCAGCTCACGTTTGACCTCCAGGCCAATCAGTAAAAAAAACACCGCCATCAGGGCATCATTGATCCATAACAGCATGTTCTTATTGATCTCCAGCGCCCCCACTCGCAGCTGAACTGGCGTCTCCAGGAAGGAGTGATACAGACCGCTGGTCACGCTGGTATTGGCCATCACCATCGCCAGCGCGGCGGCAATGATTAAGACAATGCCGCCGGAAGCATCGCTACTAAAGAATCGTTGCAGATGTTTCACTTTTACTTTCATCCTGTTGGTGAATAACTCGATAAAAGCATAATACACACACTGATAACTCGAAAAAATCAGATTTAAATTGCTTTAATGTTCGTTTTTTACGAATAAAAGAGGAGGCGTAAGGCAAAAAAAGCCCGGGCAGCAAGGCCCGGGCCGGATATCAGGAAAAGCGGAATTAGCGGGTCAGGTCGTCGAAGAACTTCTTCACACCGTCGAAGAAGCTTTTCGAACGCGGGCTGTTGTTTTCCCCGGTCGGGCCGCCGAAGCTCTCCTGCAGCTCTTTCAGCAGCTGCTTCTGCTTCTCGTTCAGCCCTACCGGCGTCTCCACCACCACGCGGCACAGCAGATCGCCCTGGGCGCCGCCGCGAACGGATTTCACACCTTTGCCGCGCATGCGGAACAGCTTGCCGGTCTGGGTTTCACCCGGCACTTTCAGACTGACGCGACCGTCGAGCGTCGGCACTTCAATCTCACCACCCAGCGCCGCCATCGTGAAGTTGATCGGGACTTCGCAGTACAGGTTATTACCTTCACGCTCAAAGATAGCGTGCTGCTTCACCTGGACCTGTACGTACAGATCGCCTGCCGGTGCGCCATGCTCGCCAGCTTCGCCTTCGCCCGCCAGACGGATCCGATCGCCGGTGTCCACACCTGCCGGAATTTTAACCGACAAGGTTTTCGTTTTCTCTACACGCCCATGACCATGACATTTGTTGCATGGATCTTTAATCAGCGTACCGCGTCCCTGACAGTGCGGACAGGTCTGCTGTACCGCAAAGAAGCCCTGACGCATCTGCACCTGGCCTGCGCCATGACAGGTCGGACAGGTCTGCGGCTTGCTGCCGGCCTTGGCGCCGCTGCCGTGACAGACGTCGCACTCTTCCAGCGTCGGAATACGGATCTCTTTGGTGACGCCACGCACCGCTTCTTCCAGCGTCAGCTCCATGTTGTAACGGAGATCGGCGCCGCGCGCCGCGCGCTGACGACCACGTCCGCCGCCAAAGATATCGCCGAAAACATCGCCAAAGATATCGCTGAAATCCGCACCGCCGCCAAAACCGCCGCCGCCGCCCATGCCGCCCTGTTCGAAGGCCGCGTGGCCGTACTGATCGTAGGCCGCACGCTTCTGGGCATCAGTCAGGATTTCATACGCTTCTTTGATTTCTTTAAATTTGGCTTCGGCCTCTTTATCACCCTGGTTGCGGTCCGGGTGATACTTCATGGCCAGGCGCTTGTAAGCCTTTTTGATTTCACGCTCTTCCGCTGTTTTGGAGACGCCTAAAATCTCGTAGTAATCTTGCTTTGCCATCGGTGTTTTTCAGCCCCTTAACATGCGTGCACGGGCGGAGAGGAAACCTCTTCGCCCGTGCCAGTGTTTTACCCGTTCAAAGGGCGATTATTTTTTATCTTTCACTTCTTCGAACTCAGCGTCGACAACATCGTCGTCTTTCGCGTTGCTCGCCTGAGCGTCAGCGGAACCCGCCTGCTGCTGAGCGTGCTGCTGCTGAGCAATTTCCATCAGCTTCTGAGAAGCCTGCGCCAGCGCCTGCATTTTCGCTTCGATGTCCGCTTTGTCTTCGCCTTTCAGGGAAGTTTCCAGCGCGGTCAGCGCAGACTCAATAGCGGTTTTGTCATCAGCCGGCAGTTTATCGCCTGCTTCTTCAACCTGCTTACGAGTGCTGTGCAGCAGATGGTCACCCTGGTTACGGGTCTGTACCAGCTCTTCGAACTTACGGTCAGATTCGGCGTTAGCTTCTGCTTCGCGAACCATTTTCTGAATTTCTTCTTCATTCAGACCGGAAGACGCCTTGATGGTGATCTTCTGCTCTTTACCGCTGTTTTTGTCTTTCGCGGAAACGTGCAGGATACCGTCAGCATCGATGTCGAAGGTGACTTCGATCTGCGGCATACCGCGCGGCGCCGGGTTAATACCATCCAGGTTGAACTGACCCAGTGATTTGTTATCAGACGCGCGTTTACGCTCACCCTGCAGCACATGGATGGTTACCGCAGACTGGTTGTCTTCTGCAGTAGAGAACACCTGGCTGTGCTTGGTCGGGATAGTGGTGTTTTTGTTGATAAGCGCTGTCATCACGCCGCCCATGGTTTCGATACCCAGCGACAGCGGGGTTACGTCCAGCAGCAGAACGTCTTTCACATCACCCGTCAGTACACCACCCTGAACCGCTGCGCCGATCGCCACAGCTTCATCCGGGTTAACGTCTTTACGCGGCTCTTTACCGAAGAACTCAGCGACTTTCTTCTGCACCATCGGCATACGAGTCTGACCACCAACGAGGATCACGTCGTTGATATCGGAAACGGACAGACCAGCATCCTGCAGGGCCACTTTCAGCGGCTCGATGGAGCGGTTAACCAGGTCTTCTACCAGGCTTTCCAGTTTCGCGCGAGTCACTTTGATATTCATGTGTTTCGGACCGGTCGCATCTGCAGTGATATACGGCAGGTTAACGTCGGTCTGCTGAGCAGAAGACAATTCAATCTTCGCTTTCTCAGCGGCTTCTTTCAGGCGCTGCATGGCCAGCGGGTCGTTACGCAGGTCAATGCCCTGATCTTTCTTGAACTCATCAACGAGGTAGTTGATCAGACGCGTATCGAAGTCTTCACCGCCCAGGTGGGTGTCACCGTTGGTCGCCAGTACTTCAAAGGTTTTCTCGCCGTCAACTTCGTCGATTTCGATAATAGAGATATCGAAAGTACCACCACCGAGGTCGTATACCGCGATAGTGCGGTTACCGACTTCTTTATCCAGACCGTAAGCCAGCGCCGCCGCGGTCGGTTCGTTGATGATACGTTTGACTTCCAGACCGGCGATACGGCCGGCATCTTTGGTAGCCTGACGCTGCGCATCGTTGAAGTAAGCCGGTACGGTGATAACCGCTTCAGTTACCGGTTCACCCAGGTAATCTTCAGCCGTTTTCTTCATTTTTTTCAGCACTTCAGCAGAGATCTGCGGCGGTGCAGTTTTGGTGCCTTTCACATCCAGCCATGCGTCGCCATTGTCTGCGGCAACAATTTTGTATGGCATGATAGAAACGTCACGCTGAACTTCTTCGTCCTGGAAGCGGCGGCCAATCAGGCGTTTAATCGCAAACAGGGTGTTTTGCGGGTTTGTCACTGCCTGACGTTTAGCCGGCTGACCAACCAGAGTTTCACCATCCTGGGTATAGGCAATGATAGAAGGCGTGGTGCGATCGCCTTCGGCGTTCTCCAGCACGCGTGCAGTAGTGCCATCCATAATCGCTACACAAGAGTTGGTAGTACCCAGGTCGATACCAATAATTTTACCCATCTAAACGTCTCCACTAAAAATTCGATCAACATGTGGTTGTGAACCTGTAATAAGGGCGAAACGTGCGGTTTCAACTGCCCAGACATCATTTTTTTTCAGGTTCTTCACTGCGGTTGACTACAAGATGGGGTCGCCCACCCCGGCATCAAGGGGCAAGCCTAAAAATTTTTTGCACCGTGCCCCGACCTGAGTCGTGAAAAGCGTCCCGAGCGACATTGTCAGGCGCCAAAAGAGGCAGCGAAATGCATATATAAATGATGAATGTGAAAACAAAATATATTCATAATATCATTGACATAACCCGCAATACTTGCGCGCTAATGGCCCCACGCCCCTGGTGATAATATCCCTCGCCGTCGCACTTTACTTATTCAGGGGACATATTGATGAAACCACTATTCCGGATTTCCGCGGGGCTTATCCTCGGCTTATCGTTTATCACCTCGGCGGCCGCCAACGACCATAAAATCCTCGGTGTGGTAGCCATGCCGCGCAATGAAACCAACGACCTGACGCTGAAACTCCCGGTCTGTCGGGTCGTCAAACGCATTCAGCTCAGCGCCGAGCGCGGCGATGTACAGCTCTCCGGGGCGACGGTCTACTTTAAGGCCAGCCGCGGCGCCAGCCATACGCTGAACGTCCCCGCCGGGATAAAAGAGGGCAGCACCTCCGGCTGGATCAACATCAATAGCGATAACGACAGCAAACGCTGTGTGAAGAAAATCGCCTTCTCCGGCCACACGGTCCACTCCTCAGATATGGCCTCATTAAAAATTATCGGCGACGACTAACCTCGTTATCCTGAGGAGGGATGATTTATGCATATTAACTATCTGGCAGATGACGATCTGGCCTTTCTTCCTGAGTGCAGCGAGGCGCATCTGGAAGCTTTTACCCGTATTCTGACCCACGGCGAAAACGGCAAACCCCGCCTCTCCAGCACGCTGCTGCGCAACGAGACCTTTTTAGCAATGGAGGGCCACCCTGAACGCTATCGCCGCAACTGGCAGCTGATTGCCGGAGAGCTACAGCATTTTGGCGGCGACAGCATCGCCAACACCCTACGCCGCCACGGCAAATTTTATCGCGCGATCCTGCTGGATGTGTGTAAACGGCTGAAGGCGAAGGTCGACAAACAGATGACGACGCCGCAGATCGAACAGCAGTTACTGGAACATTTCCTGCAGCACAGCTGGAATAAGCTGGATGCGGAGCAAAAGGCACAATTTCTTGCCGCGGTGGATTGCCGGAGCCATGAGCTGGAAAATCTGTTGCCCCATCTGCTGAGGCACCGCAAGCTAAGCGAAGGGGTCGCCCTGTTGCTGGACGAGCGCTTAACCGCCATTCTGCGCACCCATGCCGCCGTAAGCGTTATTGGTCATGGTCTGGTGCGCGGCGCCGGGCTGGGCGGGCCGCTCGGCGCCGCGCTGAACAGCGTCAAAGCGGTGAGCGGCAGCGCTTACCGGGTCACCATCCCTGCGGTCCTGCATATTGCCTGTTTACGGCAAATGATCCAGCCGCCGTCGGGCGCAACAGAAATTGGTGAAAAATACCCCGCCAGATCATAGACAGCCCTTCAGCGCCTCATTATTATGCCGCGCCCCGCCGCCAAGTCGCGGGGTAATGCTTCCCTTTTAATGATAATTTTGAGGAATTATGGGCAACACTAAGTTGGCTAATCCGGCACCGCTGGGCCTTATGGGCTTCGGCATGACCACTATTCTGCTTAACCTGGCGAATAGCGGCCTGTTCGCATTCGATGTAGCTATCCTGGCGATGGGCATTTTTTACGGCGGCATTGCGCAAATTTTTGCCGGCCTGCTTGAATACAAGAAAGGCAACACCTTTGGCTTAACCGCTTTTACCTCCTACGGCAGCTTCTGGCTGACGCTGGTGGCTATCCTCCTGATGCCGAAAATGGGTCTGGCGGAAGCGCCTAACGCGCACTTCCTCGGCATGTACCTCGGCCTGTGGGGCGTCTTTACCCTGTTTATGTTCTTTGGCACCCTGAAAGCAGCCCGCATGCTGCAGTTTGTCTTCCTGAGCCTGACCGTGTTGTTCGCGCTGCTGGCGATTGGTCATCTGGTGGATAACGAAGGCATTGTGAAAGTCGCTGGCTGGGTCGGCCTGGTTTGTGGCGCCAGCGCTATTTACCTGGCGATGGGTGAAGTGCTGAACGAGCAGTTCGGCCGCACCGTGCTGCCGATCGGCGAACCACGTTAATCGTCCGCCGCCGTCCTGTCACAGGGCGGCGGCAGGTCATCATCGGTAAACCAGACTCAACGCTGCAGTTCCCCTTCCGGCAATCCCGCCGACGCCGTCATCCCCTGACGCAGCCAGATACCTAATCCTAGCCCCATCAGCGAGAGGGCCAGCACATACCAGGCTGGCGCCATCGGCGACACGCCCATCAGCATGGTGACCGCAATCGGCGTCAGGCCGCCAAAGATCGCGTACGACAGGTTGTAGGAAAATGAGATGCCGGTGAAGCGCACTTCAGCCGGGAAGGCCCGCACCATGACATAAGGCACCGCCCCTACCACCCCGACGCAGAGCCCCACCGTGCCGTAGAGCAGAAACAGCCGCTGCGGGCTGGCGCCGGACAGGTGGTAAAATGCCCAGCTGGCAACCGCCAGCAGCAGGCTGCCGACGATGAAAGTCCGGCTGGCGCCAAAGCGATCCGCCGCCAGCCCGGCGAGCAGACAGCCGATGCACAACATAATCGTGGCGATGCTATTGGCCTGCAGGGTAATCGCCGGCGCGAAGCCATAGTGTTTCTGCAGCCAGACCGGCGACATCAGGATCACCACCACCACGCCTGCCGACAGCAGCCAGGTCAGCAGCATAGAGATCACCACCGCCTTCTGGTGCTTCAGCGCTACCGCTTTTACCGGCAGCTCCTGCGCCAGCGCTTTACGCTGCTGCATCTCAAGAAAAATCGGCGTCTCCTGCAGCCAGCGACGCAGATACATCGCAATCAGACCAAATACACCGCCCAACAGGAAGGGGATCCGCCAGCCGCCGTCGTGGATCCCCTGCGGCGTCAGGCTGGTGTTGATAAGCGTCGCCACCACCGACCCCAACAGAATGCCAACCGTCAGGCCGGCCGTCAGCGTACCGCAGGCGATACCAATGCGTTTTTCCGGGACATGCTCGGCGACAAACACCCAGGCGCCAGGAACTTCCCCGCCGATCGCCGCCCCCTGCAGAATACGCATCAGCAGTAACAGCAACGGCGCGACGATGCCCACCGAGCTATAGGTTGGCAGCAGGCCAATCGCCAGGGTCGGCAGCGCCATCAGCAGGATGCTGAGGGTGAACATTTTCTTGCGTCCCACCAGATCGCCAAAGTGGGCCATGATGATCCCCCCCAGCGGGCGCGCCAGATAACCGGCGGCGAAAATGCCAAAGGTTTGTACCTGACGGAGCCATTCGGGAATATCTGCGGGAAAGAAGAGCTCACCGACGACGGCGGCAAAGAAAACGAAAATGATAAAGTCATAAAACTCCAGCGCGCCGCCCAGGGCGGCCAGCGTCAGCGTTTTATAATCCTGGCGGTTTAGCGGTCGGTTTGCATATGACATAACGCGATTTCATCCTGAGGTGTGCAGCGTGATTTATAGCGTGTAAAGTAAACAGCACTATATCGTAAATAAAACGGCACACCATCAGCGATGCAGGTTATGTCACAAATGCATTAAATTCAGGATAAAGTTTCGCGCCTGGCGCTCTTAGGACGAAATGCTTCTACCACACGGCCATCGGTTTCCACATAAGGCCCCTCCAGCAACTGTACACAATAAGGTACACTTGCAAAAATACCGTGCACCAGTACCTTGCCGTCAGCATCTTTTACCCCTTCCAGGGTCTCCTGAATCGCTTTCGGTTGTCCGGGAAGGTTGAGGATCAACGCCTGCTTGCGGATCACCCCGACCTGCCGGGAAAGGATAGCCGTCGGCACAAAGTGTAGGCTAACCTGGCGCATTTGCTCGCCGAAGCCCGGCATCTCGCGATCGGCAATCGCCAGCGTTGCGTCAGGCGTCACATCGCGACGCGCAGGGCCGGTTCCGCCGGTGGTCAGCACCAGATGGCACCCCATCTCGTCAACCAGTTCGCACAGCGTTTGCTCAATGATCACCTGCTCATCCGGAATCAGGCGGGTTTGCAGTTCGAAAGGGGTGGTGAGGGCACGCGCCAGCCACTCTTCCAGTGCCGGGATGCCTTTATCCTGATAGACGCCGCTGGAGGCGCGATCGGAGATGGAAACTAAGCCGATTCGTAAGGTATTCATGGTTATTCCGTTCAAACTGGGGCGTTAAACGAAATGATACACTGCCGGAGGCGGGACAGACAGTGTAATGTGGCCGACGGGCGTCGGCCACCTGCGGGATTACAGCAGTTCGCCGATCATTTTTTCCAGTTTTTCCTGGTCGATCGCAAACTTACGGATACCTTCCGCCAGTTTGTCTACCGCCATCGGATCCTGGTTATGCTGCCACAGGAACTCAGATTCGGTAATACGTTCCGGACGCGCTTTCACTTCGCCGGTATAAACCAGTTTACGCTCAACGGCGCCTTCGCTTTCAGACAGCTCTTTCAGCAGCGCCGGGGCGATGGTCAGGCGGTCACAGCCGGCCAGTTCCAGGATTTCGCCAACATTACGGAAGCTGGCGCCCATCACCACGGTTTCATAGCCGTGCTGCTTGTAGTATTCGTAGATTTCGCTGACGGAAACCACGCCCGGATCTTCTGCCGGCGCGTACTCTTTCTTGTCGGTGTTAGCTTTGTACCAGTCGAGGATACGGCCAACAAACGGCGAAATCAGGAAGACGCCCGCTTCGGCGCAAGCGCGAGCCTGAGCGAAGGAGAACAGCAGCGTCAGGTTACAGTTGATGCCTTCTTTTTCCAGCTGTTCAGCGGCGCGAATGCCCTGCCAGGTGGAAGCCAGCTTGATAAGAATACGATCGTTGCTGATGCCCGCGTCGTTATACAGCTTGATGATGCGCTTGGCTTTCGCGATAGACGCTTCAGTATCATAGGAGAGGCGTGCATCCACTTCAGTGGAAATACGGCCCGGGATCAGTTTCAGGATTTCGAGACCGATGTTCACCGCCAGCTTGTCGGAAGCATCGAGGATCTGCTGCGCGCGATCGCTGCTCTGGCTACGTGCCCAGGCCACAGCGTCATCAATCAGCTTACGGTACTCAGGGATCTGAGCCGCGCCGAGAATCAGGGAAGGGTTGGTGGTGGCATCCTGAGGCTGATACAGCTTCATTGCCGCAATATCTCCGGTGTCAGCGACGACAGTGGTGTACTGACGCAGAGAAGTTAATTTATCCGTCATGATATATTTCTCTTAAACAGCAGTTAAGGGGATGTAACCGGTCTGCCCAGATGATAACACGCTGCCGGGTCAGCGCAACCGCCGACGAGAGAAGAGCGCAGAGTGTGATAAACTGTGCCGCTTAATTTGCTGAAAGCGAAAGGATTGTCACTTAATTGGTAACGCTTACACAAGCGTACCGGCATGGACAAGAGGATGTTTAATGCCTGATTTTCTCTCATTTATCAATGAAATACTCTGGGGCTCAGTGATGATTTATCTGTTACTGGGGGCGGGGATCTGGTTTAGCTGGCAAACCCGGGGTATTCAGTTCCGTTACGTGCGCAAATTCGGCCGCAGTCTGAAAAAAAGCCTGCACCCGCAGCCGGGCGGTTTAACGTCCTTCCAGGCGCTCTGTACCAGTCTTGCCGCCCGGGTCGGCAGCGGCAACCTTGCCGGGGTGACGCTGGCGATCGCCGCCGGCGGGCCTGGGGCCGTATTCTGGATGTGGGTTTCCGCCCTGCTCGGCATGGCCAGCAGCTTCGCTGAGTGTTCTCTTGCGCAACTATACAAAGAGCGCGACAGCCAGGGACAGTTTCGCGGCGGCCCGGCGTGGTATATGGCGCGCGGTCTCGGCATGCGCTGGATGGGTGTCCTGTTTTCGATCCTTCTGCTGCTGGCCTATGGATTTATCTTTAATACCGTGCAGGCCAACTCGGTGGCCCATGCCCTGCACTATGCGTTCGATCTGCCAGCGGCAGTCAGCGGCGGAGTGCTGGCCATTTTCGTTTTCCTGGCCATTCTCCGTGGCCTGCGCGGCGTGGCGCGCCTGATGCAATGGCTGGTGCCCATCATGGCGCTGCTGTGGATCGCCACCAGTCTGCTCATCGGCCTGTGGCACGTCACCGCCCTGCCGACCATTTTTGCCACCATCTTTCGCTGCGCCTTCGGCTGGCAGGAAGCCGCCGCCGGCGCGGTGGGCTACTCCATCAGCCAGGCACTGACCAGTGGCTTCCAGCGCGGCATGTTCTCCAATGAAGCAGGGATGGGTTCTTCGCCTAACGCCGCCGCGGCCGCCGCCTCCTGGCCGCCGCACCCGGCAGCGCAGGGGATCGTGCAGATGATTGGCGTGTTTATCGATACCATCGTGATCTGTACTGCCAGCGCGATTATCGTCATGCTGGCGCCGCGCCCCGACAATGAATATACGCTCAATGGCATTCAGGACTTGCAACATGCGATGAGCGTGCTGGTCGGCGGCTGGGGAGCCGATTTTATCGCCCTCATCGTGCTGCTGTTCGCCTTTAGCTCTATTGTGGCCAACTACGTGTATGCGGAAAATAATCTGGTCTTTCTGCGTCTGGATAAGCCTCGCTACATCTGGGGGCTGCGAATACTCACCGTCCTGATGGTGCTGCTGGGGACCCTGGTAAGCCTGCCTGTCGTCTGGCAGAGCGCGGATATCATCATGGCGCTGATGGCGATGACCAACCTGACGGCCATCCTGCTGCTTTCCCCGACGGTGCGGATTATCGCCAGCGATTATCTGCGCCAGCGGCGGCTGGGTATCCAGCCCACTTTCGATGCCGCCCGCTACCCGGATATTCACCAGCAACTGGCCCCGGGCGCCTGGAATGAACTGCCGCGCGAATAGCACGGCAATCGCAGCTATCGATCCCACCATGCACTTTTTTTGTTAAAATTCGTCGAAATTACCTGCAAGGACTGGATATGCTGATTCTGATTTCACCTGCTAAAACGCTCGATTATCAAAGCCCGCTGGCAACGACTCGCTATACCCAGCCCGAACTCCTCGAGTATTCTCAACAGCTTATCGGCATCGCTCGTAAGCTGACCGCGCCGCAAATCGGCAAGCTAATGAGCATTAGCGACAAGCTGGCGGATCTGAACGCCACCCGTTTCCACGACTGGCATCCTGACTTTACGCCGCAAAATGCCCGCCAGGCGATCCTTGCCTTTAAGGGCGATGTCTACACCGGCCTGCAGGCAGAGACGCTCACCGAGGACGACTTTGACTTCGCCCAGCGACACCTGCGCATGCTCTCCGGCCTGTATGGCGTGCTGCGCCCGCTGGACCTGATGCAGCCCTACCGCCTGGAGATGGGGATCCGTCTGGAAAACCCGCGCGGCAAAGATCTGTACCAGTTCTGGGGCGAGACCATTACCGAGAAGCTGAATCAGGCCCTGCAGGCTCAGGGCGACGATATCGTCATCAATCTGGCTTCCGATGAGTATTTTAAATCGGTGAAAACGCAAAAATTGCAGGGTCAGCTGATCAAGCCGGTCTTCCTCGATGAGAAAAACGGCAAATTCAAAGTGATCAGCTTCTATGCGAAAAAGGCGCGCGGTCTGATGAGTCGCTACATTATCGAAAACCGCTTAACCCAGCCGGAGCAGCTCAAAGCCTTTAATAGCGAAGGCTATTTCTTTGATGCGGAGGCTTCGGAGAAAGGTGAGCTGGTGTTTAAACGCCACGAGCAGTAGGCCTCGATGCCCCCGGCCTCTCAGCGGGGGCAAAGATGATCAGTCGTCGTGGTGATGCCGCTCGTGCCCATGGCCATGATGGCCTTGATCGTCATCATCGTCGCGATCATGGTGGCGATAATCATCATGCGGGCGCCAGCGATCGTCACGCCAGTCATAATGGTGAGCCCACCAGTCACGATCGCGCCAATGATCGCCATCCCAGTAGTGCCCATAATCATCGCGATCGCCGATTTGCAGCTTCACCGCCGGGAGCAGGGTGATTTCGTCGGCATGAACCAACGCAGGAGCGACCAGCAATATAGAAAGTGCCAGCAAAGCAGATTTCAGCGTTGTCATAAGTGACCTCTTCTATCCGTCCCCGTTATGGGCCGATAGCAAAATATTAACGCCACAAAACTATTCTGATTATTCTCTGCAATCTGAATCTAGAGTGCGCCGCATTTATTGCTCGTTCGTACACAATATCTCCATCTTCGAGCGTAAAAAAACCGGGCACCAGGCCCGGTTTAGCTGGTGGATGAACGACAATACTAGCCCATCATCAGCTTACGCAGCGCGGCGAAATCCGCCGGCAGATTGTGGGACAGCAGCGGCAGGTCGGCGCGGTCAGCCAGCTCCTTCGGCAGCGGCAGGGTTTCCTGCAGGATCTCTTCCACGCTCTCTTTGAATTTCGCCGGATGCGCGGTACCGAGGAACAGGCCGTACTCTCCCGGCTGCAGCTGATCGCGCAGCGCGCGCCAGGCAATCGCCGCATGCGGCTCAGAGATGTAGCCGATGGCCTTCAGCTCGCGCATCGCCGCTTTGGTGGTCTCATCATCGACCGCGGCGTAACCCAGCTCGCTCAGGCGCCAGATTTTACGGCGGAACAGCTCCTCGACGCGCGGCCAGTTGTTCGGCTGGCTGACGTCCATGGCGTTAGACAGCGTCGCCTGGGTAGCTTTTGGCGCCCACTCGCCGCCCTGCAGATAACGGGGAACGGTGTCGTTCGCGTTGGTGGCGGCAATAAAGCGCTTAATCGGCAGACCCAGCGACTTGGCCAGCAGACCAGCGGTCAGATCGCCGAAGTTGCCGCTTGGCACGGAAATCACCAGCTGATTGCGAGCTTCCTGCGGCAGCTGCGCCGCCGCTTCGAAGTAGTAGCAGATCTGCGCCAGCAGGCGGCTGATGTTGATGGAGTTAGCCGAGTTGAGCCCCAGCGTGGCCTTCAGCTCTTCATCGTCAAACGCCTGCTTCACCAGCGCCTGGCAGGCATCAAAGTCGCCATCAATCGCCACGGTTTCAATGTTGCCGCCGAGGGTACAGAACAGCTTCTCCTGCAGCGGGCTGATCTTACCGCGCGGATAGAGGATCACGACCTTGACGTTCGGCAGACCGTAGAAGGCATGCGCCACCGCCGCCCCGGTGTCGCCGGAGGTTGCGGTGAGAATGGTGACCGGCTTATCGCCGGCGATATGGGTCAGCATCTGCGCCATAAAGCGGCCGCCAAAATCTTTAAACGCCAGCGTCGGGCCGTGGAACAGCTCCAGGCAGCCGACATCGTCCTGAACCTTGCTTACTGGCGCCGGAAACGCAAACGCTGCGCGCACCCGCTGCTGCAGGACATCCTGCGGGATCTCATCGCCGATAAAGGCCGATAAAATTTTGGCGCTGCGGGTGACAAAATCCTGCGCCAGCATGTCGTCGATTTCAGTCAGGCTGAATTCCGGCAGATCGTGCGGAAAGAACAGACCCTGATGCTTGCCAAGTCCCTGGGTGACGGCCTGCGCAAAGCTGACCTGCTCGTTATGATCTTTTAAGTTATACAGTTTCATTGGTTATCCCACTACGCGTGCGCCCGCCGTGTCCAGCCGGCAAATATGAACAAAGCCTTCCTGATTCTGCAGATAGTGCGCGCCAAGCCAGTCGGCGACGCGCTGTGCGGTGTCCGGTTTATCACACAACGCAAACAGCGTCGGGCCAGAGCCGGAGATGCCGCAAGCCTGCGCACCGATCTCCATTGTCGCCTGGCGCGCTTCGCTAAAGCCCGGCAACAGTTTGGTACGGTACGGTTCGGCAATGACATCTTTCATCAATTTTGCCGCCAGCTGCGGCTGGCGGGTGTAGCAGGCATGAATAAAGCCCGCGAGGTGGCGACCATGGGCGATACAATCCTGGCGGCGGTATTGTGCCGGCAGAATCGCCCGCGCTTCGGCGGTGGATACTTTAATCCCCGGATAGGCCAACACCCACAGCCACTCATCAAACCCCGGCACCTGCTGGCTGATAATCCCGTTCTCTTCGATCATCAACTGCATGCCGCCAAGATAACACGGCGCCACGTTATCGTAGTGAATGCTGCCGGAGATACGCCCTTCCATCTCCCCCATCAGCGCCAGCATCCGCGTCTCGTTGAGCGGCTTACCGCAGAACTCGTTCATGGCCACCAGCGCGGCGACCACCGAGCAGGCGCTGGAGCCGAGCCCGGAGCCGATCGGCATGTTTTTTTCCAGGGTCATCGTCACCGGTACCGTCTTACCGATCTCCCGGCAAAAGCTTTCCCAGCACTGATAAACAATGTTTTCCTGCGGCGCCGTCGGCAGTTTGCTGGCGAAGCGTCCCAGATTGTGCAGACTGAATTGCTCCGCCGCTTCAACAGTGACGTTATCGCCCAGCAGCGTGCCATCCACCGGCGTGACCGCCGCGCCCAACACATCAAACCCGACGCTCATATTGGCACTGGAAGCCGGGGCATATACTTTGACCATCTTAAACTCCTAACTTCCAGGACAAGGTGCGCAGCAGGTCGGCAAATACGCCGGCCGCCGTGACGTCGTTCCCGGCGCCATAGCCGCGCAGCACCAGCGGCAGTGGCTGATAATAGTGGCTGTAAAAGGCCAGCGCGTTCTCACCATTTTTGACTTTGAATAATGGATCGTTGCCGTCAACGGCGGCAATTTTCACGCGGCAGGTACCATCATCTTCGATGTTACCGACGTAGCGCAAGACTTTACCTTCATCACGTGCCTTAGCAACCCGCGAGGCAAACCCATCGTCCAGCGAGGGCAGACGGGTCATAAAGGTTTCGACGTCGCCGCTGGCGTCGAAGTCCGCCGGCAGCGCCGACTCCACGATAATGTCTGACAGCTCCAGTTCACGCCCGGTCTCACGGGCCAGAATCAACAGCTTACGCGCGACATCCACCCCGGATAAATCGTCGCGCGGATCCGGCTCGGTATACCCCATCTCACGGGCCAGCGCCGTCGCGGCTGAGAAACTCACCCCCTCGTCCAGCTTGCCGAAGATAAAGGACAGAGAGCCGGAAAGGATCCCGGAGAAGTGGCGCAGCTCATCGCCCGCGTTGAGCAGGTTCTGCAGGTTCTCAATCACCGGCAGGCCAGCGCCAACGTTAGTGTCATAGAGGAACTTACGGCGCGAGCTGCTGGCCGCATGGCGCAGCTGGTGATAGTAATCCAGCGAAGAGGTATTGGCCTTTTTGTTCGGCGTCACCACATGGAAACCTTCGCGCAGGAAGTCGGCGTACTGATCGGCGACCGCCTGGCTGGAGGTACAGTCGACGATCACCGGATTGAGCAGGTGGTACTCTTTCACCAGGCGGATCAGACGGCCAAGATTAAACGGCTCTTTCGCCTCAGCCAGCGCTTCACTCCAGTTCTCCAGATTCAGGCCATGAACGCTGGTCAGCAGCGCCTGAGAATTGGCTACACCGCAGACGCGCAGATCGATATGTTTGTTCTTCAGCCATCCCTGCTGGCGCTTGATCTGCTCCAGCAGCGCGCCGCCGACGCCGCCGACGCCGATGACAAACACTTCAATCACCTGGTCGGTGTTGAACAGCATCTGATGGGTCACGCGCACGCCGGTGGTGGCGTCGTCATTGCTGACCACCACCGAAATAGAGCGCTCGGAAGAGCCCTGGGCAATCGCCACGATATTGATATTGGCGCGGGCCAGCGCCGCAAAAAATTTCGCCGAGATACCGCGCAGGGTACGCATCCCGTCGCCCACCACGGAGATGATGGCCAGACGCTCCATAATGGCCAGCGGCTCCAGCAGCCCCTCTTTCAGCTCGAGATAAAACTCATCTTCCATCGCCCGTTTGGCACGCGCGCAATCGCTCTGCGGCACGCAGAAACTGATGCTGTACTCCGAAGAGGATTGGGTGATCAATACCACCGAGATGCCAGCGCGGGACATGGTGGCGAAGACGCGTGCCGCCATGCCGACCATACCTTTCATCCCCGGACCGGAGACGTTGAACATCGCCATATTGTTGAGGTTAGAGATGCCTTTTACCGGCAGGTCGTCTTCATCGCGACTGGCGCCGATGAGCGTTCCCGGCGCCTGCGGGTTGCCGGTATTTTTGATCAGGCATGGGATCTGAAACTGAGCGATAGGGGCAATGGTGCGCGGATGCAGCACTTTCGCGCCAAAGTAGGAGAGCTCCATCGCCTCCTGATAAGACATTGATTTCAGCAGACGCGCATCTGGCACCTGGCGCGGATCGCAGGTATACACCCCGTCGACATCGGTCCAGATTTCGCAACAGTCCGCGCGCAGGCAGGCGGCCAGTACCGCCGCCGAATAGTCGGAGCCGTTACGCCCCAGCACCACCAGTTCGCCCTTCTCATTGCCGGCGGTAAATCCGGCCATCAGGATCATATGGTCTGCCGGGATCTGGCTGGCGGCAATGCGGCGGGTGGATTCGGCGATATCGACGGTGGATTCCAGATAGTGGCCCACGGCGAGCAGTTTTTCGACCGGGTTAATCACACTGACTTTATGTCCACGGGCTTCCAGCAGACCCGCCATGATGGCGATGGAGAGCTTTTCGCCACGGCAGATCAGCGCGGCATTAACCCCATCCGGGCACTGGCCCAGCAGGCTGATGCCGTGCAGGACATGCTTAATCTGAGCAAATTCCTGCTCAACGAAGGCTTTCAGTTGGGCAAGCGGGAAAGCGGGCTGGGCATCGGCAAGGCCCTGGAGAAGTTCGGCAAAAATGCGTTCAGCGTCGGCAATATTCGGGAGGGCATCCTGGCCACCGATCGTTTTTTCAATCATCGCCACCAGGTGGTTGGTGATCTTCGCCGGGGCAGACAGTACGGTCGCTACCTGCCCCTGCCTGGCATTACTCTCCAGAATATCGGCAACCCGCAGAAAACGTTCCGCATTTGCCACTGATGTACCGCCGAACTTCAACACTCGCATGGTTCTTACCCCTTGATCTCTTGTCAAAAAAAAAGCCCGCACTGTTCAGGTGCGGGCTTTTTTCTGTGTTTCCTGTACGCGTCAGCCCGCACCGTTACCTGTGGTAATGGTGGTGGTGATAATGGTGGTAATCATGCCGATGCGATTCATGGATGTTGTGTACTCTGTATTTTTATCTGTCTGTGTGTCCTGCCTATATTGGTTAAAGTATCTGCCTTCTTAAGTCAATGAATTTCTCAATTAACCCCATTTCAGCCAGCTTACGTATTGCGCCGTCATGGCAAGAAAAAACATCCAGTTCGGCGGAATTTACCCCACAAAAACAGCACAGATAACTATAACTAAAAAATATGATAGAGCTTTATTCTGGTAGGTTTTTTTCAATATCATGCAGCAATCGATGCAACATTGCCGTGTCGCGCTGCTGCAGCAGCCCCATTCGTTGCGCCAGCCAGTCGGCCAGTTTGGCATCCTCCTCCGCGCCTAAACGCGAAAGCAATGCCTCGGTGCGGATGCGTAACGCCTGCAGCTGATGATGATCTGCCGCGGTGGCGGCGGGAGCCGTTTGTTGCATAAGCGATGCTAATTGATAACAGTAGACCATCACCGACTGGCCGAGATTGAGCGATGGATAATCCGCTACCATCGGCACGCCGGTGAGCACATCGGCCAGGGCCAGCTCCTCATTGCTCAACCCGGAGTCTTCACGGCCAAAAACCAGCGCCGCGTGCGTCATCCACTGCGCCTTCTCCTCCAGCAGCGGCAACAGTTGCTGCGGCGTGGCGTAGTAATGAAACCGCGCGCGACTGCGGGCGGTGGTGGCGACGGTAAAATCGACGTCGTGCAGCGCCGCAGCAAGGGTTGGATAGGTAGTGACGCCATCGAGGATATCACCTGAACCATGCGCCACCCAGCGTGCCGCTGGCGCCAGGTGGGCTTCACTGTCCACGATCCTGAGATCGCGAAATCCCATCGTTTTCATTGCTCTGGCAGCGGCACCGACGTTTTCTGCCCGGGCTGGGGCGACTAAAATAATCGTTAAACGCATTGCGGTTTCTTTCTCTCTCTCAGGCGTTGGCGAAGCGCTGGCCCCACCATTTTACGCGGTGAAAATTTACAAATTTGCAACAAAAATCACTAAAATTGCGTTTGCTAACCCATAAAAAAATCTAAACTGTTCTCAGGAGGCCATGACGAGGAGTATGTTAACAGAACCCATTTATCCATATGATGGGCAATGAAATTTCATCTGAGCCATCGTTCCATGCATTGGATTCACTGTATTTATTAATTTATCCACGCAACTAGTTGAGCTGTGTAAGGATTGTGACTATAAAGAGCATGACGATGCAATGATTTCACAAGACTGTTAACGTGCTACAATTGAACTTGATATATGTCAACGAAGCGTAGTTTTATTGGGTGTTCGGCCTCTCTTAGCCTGTTATGTTGCTGTTAAAATGGTTAGGATGACAGCCGTTTTTGACACCGTCGGGTCCAGAGGGAAAGTACCCACGACCAAGCTAATGATGTTGTTGACGTTGATGGAAAGTGCATCAAGAACGCAATTACGTACTTTAGTCATGTTACGCCGCGCATGTTAATTTGCGACATGCAGCAGGCAGGTCAGGGACTTTGGTACTTCCTGTTTCGATTTAGTTGGCAATTTAGGTAGCAAACATGCAGACCCCGCACATTCTTATCGTTGAAGACGAGTTGGTAACACGCAACACGTTAAAAAGTATTTTCGAAGCAGAAGGTTACGATGTATTCGAAGCGACCGATGGCGCGGAAATGCATCAGATCCTGTCTGAAAATGATATCAACCTGGTAATCATGGATATCAACCTGCCGGGTAAAAATGGTCTTCTGCTGGCGCGCGAGTTGCGTGAGCAGGCTGACGTCGCGCTGATGTTCTTAACCGGCCGCGACAACGAAGTGGATAAGATCCTTGGCCTCGAAATCGGCGCTGACGACTATATCACTAAACCGTTTAACCCGCGTGAGCTGACCATCCGCGCGCGCAACCTGCTCTCCCGTACCATGAATCTCGGTACCGTGAGCGAAGAGCGCCGCAGCGTGGAGAGCTACAAGTTCAATGGTTGGGAACTCGATATCAACAGCCGCTCACTGGTGAGCCCGAACGGCGAGCAGTACAAGCTGCCGCGCAGTGAATTCCGCGCGATGCTGCACTTCTGCGAAAATCCGGGCAAAATTCAGTCTCGCGCCGAGCTGCTGAAGAAAATGACCGGTCGCGAGCTGAAGCCGCATGACCGTACCGTTGACGTGACCATTCGTCGGATTCGTAAACACTTCGAATCCACTCCGGATACCCCGGAAATCATCGCCACCATTCACGGTGAAGGCTACCGTTTCTGTGGCGATCTGCAGGAATAATGCGTTTTATTCCGCAGTCATGATGTGAAAACGGCGCCTCAGGGCGCCGTTTTTTTATGTCGTCACTCTTTCCAGAGGCGCAGCTTGTCGTCATCGGCAGACGGCGGCGGGGGCGCACTGCCTTTCGGTAACGATAACGCATACCAGTCCACCCGGCGGGTCAAAAACATCAGGACGCTCAGCGCCAGTACCAGTACCCCGGTACCCAGCAGTAGCGCGCTGTCCTCGGAATGCAGCAGAAACCACATCACACCATCCAGCAGCAGCAGCGCGGCGACAAACAGCAGGCTGTTACGCCATCCCCTGAGCACTGCCTGTAAATAGACCCCGTTCATCACCGCGCCGGACAGGCTGGCCGCCAGCCAGGCGGCGGTAAATCCAACGTGCTCCGAGAGCGCCAGCAGCACCAGGTAAAACAGCACCAGCGACAGGCCCACCAGCAGATACTGCATCGGATGCAGGGGACGACGGGTCAGGCTCTCGAACACGAAAAAAGCCATAAAGGTGAGCCCGATTAACAGGATGGCATATTTTGTCGCCCGATCGGTTAGCTGGTACTGGTCGGCAAGGGACATCACATCGGCACTGAACGCCGGCAGTCGCGACCACGGGATCTCCATATCATCCTTAAAATAGCTCCCCATATCGTTGGCGAACCAGCTGCTTTGCCAGTGGGCGCGATAGCCGGCAGCACTCACTTCCCGTTGCGTTGGCAGGAAGCTGCCGAGAAAGCCGGGATGCGGCCAGTTACTGGTTAACTGCAGCTCGCTGTTACGCCCGATCGGCACCAGTGAAAACTCTCCCGTCCCGTTCAGATCGAGTGAAAAGGCAATCTCAAGCGGCTTGTTGTCCTCCGCCAGCGCAGGCATTGGCATATGAATACCTGCGCCATCGCCGCTTATCCCCAGCCCCGGCTCCACGCTTAATACGTTACCGTTGACCTCCGGGGCATGGATGGCGCCAATGCCGCGGGCATCGCCGACGCTCACCACCAGCCGCGGCTGGCCTAAGACGATATTCGTTTTTCTCAGCGCCGCCAGACGCAGCGGATCAAACGAGGCCTTAATCTGCAAGGCGTTATGCCAAACCTGGCCGCTGTAGATACCCACCCGCCGCGACTCCACGGTCTGTTTGCCGGTGACCGCCAGCGACTCCGGCAGCCAGTAGTACTCCCAGCTCCGCTGATAGTTGACCTCTTTTTGGTTCTCCATGCGGGTCAGGGTCTCGGTCACCGGAATGGCGATCAGCGGCCCGGCGAGTTTTTGCGAGCCACTGGTGCTTTGCTCAATGGCATCCACCACTTCGCTACGATAATCCGCCCGCTCATTAATAAGCTCCCTGACCATCATTAACGGCAAAGATAACAGCACAACACAACCGATTAACGTGGTGATTTTCCAGAATAACGGTGATTTCAACATAGCCTTTCTCCCTATCGTGATGACGTCACTGTAGGACGGCTATGTGGGGGGAATTTGAAGCTATGTGAAGGGACGGTGAAGTCGCAGCGTGGCGACCACGCCGCCTTCGGGCCGATTGTGCAGATTGATATCGCCGTGATGCAGGCGCGCGACTTCACGAACGAACGCCAGTCCCAGGCCGCTGCTCTTATGGCCGTCTTCACGCGGTAGCGAGTAGAATCGCTCAAAGATTCGTTCCAGGGCATAGTCCGGAATACCGCACCCGTTGTCGATAACGCTCAATTGCACCTCTTCATTTCGCTTCTCCGCAGCCAGGGCGATCTCGCCGCCCTTGGGGGTAAAGTCAATCGCGTTGTCGAGCAGATTACCCAGCGCCTGGGCCAGCAGCTCGCCATCGCCATTGACCAGCATCCCACTCTCCCGCCAGCGCAGGGTGATAGCTTTCGCCGCCAGAGCGATGTCACGCTCCTCCGTCAGCCGTTGGTATAGCGCATCTATCGACACCGGCTGCGGCTTTATCTCCAGCCGGCTTTCCAGTCGCGCCTGCTGGAGCAGCCGCTCCACCAGCAGTTGCATCCGGGTGTTTTGCGCGAGGATATTATCAGTAAACCGCGCCGCTACCTCAGGCGGCGGCCCTTCGCGCAGGATCTCCGCCGCGCCGCGGATGGCCGCCAGCGGGCTTTTCAGTTCATGGGTCAGGTCATAGACATAGTTTTCGATGGCATTCTTACCTTCGAGCTTTACCCGCATGCTCTCCAGGGCCTGGGCCAGCTTGCGCAATTCGCTGCTGCCAACCTCCGGCAGCGGCAGCGGGCGCTCAGCGGTCACCGAGTCCGCATAGCGCACCAGCTTGCCGATAGAGAAATTGATCCACCAGACGACGCCGACGCCAATCAACAACGCAATGCCCAGCAGGGCGCCGCCGGCCCAGAGGATCCGCCGTTCGCTGCGCTTGATGACCGGCGTCATCGCCAGGTTGGGTTTACCGACGCTCAGCACCCCGATAATCCGCCCCTTATCCATCACTGGCGCGGCGATATACATGACTGAGCTGGTTTCATCATGCGGATCGCTGCGCGTACTGCGCGCGCCGTACTGGCCGCGCAGGGTGAGCCAGACGTCATTCCAGCGCGAATAGTCCTGCCCTGTCGCCTGTCCGCTGGAGTCAAACACTACCTTGCCCCTGGCATCGGTCAGATAGACACGGTACTCATTACGCACCTTTTTAATTCCGCCAATATGGGCGTTGATCGGCTGCTGGTTGAGCTGTTGAAAGGCCTGAGCCAGCCTGCCCTGCTGCGGATTTGCCGCCAGCAGGTCCTCACGCGCCAGCGCCGCCAGCAGCGTGGCGGTATCGTTGAGGGTCCCCTCCGTCGCCCCGCGCACGCCTGGCTTCACTTCCTGGACAAAGATCGACAGCACAAACCACGCGGCGATAGCGACGATAAGAAAATAGCCCAGCAGCAGGCGCATGCCGATACGCATCAGCCACGCCCCAGGCTGTAGCCCATGCCGCGATGGGTATTGATCGGCGTAACCTCGGGATTCACGGCCCGCAGCTTGGCGCGCAGGGTTTTGATATGGGTATCGACGGTACGGTCGAGGCTTTCCCAGGCATCGCTCCACACCAGCTCCATCAATTGCTGACGGGAGAAGACGCGACCAGGCGCGTGAAGCAGGGTTTTCAACAGCAGGAATTCGTAGCGCGTCAGGTTCAGCGGCTGGCCGAACCAGCTTATCGACGCCGCCTGCTCATCGAGCACAAACTCGCCGACGCGCACCACCGGCGAAGGCGCGGCAAACTTCTGCAGTCGCCGCAGCACGGTTCGCACCCGCGCGCAGACTTCGCGCGGCGAAAACGGCTTGGCGATATAATCGTCAGCGCCGATTTCCAGCCCCAGCAGCTTATCGACCTCGTCGCTCCGCGCCGTCAGAAACAGCACCGGCAGCGCCGGATAACGCGTCAGCATGCGCCGACAGAGCTCAAAGCCGCTGATATCCGGCAAGCCGACGTCAAGGATGGCGACATCGGGCGCCTGATGCGCCGCCGCCTCCAGCGCGGGCAACCCGCGGCCAAAGACGGTGACCTGGAAGCCCTCCTGCTGCAGCATGTAAACCAGGGTATCAGCGATACTCTGTTCATCCTCGACTAACCAAATCCGTGGCTGCTGCATGCGCGCTCCCGTTTATTTATTCCATGGCATGATCGGCACGGCGCTGATGGCGTTCTTCGGCGAGCCATCAACCACTTTATCCGAGTAGGTCAGATAGACCAGCGCATTGCGCTTGGCATCATAGAAACGCACGACCTGCAGTTTTTTAAACACCAGCGAGGTGCGCTTCTGGAACACCACGTCACCCTGGCTTTTGCCGTTTTTGATTTTGTCCGTCAGCTCAATCGGCCCGACCTGCTGGCAGGAGATGGCCGCGTCAGAGGTATCTTCCGCCAGCCCCAACCCGCCTTTAATCCCGCCGGTTTTCGCCCGGCTGATATAGCAGGTCACGTTCTGCACATCCGGATCGTCAAAGGCTTCGACGACAATTTTGTGATCCGGCCCTAACCATTTGAAGACCGTATCCACGGAACCAATCTGCTCCGCCTGAGCCATCTGGCAGCCGGCCAGCAGCAGCAGGCCCATCGCAAACTTCTTGTATTTCATATTGTTACCATTATTAAAAAATATAGCTGAGTGATTATCACGCACTTAGCAGAAAAGGTTTATAGATCACAGCTTTACAAAATTATCGTTCAGCTCCACTGACCTTCCGCATTTAAAAGCAAAAAAAACACTGAATGCTAAAACATCAAAAAATGCTATTATCCGCTACTTTAATATCAGGCACCTGTGTTTAAGGATGGGGACATTTTATGGATCAAGCAGGGATTATTCGCGATCTCCTTAGCTGGCTGGAAGGTCACCTGGATCAGCCGCTTTCTCTGGACAATGTGGCGGCGAAGGCAGGTTATTCCAAGTGGCATTTACAGCGAATGTTTAAGGATGTCACCGGCCATGCCATCGGTGCCTATATTCGCGCGCGCCGGTTATCGAAATCTGCTGTCGCATTACGTCTAACCGCCCGTCCAATCCTTGATATTGCGCTTCAGTACCGTTTCGACTCCCAGCAGACCTTCACCCGGGCATTTAAAAAGCAGTTCTCGCTGACGCCGGCGCTCTACCGCCGCTCCCCGGACTGGAGCTCGTTCGGTATGCGTCCGCCGCTGCGTCTTGGCGAATTCACGCTGCCAAAACATGAATTTGTCGCCCTGCCCACCACTCAGTTGCTCGGCGTCACCCAGAGCTATACCTGTAAGCTCGAGGAAA
This sequence comes from Klebsiella sp. HMSC25G12, assembly GCF_001807705.1. Taxonomy (NCBI): domain Bacteria; kingdom Pseudomonadati; phylum Pseudomonadota; class Gammaproteobacteria; order Enterobacterales; family Enterobacteriaceae; genus Klebsiella; species Klebsiella sp. HMSC25G12. The sequence continues at coordinate 124,121 of NZ_KV789900.1, read as the reverse complement.
TCTCCGATTTCCGCAACCAGATGCGCGTCCAGTTCTGGCGGGACTTCCTCGGCAATTCGCCGTCGATCCCTCCGGTGCTCTACGGGCTGCATGAGCCGCGTCCGAGCCTGGAGAAAGACGATGAGCAGGAAGTGTTCTATACCACCGCGTTGACGCCGGAGATGGCTAATGGTCATCTGCAGAACGCCCACCCGGTCACCCTGGAGGGCGGCGAGTATGTCATGTTCACGTATGAAGGACTGGGCACCGGCCTGCAGGAATTCATCCTGACGGTCTACGGTACCTGCATGCCGATGCTAAACCTGACCCGTCGCAAGGGGCTGGATATTGAACGCTTCTACCCTGAAGATGAAAACCGGGATCAGGCTACGCCGATTCAGTTACGCTGCGAGTATCTGATCCCGATTCGTCGTTAACGCTGCAGCTCGTCCATCGCGGGGGCGTCAAGATGCGAGACGTCGCCCGCCGTTTCCACCACCCAGCCGGAAGCCAGCCACGGGCTTTGCTGATAGTCAACGCGCGAGATAGAGCAGTTGCGCAGTCGCAAACGACGCTCAGCGTATGCTGGCAGCCCTAAAATCGTGCTTACCAGGCAGCCCAGCGCAATCCCATGACTCACCAGCAGCGGTCGGCTACCGGCCGGTAATTCCAGACAGGATGCCAGCGCCGCATGCATCCGCTCGCTGAGCTCCTGCATCGATTCGCCCTGCGGAATACGGCCATCCGGCGTGCCGTTGACCAGCTGGCGACGCCAGCCCTCTTCTTCGTCGCTGAGCGAGTCGATATGGCGCTTCTCCAGCACCCCCATATCCAGCTCGCGCAGACGCGCATCGGCGATCACGCTGCAGCCGCAGGCTTCGGCGATAATCTCTGCTGTACGGCGGGTTCGTCCCAGATCGCTGGTAATAATATGGGTGATCCCCAGCGTTCTGGCGCGCTCGCCAACCTGCCAGGCCTGGCGCTCACCGTGTGCGGTCAGCGGGCTATCGGACTGACCCTGAATACGTCGCTCGGCGTTCCACTGCGTTTCACCGTGGCGAACAAGGTATACCTGTAACATGCTTTTTTTCCGTTCTGGACTCGTTATCAACCGGGTTTGGGCATTACCGCCTGCCCTGAGGGTGATTTAGAGTATACTGCGATGACGTTAGTTTATTCTGAGTTGTTTTGATTATGCACCATGTTGTCTCAGCGACCACTAATCCCGCCAAAATTCAGGCAATTCTGCAGGCTTTTAACGAGATTTTCGGCGAAGGATCCTGCCATATTGAGTCCGTCTCCGTCGAGAGCGGCGTGCCGGAACAGCCCTTCGGCAGCGAGGAAACGCGCGCTGGCGCACGAAATCGCGTCGCCAATGCGCGTCTTGTCCAACCCAGTGCCGATTTCTGGGTGGCCATTGAGGCCGGTATCGACGATGGCAGCACCTTTAGCTGGGTGGTCATTGAAAGCGCTGATCGGCGCGGAGAAGCGCGCTCAGCCACGCTGCCGTTACCTGAGGTTATTCTTGAGCAAGTTCGCGCTGGTGAAGCCCTGGGACCGGTCATGTCGCAGTATACCGGCATCGACCAGATCGGTCGTAAAGAGGGAGCGATTGGAGTTTTCACCGGTGGAAAATTAACCCGCAGCAGCGTTTACCATCAGGCGGTCGTGCTGGCGTTGAGCCCGTTTCATAACGCTATTTATCGCTAGCCAACAGCGTCTGTTCCAGCCACTGACGCAGTTCGGCCGGCGCTGATTTCAGGCTGTTCGACCCGCGGGTAATGGTCGCAATCCCGGCGCCGAGCTCATTTTTCAGTTCGCGCTGGCTCATCTCACCGCGCAGCAGCTCTTCAATAATGCGCACCCGGGTGCCCAGCGCTTCGCGCTCGTCGGGGGTCAGCATCAGCTGCAGCAATGGCAGATGCAGATCCTCAGCATAGGCCTGCTGTAACAGCGCCACAAAGCGCAGCCACTCCTGATGACGTTGTTCGGCAACGGCCGCGGAATAAGGAGATTGTTGGGTCATATCGCGCCACCATATTGAGACGGGCAGCTTACGCTGCCCGTCGAATGTACTCTTCAACGAGTACAAAGCATAACATACTTCCCGGCGATCAGTAACGCTGCCGCCACTCCGCATCGCTGAACAGCTTATCCTGCTGCCCCATAAAGTAGCGATAGTAGGCGTCATAGGAGAGGACATTTTTCACGTAGCCGCGGGTTTCCGAGAACGGAATACTCTCGACAAACGCCACCGCATCGATCCGTCCGGCGCTGTTCCCCTGCCAGGTACGAACCCGGCCCGGCCCGGCGTTATAGGCCGCCGAGGCATAGATACGGTTATTGCCGAACTGCTGGTAGACATACTGCAGATAGCTGGTGCCGATGTTGATGTTGGTTTCCGGATCCAACAGCTGCGACGGGCCGCTGTAGCCGGGAATGCTGAACATGCTGACGGTATGCGTCGCGGTGCCCGGCATAATCTGCATCAGTCCGCTGGCGCCAACCGGCGAGCGCACTTTCGGGTTCCAGGCACTCTCCTGACGGGCAATCGCCATCGCATAGCTCTGCGGGATATCTTTGCCACTGATGTAACGCGCGAACAGATCGTTATACGCCAGCGGGAAGCGCTCCTCCAGCTGATCCCACAGTTTGCCGGCGATCGTCGCCTGCACGCTCAGATCCCACCAGTGCTGATCAAAAGCGTAACGCGCCAGCTGCGCCTGCTGGGATTTGGTTCGGCTGGTGACGAGGTTCGCCCATTCGGTGCGCGCGGTGTTATCCATATTCCAGTACATCAGCTCGCGTACCCGCGCCATCTCCGGACCGGAAGCCAGCGCCGGATCGATCGTTCCCGAGGCTTTATCGATGCGGAAGGTATACTCCTCGCCAAGTCGCTGCGCAGCGACCATCGGATAGAAGCCTCGCTGTTGCATCAACGAGCGAAGGATCGCCTGCGCCTCCTCGTCCCTGCCGCGCTCAAGCAGCAGATCCGCTTGCCAGTAGCGCCATTCGTCTTTCTCTTTCGCCTCCATCGGCAGGCGCGCCAACCAGGTGTTCAGGCCATGGCGATCGCCCGTTCCCAGCGCCATCCGCACGCGCCGCTCCAACAGCGGCGTGGACTGTGAGCGCATAATCGCGTCATCGCGCCAGATAGCCTGCTCTTCGGTTACATCGGTACCCATCAGGCGCCAGGCGACAATATCACGTAGCTCCTGAGTCTGATCCTCGTTGAGCTGCTGAGCCTGCACCAGCGAAGGGATCATCAGGCGGGCATTTTCCACATCCTGACGGGCGACGCTGGCGAAGGCGACGGCGGCCATCTGGCGGGTAAAGTCCGTCGCCCCGGTGGTGCGGGCAAAGGTCAGAACGCTGTTTGGATCGTTAGCCAGGGCGACGACGGCGGAAGCGATGCTCTGATAGTTGCCGGGCATTTGCTGAGCCAGCGATTTGACCAGCCCGATATTGCCGGCCTTCATCGCCAGGCGGATCCGTTCGAGATAGGCCAGCGGATCCTGCTGTCCGGAGTCGCGCCAGGCGCTGAACAGCGGCTCACAGGCGCCAGGCTGGTTCTTGCCCGTCAGCCACAGGTCTTTCGCCCCGCTCCAGGCTTCCTGCGACTGCCCCACGCTCAGCTTGGCGTAGTAATAGTTGCACTGTGCCTCGGTGCTGGTCGGCTTATCGGGACTAAACGCCAGTAGGCCACGCCAGTCGCTGCGCCGGGCCAGCTCATTCACGAAGCGCGAACGTAATGAACGCGCCGGGGGCAGCGTCGGATTGGCGTCAATAAAGTTTTTCACCACCAGCGCCGGCTGGTTCATCAGATCGTCGGTGATCTGCCGGTACTGCAAATAGGGGTACAGGGGATAGGTGCTTAACGTGGGCATCAGCTGGTCGACTACATCCATCTGCCGGTTATCCCACGCCTGCTTAATTTGTGCGTAGCGGTTGCGCTGTTCATCCAGTGAATCCGCATGCGCCAGCTGACTCAACGTCAACAGACCAACGCTGGCAGCCAAAAGACGCCACGCCATTTTTTTGGCTTTTTCCACAAGCTCTTCCTCTTTCCGGTGCATTTTCGCAGCATCGTGCCGCTTAAAAGCCCCCGCCGGTTCGGCAGGCAGCTTTACTTATGCTAATCAGACAACGCTAAACGCGCCATGTCCTGGACATTTTTTTACGCTTCTGTGAATCCTGTCGCCTCGCTGGGATTAGCGCGCGAAAAAGGCTACACTTCGGCTTTGAACTATCTATCAAAATAGAAAGAGGCGAAGTCCAACGTGGCTCAATTCGTTTATACCATGCATCGTGTCGGCAAAGTGGTTCCGCCGAAACGTCATATTTTGAAAAATATCTCCCTCAGCTTCTTCCCTGGCGCGAAAATCGGTGTGCTCGGTCTGAACGGCGCCGGTAAGTCTACCCTGCTGCGCATCATGGCCGGTATCGACACCGAGATCGAAGGTGAAGCGCGTCCGCAGCCTGGCATCAAAATCGGCTACCTGCCGCAGGAGCCGCAGCTCAACCCGGAGCACACCGTGCGCGAGTCCGTTGAAGAAGCGGTCGCCGAAGTGGTTAACGCGCTGAAGGGTCTGGACGAAGTGTATGCCAAATACGCCGAGCCGGATGCGGACTTCGATAAGCTTGCCGCCCAGCAAGGCAAGTTCGAAGAGATTATCCAGGCGCACGACGGCCACAACCTGAACGTGCAGCTGGAGCGCGCGGCCGATGCCCTGCGCCTGCCGGACTGGGATGCAAAAATCGCGAATCTTTCCGGTGGTGAACGCCGCCGCGTCGCGCTGTGCCGCCTGCTGCTGGAAAAACCAGATATGCTGCTGCTCGACGAACCGACTAACCACCTGGACGCCGAGTCCGTCGCCTGGCTGGAACGCTTCCTGCACGATTTCGAAGGCACTGTGGTGGCGATTACCCACGACCGTTACTTCCTCGACAACGTCGCCGGCTGGATCCTCGAACTTGACCGCGGCGAAGGTATTCCGTGGGAAGGCAACTACTCCTCCTGGCTGGAGCAGAAAGATCAGCGTCTGGCGCAGGAAGCTTCTCAGGAAGCGGCGCGTCGTAAATCCATCGAGAAAGAGCTTGAGTGGGTTCGCCAGGGCGCGAAAGGCCGTCAGTCCAAGGGCAAAGCCCGTCTGGCGCGCTTTGAAGAGCTTAACAACGTCGAATACCAGAAACGCAACGAGACTAACGAACTGTTCATTCCGCCAGGCGCGCGTCTGGGCGATAAAGTTCTGGAAGTCAGCCATCTGCGCAAATCTTACGGCGACCGCGTGCTGATTGACGATCTGAGCTTCTCGGTACCGAAAGGCGCTATCGTCGGCATCATCGGTCCGAACGGCGCGGGTAAATCCACCCTGTTCCGTATGATGTCCGGCCAGGAGCAGCCAGATTCCGGCACCATCACCCTGGGTGAAACCGTTAAGCTGGCCTCCGTCGATCAGTTCCGCGACGCGATGGACAACAGCAAGACCGTGTGGGAAGAAGTATCCGGCGGCCTGGATATCATGAAGATCGGCAACACCGAGATGCCGAGCCGCGCCTACGTGGGCCGCTTTAACTTCAAAGGCGTCGACCAGGGTAAACGCGTTGGCGAGCTGTCCGGCGGTGAGCGTGGTCGTCTGCACCTGGCGAAACTGCTGCAGGTCGGCGGTAACGTCCTGCTGCTCGATGAACCAACCAACGACCTGGATATCGAAACCCTGCGCGCGCTGGAAAACGCCCTGCTGGAGTTCCCGGGCTGCGCGATGGTTATCTCGCACGACCGCTGGTTCCTTGACCGTATTGCCACCCACATTCTGGATTACCAGGATGAAGGTAAGGTTGAGTTCTTCGAAGGTAACTTTACCGAATACGAAGAGTATAAGAAACGCACCCTCGGCGCCGACGCGCTGGAGCCGAAGCGAATCAAGTACAAGCGTATCGCGAAATAAAACGCAAAAAGGCAACTTCGGTTGCCTTTTTTAGGGTTTGCTCCCTCTCCCATTGGGAGAGGGTTGGGGTGAGGGCAAGGTAAATGCAAAAAGGCAACGCAAGTTGCCTTTTTTAGGGTTTGCTCCCTCTCCCACCGGGAGAGGGTTGGGGTGAGGGCAACAGCCCGCAGAGGACCTACCCCTGCTCGCCCATCAGCTGCTTCACCAGCTCAACGCAGCGCAGGAACCGGGCATCGTAGTCCGACTCCTTCACATGGACGAATTCGATCTCGTTCTCTTTCAGCAGCGACACCAGCAGCGACTGAAACTCTTTACGATCCACCGAACTCCCAAGGCTGCGTAACCCATCGGCCACCCACGGGGTATTGTTCTCCAGCAGGATCACCAGGTCGAAACGGTATTCATCAATCAGCGCCTGCACGAACGGGTGCTCACGCCCCTCGTACTTCAGGCAGAAGGCCTGAGTGCTGACGAAGTCGGTATCGATAAACGCCACCTTGTTGGCGTATTTCACTGCAAAATCAATATACTGCGCATGTCCGAGGGCAATTTTATCGTAATCCGAATACTGGAGCGCCATCTCATCGCCGCCAAGATGCGAAAAGACATAATCCCGACCATACTCCCAGGCGCTGGTGGTATTGAAGATATTGGCGAGCTTATTGACCAGCGTCGATTTACCGCTCGACTCGCCGCCGAGGATCGCCACCGTCCGCACAAAGAACGGTTTCACTTCCGTCGGAATATATTCCCAGTAGCGGAACGGGTTCTCGCGGATCTGCCCGCCGCTAATATTCATAAAGGTCCGCTTAGGATCGATAAGCACCGTCTCGATCCCCAGATGCTCAAGGTACTGCGGCGCATCGGCCTCTTCCGAGGTATAGATCCGGTTCGGCTCGATCCCTTTTTCACTCATAAAAGCGCGGATCCCATGGCTCCAGACGTCCCAGCCATGCGGATAGGGCTCCATCCCCTCTTCATTGAAGGCGTGGATGCGAATATTCTTCTGATATTTAAAGGTCTGCAGCAGCCAGCGCAGGCGGTCAGGCACCGTCGGCTGCTGCGACATGGCGCTCTCTTCAAACAGCTCGCGGTCGCGGGTATCGTCATAGCCCATGATGATATGCAGCTCATCGACCTGGCTACAGGCGCGCTGTATCAGGTAGATATGCCCGGTATGCAGCGGGTAAAACTTACCAAACACCACCCCGACGCTTTTCTGCCGGCGGGGAAACTCCAGCCCGAGGAAACGATGCAGCGCTTCAAGCTTCTGCGCGCTCGGGCTTTTGATTTTGGCATTCAGCAGCTGGCTGAGATACCCCTTGGTCATTCCGCTGGCTTCCGCCACCTGCTGCAGGGTACAACCTTTCTGCTTAATGGCGCTTTTTAAATAGTCAAATGACGACATCGCTAATCTCCTTTTAACTTATTATAAGTCGTCAAAAACGCTTAGCGCGTCTGAAAGCTTTTTCACACCAAAGATTTGCATGCCTTCCGGTACTTTTTTCGGCACATTGGCCGCCGGGACGATGGCGCGGCGGAAACCATGCTTCGCCGCTTCGGATATACGCTCCTGACCGCTCGGCACCGGGCGAATTTCCCCGGCCAGCCCGACTTCGCCAAAGACCACCAGATCCTGTGGCAGCGGGCGATCGCGCAGGCTGGAAACCATCGCCAGCAGCAGCGCCAGGTCAGCGCTGGTTTCGGTGACCTTCACCCCGCCAACCACGTTGACGAAGACGTCCTGATCGGCCATCTGCAGACCACCGTGACGATGCAGCACCGCCAGCAGGATCGCCAGACGGTTCTGTTCCAGCCCCACCGCCACGCGGCGCGGGTTGGACATCATCGAGTGATCCACCAGCGCCTGGATCTCCACCAGCAGCGGGCGGGTCCCTTCCCAGACCACCATCACCGAACTGCCGGAGGTGATTTCATCTCCCCGGCTAAGGAAGATAGCGGAGGGGTTGCTGACTTCGCGCAGGCCCTGCTCGGTCATGGCGAAAACGCCGAGTTCATTGACCGCGCCAAAGCGGTTTTTGTGGCTACGTAACGTGCGGAAACGGGAATCGGCATCCCCGTCCAGCAGCACCGAGCAGTCGATACAGTGCTCCAGCACCTTCGGACCGGCCAGCGAGCCATCTTTGGTGACGTGGCCGACCATCACAATCGCCACGCCGCGAGTTTTAGCAAAGCGCGTCAAATAAGCCGCGGTTTCACGTACCTGGGCGACACTGCCCGGCGACGACTGCACGTCGGCCATATGCATCACCTGGATGGAGTCGATCACCATCAGCTGCGGCTTTTCCTCATCGGCGATCTGACAGATCTGCTCAATGCTGGTTTCCGAGAGCATGTTCAGGTTGGCCGTCGGCAACCCGAGACGATGGGCGCGCATCGCCACCTGTTGCAGGGACTCCTCCCCGGTGACGTACAGGGTTTTCATCCCCTCCGCAAGTTTGCAGAGGGTTTGCAGCAGCAGCGTCGATTTCCCGGCGCCGGGGTTGCCGCCAATCAGGATCGCGCTGCCCGGCACTACGCCGCCGCCCAGCACGCGGTCAAACTCTTTAAAGCCGGTGGAGAAACGCGGCAGCGCCTCCAGGCTAATATCTGACAGCTTCTGCACCTTCGACACGCCGGCGTTACCGGCATAGCCTGAAAGACGCTCGTTTCTCGCCACCTGCGGCGACGCGGCGATGCGCATCTCGGTGATGGTGTTCCAGGCATGGCAGGCGCTGCACTGCCCCTGCCAGCGCGGATAATCCGCACCACATTCATTACAGACAAATGCGCGTTTTGGAGCTTTCGCCACGTTTACCTCTTACTTTTGGTTCATGCTGCCCGAGAGAATACAGAATACCCCCATCAGGTCAGCGTGACGGATAGTTACTTCCGCCTGTTCATTCACTTTAGGCTTCGCGTGATAGGCGATGCCGAGGCCTGCCGCCTTAATCATCGGCAGGTCGTTGGCACCGTCACCGATAGCCACGGTTTGCGCCGTTGGGATCTCATACTTTTCCGCCAGCTTGCGCAGCGTATTGGCTTTATATTTCGCATCGACGATATCGCCGAGCACGTTGCCGGTGAGCTTGCCGTCGCGGATCTCCAGCTCATTGGCGAACACCGCGTCGAGATGCAGCTTGTCGCGCAGGTACTCCGCAAAGAAGGTGAAGCCGCCGGAGGCGATCGCCACTTTCCAGCCTAACGTTTCCAGCTTGAGCACCAGCTGTGCCAGGCCCGGCATCAGCGGCAGCGCGTCGCGCACCTGCAGCAAAATACTGGCATCCGCATCTTTCAGCGTCGCCACGCGCTGGCGCAGGCTGGCGGTGAAGTCCAGCTCCCCACGCATCGCCCGCTCGGTCACTTCCGAGACCAGCTCGCCGGTGCCAGCCAGTTTCGCAATCTCATCGATGCATTCGATCTGGATCGCCGTGGAGTCCATATCCATCACCAGTAGCCCTGGGGTGCGCAGATGGGGGATTTTACCCAATGGCGCGACGTCCAGCCCCGCCTCATGCGCCAGTCGCGTCGCACGGGGAGTCAGCGAACCGGCCAGGCGGATCACCTGGTAATCCTCGACCACCCAGGAGGCAACGATCACTAACGCGGCGCCCAGCTCGCGCTGCCAGTCCGTCAGACGGCGCTTATTCAGCCCACGCCCGTACAGCAGCCAGCCGCTGCGCCCGGCGTGATAATCCAGCGGCATGACCTCATCGCCGCTCAGGGAAAGCGGCAACCCAGGCCACAGGGAAACGTCTTCAGGCAGGTCGCACCAGGTCAAACTGTTAGGCATTACGGCTCCACATCTCTTCATTCAGGCGAGGAAAATAACGCATGAGGCTACCTTGTAACCAGCGCTTCTGGCAACATTAAGCTGCAAATTTTCAAAGGTGGAATATGGTTCGCGCAAAACTGAAATTCCGGCTGCATCGTGCGGTCATTGTCCTTATCTGTCTGGCGCTGCTCGTCGCACTGATGCAGGGCGCCTCGTGGTTCAGTCAGAACAGTCAGAAACAACGCAATCCGCAGCTGGAAGAGCTGGCCCGCACGCTGGCGCAGCAGGTGGTACTGAATCTCGTGCCGCTGATGCGCAGCGAAACACCGGACGAGAAGCGCATTAATCAACTGTTGACGCAGCTGACCCATAACAGCCGCGTACTGGACGCCGGCGTGTATGACGAACAGGGCGACCTGGTGGCACGCTCTGGCGAAAGCGTCGAGGTTCGCGACCGGCTGGCGCTGGATGGCAAAAAAGCCGGCGGCTACTTCAACCAGCAGATTGTCGAGCCGGTTCCGGGAAAAAACGGCCCGCTGGGCTACCTGCGTCTGACCCTCGATACTCATACCCTGGCGACCGAGGCGAAGCAGGTGGATAATACCACCAATATATTACGCCTGATGCTGTTACTGTCCCTGGCTATCGGCGTGGTGCTAACCCGCACGCTGCTGCAGGGTAAACGCACCCGCTGGCAGCAATCGCCCTTCCTGCTCACCGCCAACAAGCCGGTTGAGGATGAAGACGATGAAAAGAAAGGAAATCTATAATGTCCACATTGCGCCTCCTGCTCTCTGACTCTTACGACCCGTGGTTCAACCTGGCGGTCGAAGAGTGTATTTTCCGCCAGATGCCCGCCACCCAGCGGGTGCTGTTCCTGTGGCGCAATGCCGATACCGTGGTCATCGGCCGCGCGCAGAATCCGTGGAAGGAGTGTAATACTCGCCGCATGGAGGAAGATCACGTGCGGCTGGCCCGTCGCAGCAGCGGCGGCGGCGCGGTGTTCCACGACCTCGGCAATACCTGCTTTACCTTTATGGCAGGCAAACCGGAGTACGACAAAACCGTCTCCACCGCTATCGTGCTGGCGGCGCTCAATTCACTCGGCGTAACCGCCGAAGCCTCCGGGCGCAACGATCTGGTGGTCAAAACCGACAGCGGCGACCGCAAAGTGTCTGGATCCGCCTATCGCGAGACCATCGACCGCGGTTTCCATCACGGCACCCTGCTGCTGAATGCCGATTTAAGTCGCCTCGCTAACTACCTTAACCCGGACCAGAAAAAGCTACAGGCCAAAGGCATTACCTCGGTGCGCGGTCGCGTGGCGAACCTGGTTGAGCTGCTGCCGGGCATTACCCATCAGCACATTTGCGAGGCGATTCAGGAGGCGTTCTTCAGCCATTACGGCGAACGGGTGGACGCCGAGGTGATCTCCCCGGACAACACGCCGGACCTGCCGAATTTTGCCGAGACCTTCGCCCGCCAGAGCAGCTGGGAGTGGAACTTCGGCCAGGCGCCGGCCTTCTCTCATCTGCTGGACGAGCGCTTTCGCTGGGGCGGCGTTGAGCTGCATTTTGACGTCGAGAAAGGCCATATCACCCGCACGCAAGCCTTTACCGATAGCCTGAACCCGGCGCCGCTGGAGGCCCTGGCGGCACGCTTAGTTGGCTGTCAGTATCGGGCGGAAGTCTTGCTGCAGCAGTGTGAGGCGCTGGTCGGCGATTTCCCGGAGCAGGAAGCGGAACTCAAAGAACTGTCGGCGTGGATGGCCGGCGCGGTGCGCTAATAAAAAAGCCCGCTGCGCTTAGCGGGCCTGGAAAACCGTAGGCCGGGTCAGGCGAAGCCGCCACCCGGCACAACAGGTCTTATTCTTTATCGCCCAGCAGTACCGATTCCAGTGCGATTTTGATCATATCGTTGAAGGTCGTCTGACGTTCAGCGGCAGTGGTCTGCTCGTGAGTACGGATGTGGTCGGAGACTGTGCAGATGGTCAGCGCTTTCGCGCCGAATTCTGCCGCCACGCCGTAGATCCCGGCCGCTTCCATTTCCACGCCCAGGATGCCGTATTTTTCCATCACGTCGAACATGGACGGGTCTGGCGTATAGAACAGGTCAGCGGAGAAGATGTTGCCTACGCGCGCGTCAACGCCCAGCGCTTTCGCCGCGTCTACCGCGTTACGCACCATGCCGAAATCGGCAATCGCCGCGAAATCATGGTCTTTGAAACGCAGACGGTTCACTTTAGAGTCGGTGCACGCGCCCATGCCGATCACCACGTCACGCAGTTTGACATCTTCACGCACCGCGCCGCAGGAGCCCACGCGGATGATTTTCTTCACGCCGAAATCGGTGATCAGCTCCTTGGTGTAGATTGAGCAGGACGGGATACCCATCCCGTGGCCCATCACGGAGATTTTGCGGCCTTTATAAGTACCGGTGAAGCCCAGCATGCCGCGCACGTTGTTCACTTCACGCACGTCTTCAAGGAAGGTTTCTGCAATGTGCTTCGCGCGCAGCGGGTCGCCCGGCATCAAAACGACGTCAGCGAAATCGCCCATTTCTGCGTTAATGTGAGGAGTTGCCATCTTCAGTTCCTTTTACATTGTTGTTTTTGCCGGGTGGCGGCTACGCCTTACCCGGCCTACAAATCGTAGGCCCGGATCGCTGTGCGCCACCGGGCAATGACCTCAGAACATGGCTTTGCCATATTCCATGTCAGACGTACCAAAGTATTTCGCAATAGTCTGGCCGATATCCGCGAAGGTTTCACGGTGACCGAGCGAACCCGGTTTCACTTTCGGGCCGTACACCAGCACCGGAATATGCTCGCGGGTATGGTCGGTACCGGTCCAGGTCGGGTCACAGCCGTGGTCGGCGGTGAGGATCAGAATGTCGTCTTCGCCAACCAGCTCCATCAGCTCCGGCAGACGGCGATCAAACAGCTCCAGACCCGCCGCGTAGCCGGCGACATCGCGACGGTGGCCCCAGGAGGAGTCAAAGTCGACGAAGTTAGTGAAGACGATGGTCTCGTCGCCCGCTTCCTTCATCTCTTTGATGGTCGCGTCGAACAGCGCGTCCAGCCCGGTGGCTTTCACTTTCTTAGTGATGCCGCAGTTGGCGTAGATGTCGGCGATTTTACCCACGGACACCACGTGGCCGTTCTTCTCGTCAACCAGCTTCTGCAACACGGTCGGCGCCGGCGGTTCGACCGCCAGATCGTGACGGTTGCCGGTACGCTGGAAGTTACCGGCTTTGTCGCCGATAAACGGACGGGCGATGACGCGGCCAATGTTATAGCCGCCTTCGGTCAGCTCTTCACGCGCGATTTCGCACAGCTCATACAGCTTGTCGAGGCCAAAGGTCTCTTCGTGACAGGCGATCTGGAACACTGAGTCAGCGGAGGTATAGAAGATCGGTTTCCCGGTTTTCATATGTTCTTCGCCGAGCTGATCGAGGATCACCGTCCCGGAGGAGTGGCTGTTGCCGAGGTAGCCCGGCAGGTTCGCACGCTTCACCAGCTTATCCAGCAGCTCCTGCGGGAAGCTGTTTTCATGGTCGCTAAAGTAGCCCCAGTCAAACAGCACCGGCACACCGGCGATTTCCCAGTGACCGGACGGCGTATCTTTACCAGAAGAGAGTTCATGCGCCCAGGCATAGGCACCAATCACTTCGGCATTGCCATCCATTCCGGCGGCAATTTTACCGGTAGAACCTTCATGCGCTTTCACCAGACCCAGACGGGTCAGGTTCGGTAAATTCAGCGGGCCCTTGCGGCCATTGTCAGCCTCGCCTTTGGCGCAGGCTTCCGCAATGTGGCCCATCGTATCGGCGCCGACGTCGCCAAAGCGGTCAGCGTCTTCCGTTGCACCAATCCCAAAGGAGTCCAGCACCATGATAAATGCACGTTTCATCTTGTTCTCCATACATCTTGCGCTGCAAAAAAGCGATCAGATCAGTATATCGCTATTCAGTGATGCGGCGATAGACTGTCGGTGTAATTTCCGGGGCTTTATCGTCCAGTTTAATGGCCGCTTTGACCGCTTTCGCGGCCTCCTGCCAGCTGTTCTCGTCTTTGGCATGGATCACCGCCAGCGGACGCTGTCCGTCAACGTGGTCACCCAGACGCGCCATATCGGTAAAGCCAACGCTATAGTCAATGGTATCTGATGCCTGGCGGCGGCCGCCGCCCATAGAAACCACTGCCATTCCCAGCGCGCGAGTATCCATCGCGCTGATAAAACCTTCGGTATCAGCATAGACCGCTTTGCTCAGCATCGCCGTCGGCAGATAATGATCATAATTCTCGACAAAGTCGGTCGGCCCTTTCTGCGCCGCGACCATGCGGCCAAAGACTTCCGCCGCTTTACCGTTATCCAGCACCGCCTGCAGCTTCGCGCGCGCCTCAGCGTCATCCGCCGCCAGCTTGCCGGAGATCAGCATTTCCACACACAGCGCCATCGTCACGTCGAACAGGCGTGGGTTGCGATATTCGCCGGTCAGGAACTGCACCGCTTCGCGAACTTCAACGGCGTTGCCGGCGCTGGATGCCAGCACCTGATTCATATCGGTCAGCAGCGCGGTGGTACGCACGCCGGCGCCGTTGGCAACACCCACGATCGCTTCGGCCAGCGCAGCAGAGAGTTCATAAGTCGGCATAAAGGCGCCGCTGCCGACTTTGACGTCCATCACCAGCGCGTCCAGCCCTTCCGCCAGTTTCTTGGCCAGAATCGAGGCGGTAATCAGCGGGATGGAATCCACCGTCGCGGTAATATCGCGGGTGGCATAGAAACGTTTGTCGGCCGGAGCAAGCGAGCTGGTCTGCCCGATAATCGCCACGCCGACATCTTTAATAATCTCGCGGAAGCGGTTGTCGTCCGGGAAGATATCGAAGCCCGGGATCGCTTCCAGTTTATCCAGCGTACCGCCGGTATGGCCGAGGCCACGCCCGGAGATCATCGGTACATAACCGCCGCAGGCGGCCACCATTGGCCCCAACATCAGCGAGGTCACGTCACCCACGCCGCCGGTGGAGTGTTTATCGACGATCGGGCCGTTGAGGTTAAGGCTTTTCCAGTTGAGAACGGTGCCGGAATCCCGCATCGCCATGGTCAGCGAAACACGCTCCGGCATGGACATATCGTGGAAGAAAATGGTCATCGCCAGCGCGGCGATCTGCCCTTCTGAGATAGTATTGTCGCGGATGCCGTTGATGAAAAAGCGGATCTCTTCATCGCTTAATGCATGACCATCACGTTTTTTACGAATAATTTCTTGTGCGAGAAACACGGTAACCTCCCAAAGAGAATAAATTGCCGGATGACGGCGCGAGCGCCTTATCCGGCCTACAGGCATCCATTCGTAGGCCGGATAAGCGCAGCGCCATCCGGCAAATCAAGGGATTAGTAGCTGCTGGCGCTCTTGCCGTCGCCGTGACCCAGCGCTTTCAACAGGCTAGCCAGCAGGCTGGATGCGCCAAAACGATAGTGACGAGAATCGGCCCAGTCGGCGCCGAACAGTTCATCAGCGATCGCCAGGAACTGCTGCGCATCTTCCGCGCTGCGTACGCCGCCGGCAGGCTTGAAGCCAACGGTTTTCTCAACGCCCATATCGCGGATCACTTCCATCATGATGCGCGCGCTTTCCGGCGTCGCATTCACCGGCACTTTACCGGTCGAAGTCTTGATAAAGTCAGCGCCTGCCTTGATAGAGATTTCAGACGCTTTGCGGATCAGCGCTTCTTCTTTCAGCTCACCGGTTTCGATGATCACTTTCAGCAGCACGTTGGCCGCCGCGCAGGCCTCTTTACAGGCTTTCACCAGCTCGAAACCGACCTGCTCGTTGCCGGCGATCAGCGCGCGGTACGGGAAGACCACGTCCACTTCATCGGCACCGTAAGCGATCGCTGCGCGGGTTTCCGCCAGCGCAATGTCGATATCGTCATTACCGTGCGGGAAGTTGGTGACCGTGGCGATGCGAATATCCGGCGTTCCTTGCTCGTTCAGCGTTTTACGGGCAATCGGGATGAAGCGCGGGTAGATACACACCGCCGCAGTGTTACCCACCGGGGTTTTCGCCTGATGACACAGGGCAATGACTTTCTCATTGGTGTCGTCGTCATTCAGGGTGGTCAGGTCCATCAGTTTTAACGCGCGCAGGCTGCTTGCTTTTAAATCAGTCATTTCATACTCCGCCGGCGTCATGCCGGATCAATAGTTTGTTCACCTTGCGAGTCTGTTACTATTGTAACATCCACTCGCTGTTACACTTCGACATTCATCACAGTTAATGAAAACTACTTACTAATTTGCATTACTGTGATGTGATGCAAGTCACAATTAATCATTCACTATCGCGACGCTGACCTGTACGTCCTGTTTAAGCATAACCGGCAAAGCGCAGTGAGTGATGATGTTATTATTCTAACATATACTACTGAAGTTTCTCGACGCCACGGCGCACAATTTGTGCACATTGTCGCCATAAACAACAGTTTATTATTGAGATATAAAGAATTTTAGATGGACAAAAAATGATGGAATTATCACAGCAGGCCAAAATCGAGGCCTGCTTCGTCTCGGGCAGAAAAGGAGAGGCTTAGCCTGCCAGCGCGGAAAAGAGGCTTTTTGTATTCGCCATCACCGCGGCTTCAATCATCGGTGCCGATTCCGCGCGCAGTTCACATAGCGCGTCAAATACGCGCGCCACCTGTTCAGGGCGGTTGGGCTGACCCTGAAAACCATTCAGCGGCATATCCGGCGCATCGGTCTCCAGCAGCAGCGCGGAAAGCGGCAGACGCGCCATCACTTCGCGGGTTTTGCTGGCGCGCGGATAGGTAATAGTGCCGCCAACGCCAATCTTATAGCCGAGCTGAACGAAGCGCTCGGCCTGCTGCAGGCTGCCGGCGAAGCCATGTACCACGCCGGTGCGCGGCAGGGCATGTTTTTTCAGTAGCATCGCCAGCTTATCGTGGGTACGTCGGGAGTGGAGGATCACCGGCAGATCGTAACGCTTCGCCAGCCTCAGTTGCTCCTCCAGCAGCGCTTGCTGGCGGTCAAACTGCGGATCGTCGCGATAGAGATCGAGGCCAATCTCCCCCACCGCCACCAGTTTTGGCGGACGCAGGGACAGACACCTCTCCAGCTGCGCCAGCCCCTCATCGGCATGCTGCTCAATGACGATCGGATGCATGCCCAGCGCGGCGTACAGCGCCTCATGCTGCGCCGCCAGCGCCAGCACCCGGTTAAAACGCGCAGCGGAGATGGCCGGGACAATGATCTGCCCGACACCGACCTGGGCCGCGCGCGCAAGGCTGGCGGTTTCATCCTCGGCGAAGGGAGGAAAATCGAAGTGGCAGTGGGTATCGATAAAACGGTGGCTCATGCCAGATCCTCATGATCAAAGCTGGCGTCATTCGCCTGCGGTGCAGGAATGACAGTCGCCTGAGGCGCTTCATTGGCCACCGGTACGGGCGGCACCACCACCGGCGCAGGCCGGGCAATACGCGGCGCATGGCGCAGCAGCGGCGGCTGGTCGGCCAGCAGTTTACCCACCGTCGCCAGGAAATAGCGGCCACACTGACGTCCGGTTTTGTAGTCCTCCAGCAGCGCCGGCAATCGACTGCCAAGCGCCATACTGCGCAATGGCCGCTGCGGGTAGATTTCGAAGATCCGCAGCTTGCCGGGTGGCTTCTCGATGAACTGCTGGATAGCGCGGTAAGTGTTTTCGTGGTGGTGCACCAGATTGACCAGCGGCTGCAGGCTGCTCTCCCCCAGCCAGCGCTCCATCCGCTTAAACCACTGCGGGGTATAAAACATCTGCGAGGGGACGGTACGGATCACCACGATGGTCTGCGCGCCGCGGCGGGCCGCCTCCTGCACCGGGATCGCATCGCTGACGCCGCCGTCAAGGTAGCTGACGCCGTCGAGCAACACGCCGCTGCGATAAAAGCCGGGGATGGCGCTGGAGGCGCGGATCAGGTCCAGCCACGTTTGCGGCGTCGGCGAAAAATAGCTGGCAGAGTAATCGTCACCGCGGCAGGCGCACAGCCACAGCTCTTTCCCCAACGCGAACTGCGCTTCAGCATAATTCATGGCCAGCGGCATCTGCTGCGAAGTGGCCTCCACCAGCCAGTCGAGATCGATAAGGTTGCCGCCGCGCACAAAGCGCATCGGATCGAAAAACTGGCGTGAGGTGGTGTAGCGGGTGATAACTTTGCGGGCATAGCCTTGCTGATTACACATGTAGGCGGAGAGGTTTTGCGCGCCGGCGGAGGTCCCCAACATCAGATCAAAGGGGTTAAATCCGGCGCGCATAAATTCGTCCAGCACCCCGGCAGTAAAAATCCCTCGCTGTCCCCCGCCTTCGCATACCAGCGCCAGCTTACCTGGTCGGAAGGGTTTAACCGCCAGCGGGGCGATATTGCCCAGCGTGACGGGAATGCGTTGCCCCACCCTGCTTTCCTGTTCGATTGGTCTTCTCCTGACAAGGTAACGCAATTTGCCCATCGCTTAAACCGCGAAAGCCAGTCCGCAGGACTGGCTTTGTGTAAGATGACGTGTCAGTAAAAATGCTCAGGCTTCAGCATCGCCCGCATCGCGGGCCACCTAAGGACGTCTGCGTCCTGTAAACAGGCTCACCAGGAACAGGATAATCCCGACGACAAAGACGATTTTCGCGGCGCCAGCGGCAGTACCCGCCAGACCACCAAAGCCCAGGGCCGCAGCAATTAATGCAATGACCAGAAAAATAATTCCCCATCGAAACATACTTTTCTCCTTACCATAATGGACGGTGAACAGCGGTTTGCGCACCCTTTCTGTATAGCTCATCGCTCAGAGGATGCTGCTATTCGTTCGGCAACCTTGGCCAGACAACACTTTTGTTAATAACTCGATTTACTTAACGCTAAGATCGTTGCGGACGCTTTTCACGCCGGAGACCGCTTTCGCAATCTCTGCCGCACGCTCCGCCTGCGCCGCGGAAGCCACCGTACCGGTCAGATGCACCGCGCCGGCGTTGGTTTCGACTTTCACATTGCGCGAAGGGACAATGTCATCCGCCAGCAGCTTGGCTTTCACTTCGCTGGTAATGGCGGTATCCCCGGCATAGCCTTTCAGCGTCGCCGTCTCGCTCGATGATTTATGATGGACCGTCAGCTTGTCGTTAACGTGCGAGACGCCTTCGACCCCTTTCGCTACGCTCAGTGCCTGACTTTTCTGTTCAGTACTGGTGACGTCGCCGCTGAGGGTGACCACTTTATTCTCCGTTTTCACCGAAATATCGCCGGAGTTAATATCTTTATGGTCGATCAACGCCGCTTTTACCCGCGCGGTAATGGTGCTGTCATCCATAAAATCGCCGACTTTATTAATCGAATTGTCTACCGCCTCTCCCGCATTGCTGGCAGCCGACTTCGCACTGTCTACCGTTGTTTTTTCCGTCTCTGCCGAGGCGTTCAACGCGGCTAAGCCTAAGAAGAGCGCCAGCAACATATTGGCATTCTTTAGTCTGGTCATCGTGATGTCCTCGTTTTTTCACCAGCGCTGGCGTCTGAAAGCAGTGAATTACGCCAGCATTTTTAAAATCACGAATTAAATATAGTAGACAGACGAAGGGGTTGCGGATGATATGGACAAAAAACAGACGAATTAGCGGTGTTTTAAGAACTTTCCAGAAGGAGGGAAACGCGAGCTTGGAAAG
This sequence comes from Klebsiella sp. HMSC25G12, assembly GCF_001807705.1. Classification (NCBI taxonomy): domain Bacteria; kingdom Pseudomonadati; phylum Pseudomonadota; class Gammaproteobacteria; order Enterobacterales; family Enterobacteriaceae; genus Klebsiella; species Klebsiella sp. HMSC25G12. The sequence goes on along the minus strand of NZ_KV789900.1, from coordinate 104,720 downwards.
AAAAAAGCGCGGGCTATGCCGCGCTTCATCAGGGATTAGTGCTCGCGCGTTTTGCGGAACACCACGTCAGGATAACGCTCCTGCGTCAGGTTCAGGTTGACCATTGTCGGGGCGATATAGGTCAGATTATCGCCGCCATCCAGCGCCAGCTGAACTTCGTTTTTACGTTTGAACTCTTCGAATTTCTTCACATCCGTGGATTCAACCCAGCGCGCGGTGGCCACGTTGACCGATTCGTAAATCGCTTCCACGTTGTATTCGCTTTTCAGACGCGCTACCACCACGTCAAACTGCAGCACACCAACGGCGCCGACGATCAGGTCGTTATTGGCGATCGGACGGAAGACCTGTACCGCGCCCTCTTCAGAGAGCTGAACCAGCCCTTTCAGCAGCTGTTTCTGCTTCAGCGGATCCTTCAGGCGAATACGACGGAACAGTTCCGGTGCGAAGTTCGGAATACCGGTGAACTTCATCATCTCGCCCTGGGTGAAGGTATCGCCAATCTGAATGGTGCCGTGGTTATGCAGGCCGATAATATCGCCCGGATACGCTTCTTCAACGTGAGAACGGTCGCCGGCCATAAAGGTCAGCGCGTCGGAAATCACGACGTCTTTACCGATACGCACCTGACGCAGCTTCATGCCTTTTTCATATTTGCCGGACACCACGCGCATGAAAGCCACACGGTCGCGGTGTTTCGGGTCCATGTTGGCCTGAATTTTAAACACGAAGCCGGTAAATTTCTCTTCCGTGGCGGTGACTTCACGCGTGTCGGTGTTACGCGGCATCGGCGCCGGCGCCCACTCCACCAGGCCATCCAGCATATGGTCAACGCCGAAGTTACCTAACGCAGTCCCGAAGAACACCGGGGTGATTTCGCCCGCCAGGAACAGATCTTTATCGAACTCGTTTGACGCGCCCTGCACCAGCTCCAGCTCGTCGCGCAACTGCTGCGCCAGGTCTTCCCCCACCGCTGCGTCGAGTTCCGGGTTGTTGAGCCCCTTCACGATGCGCACTTCCTGAATAGTGTGGCCTTTACCGGTCTGATACAGGTAGGTTTCATCTTTGTAGAGATGATAAACGCCTTTGAACAGCTTGCCGCAGCCGATAGGCCAGGTAATCGGCGCGCAGCCGATTTTCAGCTCATTCTCAACTTCATCCAGCAACTCCATCGGATCGCGGATATCACGGTCGAGTTTGTTCATAAAGGTGAGGATCGGCGTGTCGCGCAGACGGGTAACTTCCATCAGCTTACGGGTCCGGTCTTCAACGCCTTTCGCCGCGTCGATCACCATCAGACAGCAGTCAACCGCCGTCAGAGTACGGTAGGTATCTTCGGAGAAGTCTTCGTGCCCCGGCGTATCCAGCAGGTTCACCAGGCAGTCGTGATACGGGAACTGCATCACCGAGGTGGTGATTGAGATCCCACGCTGCTTTTCCATCTCCATCCAGTCGGACTTTGCATGCTGGCTGGAGCCACGGCCTTTTACGGTACCGGCGGTCTGAATCGCCTGTCCGAACAGCAGCACCTTTTCGGTGATGGTGGTCTTACCGGCATCCGGGTGAGAAATAATGGCAAAAGTGCGGCGTTTGGCCACCTCTTGCAGATAAGGAGACAAAGTCATAATTAATCTTCTAAGTAAACGCAGCAACGGGCTGCGCATGTGGAATACGAAAAATTGCGGCTATTTTACCCATCAATGGGGGGGAGGCAATCAGTGTTTACACAGGAGCTGCTCCAGTTCGCTTAACGAGGTCACCGTCCAGTCGGGCTGCAGGTCTACCGGCAGCGTTTGCTGGTGCGCATTCAGCCAGCAGGTCGCCAGGCCGGCATTTACGCCGCCGCGGATATCCGACTCAGCGGTATCACCGACCATCAGTACTCGCGAGCGCGGTGGATTACCCGCCTGCTCCAGCGCGTAATCGAAGATGCGCGCATCCGGCTTGGCGACGCCGACTTCTTCAGAAATAATCAGTAAATCAAAGTGATCGCGTAAACCTGTGCGTTCCAGACGAGTCTGCTGCAGCGAGGTAAAACCGTTGGTGATGATGCCCATCCTGACCTTGCCCTGCAGCGCGTTAAGCAGCGAGACCGCCCCCGGCAGCGGGGCACAGATTTCCGCCATCGCATTCATAAACGCGTCGTTGAGCTCACCCGGCTTAACATTCAAACGTTCCGCCCAGCTGTCAAAGCGCTGGTGCTGCAGCTGCAGCGAGGTGATGACGCCGTTTTGATAATCCACCCACAGCGGCTTATTCACGGCCTGATAGTCCTGAAAATCTTCGGCGGTAAATGTCACGCTGTAGTCGAGAAACATCCGCTGTAAGCCGCTAAAAGAATCAAACGAAAACAACGTTTCATCGGCATCAAAGAAAATCCAGTCCCATTTCATCGTATCACCTTGTCTTACATACTGATTGGCAGAGCCATAATAATGGCGTCTTCGCGCCCGTCGACCGTCGGATAGTAGTTGCGGCGGATGGTCGCTTCGTTAAAGCCTACGCTTTCATAGAGCGCAATGGCGGCAGCGTTGGAAGCGCGCACCTCCAGCCATAGCGTGACGACGCCGCGTTTTTCAACTTCATCGATAACATGTTCCAGCAGTTCCCGTCCCAGGCCACGGCGCTGGTATGCGGGGTCGACGGCGATGTTAAACAGCGTCGCTTCATCAAGGACAATCTGAGTAATGGCAAATGCCGCCATTTCCCCATCCACTGCCAGTTGGTAATTCAGATAACGTTCACCCTGATTGCTGGCAAAGGTCTGTTCGCTCCACGGGAAAGCGTGGGAGCGTTTTTCGATTTGCCAGGCGTTGGATAAATCAGCCGTGCTGAGGGTAGAAATCGTGTTCATGTGCGCAGATTTGTTGCCAGAGCGCCCTGCGAGCAGGCGCGCTGGTCTGAAGTTCATCAAAAGCGGGGGTGGACACCTGGGCGCCCGCCAGCGGCAGCGACGCCTCTGTGCCCAACCGCCAGCTGTTGCAACGGCTGTCCTGCGGCAGCATCGCCACCCGCTCGGGGGTAAGCTGCAGGACCTGATCTGGCGTCACGGCCAGCGCGCGTAATATGTCGCCAATCAGCGGCTCTGTCAGCGACGGCGGGGTTTCTGCCACCATCACCAAACGAATATGTTCAGGAAGCGAGATAGCGATTTCGCCCTGCAACGCCCCCGGTCGGCGCAGCGACCACTGGGTAATGCCCAGCTGCTGTAATTGCCAGTCTCGTCGGGATGTCATAGCGAAACACTCCTGGTAAACAAGCGCGCAATATAGCAAATCCGTCGTATCTGCGCCAACAAACTACTATAATCGGCGCCAGTCTTAATGAAGGAGTGTTTCATGTCCGCTTTTACCCCGGCAAGTGAAGTCTTGCTGCGCCACAGTGATGATTTCGAGTCCGCCCGCGTTCTGTTTGCCGGTGACCTGCAGGATGACCTGCCTGCGCGTCTGGATACCGCGGCCAGCCGCGCTCATACCCAACAGTTCCACCACTGGCAGGTGCTGAACCGTCAGATGGGTGACAACGTCCGTTTTAGCTTAGTGGCCGAGGCCGCCGACGTCGCCGATTGCGACACCCTGATCTACTACTGGCCGAAGAACAAACCCGAGGCGCAGTTCCAGCTGATGAACCTGCTCTCTCTGCTGCCGGTGGGAATCGATATTTTCGTCGTCGGGGAAAACCGTAGCGGCGTTCGCAGCGCAGAGCAAATGCTGGCCGAATATGCCCCGCTGAATAAAATCGACAGCGCCCGTCGCTGTGGCCTCTACCATGGTCGTCTGGAAAAGCAGCCAACCTTCGACGCCGAAGCATTCTGGGGCGAGTATGCGCTGGATAATCTGACGATTAAAACGCTGCCTGGCGTGTTTAGTCGCGACGGTCTGGACGTCGGCAGTCAGCTGCTGCTGTCCACTCTCGAGCCGCATACCAAAGGGAAAGTGCTGGACGTCGGCTGCGGCGCGGGCGTGCTGGCCGCAGTGCTGGCCAGCCATTCGCCGAAGGTGCGTCTGACCCTGTGCGACGTCAGCGCCCCGGCGGTCGAAGCCAGCCGCGCGACGCTTGCCGCTAATGGTTTTGCAGGCGATGTGTTTGCCAGCAACGTCTTTTCGGAGGTCAATGGTCGCTTCGACATGATCATCTCCAACCCACCATTCCATGATGGGCTGCAGACCAGCCTCGAAGCGGCCCAGGCGCTGATCCGCGGCGCGGTTCGCCATCTGAACAGCGGCGGCGAACTGCGCATTGTCGCCAACGCCTTCCTGCCGTATCCCCAGGTACTGGATGAGACATTTGGCTTCCATGAAGTGATCGCCCAAACAGGACGGTTTAAGGTCTATCGCACCATCATGACCCGCCAGGCGAAAAAATAATCGTCTTCTGGCGCCAGCGGCCCACTTGCGGTGCCGCTGGCTCTTCTTCGCGGCAAACCCGACCATTTTTGCAGCAATCGATACAACCTGCATAATTAACTATTGACGTGCCGCCGAAAACCACTAGAATGCGCCTCCGTGGTAACGATACTTTCATAGTGTCGATGGTATGCGAAGGTGGCGGAATTGGTAGACGCGCTAGCTTCAGGTGTTAGTGTCCTTACGGACGTGGGGGTTCAAGTCCCCCCCCTCGCACCATAATCCACAAAGATATTGCTCGCACTGGGCGAAGGTGGCGGAATTGGTAGACGCGCTAGC